>DATNEN010000226.1:0-5873 GCA_035552975.1 Steroidobacteraceae bacterium
GTCCACCCGCATCCGCCGTGGACACCGACTTTGCGCGAGCGCCGCAGCGCTTACCTTTGCACCCGAGGAAAGGAACTTTCAATGACTCCACCCAGAGGGGAGCAAATGGTGACTGATGACATGGTGCCCTCGTGCCCCAGCTTCATACCTTCGCGCGCTCACTCACACGAGACGGCGTGCGAGCCGATGACCTCGTGCAGGAAGCGCTGATGCGCGCCTTCGACAACATCGAGCGCTTCAAGCCCGGGACCAATCTCAAGGCCTGGCTCTTCACCATCGTCCGTAACGAGCACTACTCGCAGCTGCGACGGCGCAAGTTCGAGGCCCATGGCATCGACACCTCGCTGCTCCCGGAGCCGAGCGTGCCGCCGGACCACGATGGCAAGCTGGAGTTGCGCGACCTCAACCGCGCGCTCTCCTCGCTCTCACCCGGCCAACGGACCGCGTTGATTCTGGTGAGCGCCAGCGGCTTCTCGTACGAGGAAGCGGCGGCGATCTGCGGCTGCGCGGTAGGAACGATCAAGAGCCGCGTGGCACGCGCACGCGAGACACTGCTGCAGATCCTGGAAGGCCGTCAGCCTCTGCCGGTGCCGGATGATGAAGTAGAGAGCGTCAGCCCCGTACACCGCCGGTCGCGCGGCTCACGGCTGAGCTCGCATGCCCCGGCGATGATCGCCTGAGCCCTGAAACCGAACGAGGCGCTCAGCCGGGACGACCGGCGAGCGCCTCCAGAGCGGGTCCGGTCAGGCGGAACACCGTCCACTCATCCATCGCGACCGCGCCCAGACTGCGATAGAAGCCGACGGCGGGCGCGTTCCAGTCGAGCACCGCCCATTCCAGGCGGCCGCAACCCCGCTCGACCGCCAGCTTCGCCAGCCAGGCGAGCAGGCGCCGCCCCAGCCCCCGCCCCCGAAAGGCCGGTCGGACGAACAGGTCCTCCAGGTAGATTCCGGGACGCCCCAGGAAAGTGGAGAAGTTGTGGAAGAACAAGGCGAAGCCGACCGGCTCCGCCTCCCAGCACGCGAACACGACCTCGGCGTAGGGCCGCGGACCAAACAACGCGGCGCGCATTTGCGCCTCCTCGGCCGCCATCTGCTCTTCGAGGCGCTCGTACTGAGCCAGCTCGCGCACGAACTGCAGTATCAGCGGCGTTTCGTGCTCCAGCGCCGGACGGATCGTCACCTCATCGCTCATGCCGCCGCTCCTGTCAGCCGGTACTCTGCAGGCCCTGCGCGATGCCACCGATGCTCGCGAGCAGCGCCTGGAACAGATCGCGATCCTCACGGTCACTCTCGCGCCAGCGCCGCAGCAGGTCCACCTGCATCAGGTTCATCGGATCCACATAGGGATTGCGCAGCTGGATCGAGCGCTGCAGCGTCGGCTCGCTATCCAGCAGGCGCTGGCTGTTCTTCACGGCGAGCACGTGCTCGCAGGCCACCTCGTACTCCACACGGATCGCAGTGAAGAAGCGGCGCGCGCTTTCAGGAACGAGGATATTGTAGGCCTGGGCGATGTCCAGGTCGGTCCGCGCCAACATCGTCTCGACATCGTCGAGCAGGTTGCGCAGGAAGAACCAGTTCGCATAGGCGTCCCGGATCGCCTGCAGCCCGTGCATCTCCAACGCCGCGCGCAATCCGGCGCCGGCGCCATACCAGCCGGGGAGCATGTGGCGAGTCTGCGTCCAGGCGAACACCCAGGGCACCGGCAACAGGCCCTTGATGCCTTCGATCTCCGCACGCTGCACGGATCGCGACCCGATCTGCATGCGCTCGATGACGTCGATCGGCGTGACGCTGCGGAAGTACTCGGCGAAATCGCGCTCTCCGTACACCAGGAGGCGATAGGCCTCGACGCTCGCGTCCGCGATGGTCGCAGCGCAGGCGACGTGCGCAGGCGAGTCGGGGGGCAGCATGCCGAGCTGTGCAGCGGAGGTGGTGAGCGTGAGCGCATTGAAGGCCCGCTCCAGAGTGCGCATCGCGATGGGACGCAGACCGTAGCCTTGCTTGATGGTCTCGCCCTGCTCTCGCAGCCGCAGCACGCCGTTCACCGCCCCCGCCGGGGCCGCTCTGACGAGGGCGTCGATTCGACCGCCGCCGCGTGCGAGGCTACTGCCGCGCGCATGGAACACAACGTGTCGCTCGCCGGCGGCCGCCAGAACCTGCGCGAGCTGTCGCTGCGCCTGATAGATGGCGAAGCGCGAGGCGCAGGCCCCACCCTCCTTGTTGCTGTCGGAATATCCGATGAGCACGCACTGGCGCCGGCCGTGCGCCTCGAGGTGTCTGCGATACAGCGGATCGGCCATCAGCTCGCGCATCGTCTCGCCGCAGCGCTCGAGCGCCTCGAGGGACTCGAACTGCGGAGCGATGTCCAGAGCGACCTCCCCGGTTCGCTTGTCATAGGCCTCTGCCCATCGCGCCAGCAGCAAAGCGGCCAGCACGTCGGCGGCGGAGCTGGCTCCGCTGACGATGAAGAACCCGATCGCATCGGGGCCGTAGCGATGGCGTCCCTGGACCATGGCATCGAAGACGGCCAGGGTGCGCTTGCCCAGGGCATCGAGGTCGGTGCGCGTTCCGGCGTCCCGCTCGAGCGCCGCCGCGAGAATCCTGCGACGCTCGACCCCGGAACGCTGCGGCCACTGCGGATCGTCGAGACCCAGGGCGAGCACCCGATGCAGCACGCTCGCATGCTGCCGGACATCCAGAGCCGCGAGGTGAAAGCCGAACGTGTCGATGCGGCGCAGCAGCCGCTGCACGTGGAACAAGCCGGCGTTGGCACCCTTGTTGGCCTGGAGGCTGGCCGCGATGAGCTCGATATCGGCGCGCAACTGCCGTGCGCTCTCGTAGCCATTCGGGCGGCTGTCATAGGTGTGCCGCAGCCGCTCGCCGATCTGCGCCAGGAACACGCGGTAGGGCATCCGGTCGTGGCGCGCCGGAGTGATCGAACGCGCACCCGGCAGCAACGTCATGTACTCCTCGATGCGCTTCGCGAGCGCCGCCGAGATACTGACCCTGCTGGCGCTCTGCGACAGGCGCTGCGCCAGGAGCTGGCATTCGGAGAAGTACCTGTTGACGATGACCTGTTGATGCCGCGCCAGTGCCTCGCGAATGGATTTGGCGTGCACGTCCGGGTTGCCGTCCATGTCCCCGCCCACCCACGAGCCGAAGTGCAGCATCGTCGGCAACTGGATCGCCTCGGCGGACACGGCGTACAGCTTCGCCAGCGCCTGCGTGATCTCCTCATAGAACGCTGGCACTACGCGATACAGCACCTCGGTGAGATAGAACAGGATCTGCTCGCGCTCGTCGCCGACCGTGAGCCGCTCGCGCGGATGCTCCTCCGTCTGCCAGCCCGCGGTGATCTCGACACGAATGCTGCTCCAGATGTTGCGGACGTCCTGCGGAGTCAGCGTGGGATCGAGCCTGTCCAGCAGATGTTGGGCAATACGCTGCTGCTTACGCAACAACGTGCGCCGGGTCGACTCGCTGGAGTGCGCGGCAAACACCGGCTCCATACGCACGCTCGCAAGGAGCTTGAGCACTTCCTGCAGTCCCAGACCGCGCGCCTTGAGGGTCGCCAGCGCGTCCTCGACGCCGCCCGGCTGCGGCCGCTGGGCATCGCTCAGGAAATACTGCCTTCGGCGCCGGATGCGATGCACCTTCTCGGCCAGATTGACGGCCTGGAACCAGGTTGAGAAGGCGCGTACGAGATCCCGCGCGATCGCCGGAGGCCGGCCGCGAAAGCGTGCCGCCAGCTCGGCCGCGGCATGCGCATCGCTGTCCCGCCGGCTGATGGCCGCGACGCGGTCCTGCTCGACCATCTCGAACAGCGCTTCACCGCCCTGCTCCCGGAGAACCTCGCCGACCACGGCGCCCAGGGCGTGCACGTCATCGCGCAGTGCCTCGTGTTTCGGCGGGAAATGTATGTCGCTGCGGCTCACGAAGCGCGCAATTATAACGATCCGTGGCCGATCCCGCTCATCCGGCGAGCAGCACGGCCTCGGCGCGCTCCAGCTCCTCCGGCTGGCCGTAGATGACCACGATATCCCCATCGCGCAGCACGGTCTCCCCGGATGGCTCGCGCCCAAGGATCCCCTGCCGGCGGATGCCGGTGAAGGCGACATGCACGCCCCGGCTGCGGACATCGCCCAGGGTCCTGCCGACGGACCAGGCCCCCGGGGGAATCACGATCGACTTCAGCTCCTCGCGATACTCATGGGTCTCATCGAGCGGACGGGCGTCGCCGCGGCGCACGATGTTTCTGAGCACCGCATACCGGTTATTGCGAATGTCGCCCAGGGTGCGCACCACCCGCGTCACGGGCACATGCAGGAGCATCAACACGTGAGAAACCAACATCAGGCTCGCTTCGAACGTCTCGGGTACGACGTCGGTGGCGCCTGCCTCCTGCAGCTCCTTGATGCGCGCGTCATCCTGGGTTCGCACCAGAACCGGAACCGCGGGCCGCAGGCGGCGGATGCTGCGCAGAATGGTCACGGAGGTCGACGGATCGGAGAAGCTGATGACCACCGCGCTGGCGTTGGCCAGCCCGGCAGTCGCGAGCATCTCTTCGTCGGAGGAATCCCCGAACAGTACCGGATCCCCAGCCTGGCGCGCGGCCCGTATCCGAGCGGGATCCAGATCCAGTGCGATGTACTCGAACCCCTGCGACTCCAGCACGCGCGCCACATTCTGTCCCACACGCCCGAAGCCACACAGGACCACGTGCTCGCGAGCGGCGATCTCCCGGGTCGCGGCATCCTCCCGCTGGCTCGCTGTATCCGGGGGGCCGCTTTCGTGCAGTAGCCAGCGGGCCACCCGTTTGTTGTTGTTGAGGATCGCCGGGCTGAGCAGCATCGACAACCCGACCGCCACCAGCAACGGCTGCCCGGGCCCCTGCGGAATCAGTCCGGCCTGCAGCCCTATCGTGCACAACGCCACACCGAATTCCCCGCCGATCGAGATGACGATGCCGGTGCGCAGCGCCTTGAAGCGTGAGTTGGTGAACGGCCGCGTCACCAGCGCGGCGACCGCCATCTTGATCAGCACGACCCCGAGCAGCAGCGCCGAGACGAGCCCGACGTGCGCCACCAGCAGGCGCACATCGAGCAGCATGCCTACGGAGATGAAGAAAATGCCGAGCAGGATGTCGCGGAACGGGCGGATGACCGCTTCGATCTGGTGCCGGTACTCGGTCTCCGCGAGCATCATGCCCGACAGGAACGCCCCGAGAGCGAGCGACAGTCCCGCGAAACGCGATACCCAACCCGAGCCCAGCACCACCAGCAGTACGGTGAGCGTGAACAGCTCGCGCAGGCGGCTGTGCGCGATCTCATGGAAGAGCGGCCGCAACAGCCAGCGTCCCGCAGCCAACACGACGACCACGGCGAGCACGCCGCCGATCACTGCGACGGCCATCTCTCTGAAGCTGAAGTGATGGTCGCCCGCTGCCAGGGCCGAGGCGAGCGCCAGAAAGGGGACGAAGGCCAGGTCCTGGAACAGCAGCATGCTGAATGCGAGCCGCCCGTGCGTCCGATTCAGCTCCGCACGCTCGGTGAGCTGGTGCAGGATGATCGTGGTCGAGCTCATGGACAGGGCTCCACCGACGACGATCGCCGGAAACCACTCCAAGCCGAAGAGTCGCGCGATCAGCGCGAACACCACGGTCGTGCCGCCCACCTGCGCCGCACCCAGGCCGAGCACTTCGGCACGCATGGCGATCATGCGCGGCAGCGAGAACTCCAGCCCCAGGGTGAACAGCAGAAACACGACGCCCAGCTCGGCCAGCAGGCGCGTGGTGTCGGAGTCCGATACGACGCCCAGCGCATGCGGCCCCAGCGCCAGGCCCACCAGCAGATAGCCCATCATCGCCGGCAG
>DATNEN010000227.1:0-13521 GCA_035552975.1 Steroidobacteraceae bacterium
CCCCTGCCACGCAGGCGCATGCTCGACCGGCGCCGGGCCAGGGACAAGGACCATTTTCGTGCGCACCGGCCGGACCACTTGGCATTGCCGTGGACCGCCAGGTGGCGGCACGGCGCACGGTTGATCCGACACAACCGGCGGTCTGTCGCGCGAACTGTTACCTCCCGCGCGCATCCCAGTAGACTGAGCGGGACAGTCATCGAGAGCACCGCTTGAAGTACCTTCCCCTCGTCTGGGCCGGTATCTGGCGCAAACCCGGCCGCACGGCTCTCATCCTCCTGCAGGTCGCTGTAGCCTTTGCCTTGTTCGGCGTCCTGCAGGGCCTGAAGACCGGTGTCGAGCGCTCCATTGCCGATACCCGGGCGGACATCCTGTTCGTGGGCCCTTCTGACTTCGGCGGAGCGCCTCTGCCGCTGTCCTACCTCGAGCGCCTGCGGACGATCCCAGGGGTGAAGGCCGTGTCGCTCGCCGACGGACTGCTCGGGACCTACCAGAAGCCGACCCAGACGGTCTACGCGTTGGCGATCGAGCCGAACGAGGCGATGCTGCAGCTCAACTCGGATCTGTTCACCGTCCTGCCGAAGGACCTGGAGGCGCTGCGCAGGACGCGCGACGGTGCGCTGATCACCGCGGACATCGGCCGGAAATATGGCTGGCACGTCGGGGATCGCATCCCCCTCACCACCAACACCCTGAAGGCGGATGGGTCGGGAACCTGGACCTTCCGGATCGTGGGAACGGTTTCGGACCATGAAACCGGCGAATCCGGTCTCATCGTCATCAACTACGCGTACCTGGATGAAGGGCGAACGCTCAACAAGAGCACGGTACGCAATCTCTACGCCGTCATCTCGGACCCGCGGCGTGCCGCGGCCATGTCCGACACCATCGATCGGGTGTTCGCCAACTCCTCCAACGAGACCCAGACCTCCTCGTTCCGGGAGAACTCACAACAGCAGCTGCGCTCCATCGGCAATCTGAGCTTCCTCATCCGCGCCGTCGTCGGCACGGTGCTGGTGGCGCTGCTGTTCTCCATCACGACCATGATGATGCAGACCATTCGCGAGCGGACTCCCGAGCTTGCGGTGTTGAAGACAGTGGGATTCGGCGACCGCGCGATCTTCTGGATGGTGGTCGCCGAAAGCCTGGTGATCTGCATAGTCGCGGCGCTCATCGGGCTGGCCGCGGCGACGGGCGTATTCCCCTATGCCGGGAAGATGGTCCCGGGACTCTCCATGCCGCTGATCGTCGTCGGATTCGGCCTGATCGGCGCGGTGCTCGTGGCGCTCATCAGCGCTGCGGTGCCGGCCATGCGAGCTGCACGCCTTCCGGTCGCCGCTGCGTTTCGCTGAAGAGCTGACATGAACCTCGCAAGACAGTTCTGGACGCTGCTGCAGATGAACCTTGCAGGCATTCCCGCGCGCCTCGGGCTGGTCTGCACCATCATCATCGGCGTCGCGTGCGCGGTCGGGGTGCTGGTGTCCATGCTGGCCATGGTCGTGGGGGCGCGACAGGAGACGCTGGGAATTGCGAGCCCCAACCGCATCGTGCTGACGAGCATCGACGCTCCCTCACCCAGCCAGAGCAGCATCTCACCGGATGATCTGCCTCTGATCGAGCAACTGCCCGGCATTCGGCGCAACGCCGCGGGCAAGCCGGTCGTCGTGCTCCAGGTCGCGGTGTTCATCCGGGCCCGCAGCCGGATCGACGGCACGCGGACCGGCTTCCCCTTGTTCGGATGGACGCCGGGGCTCTCCGATTACCAGTCGGAGCTGCGCATCACCGCGGGGCGCATGTTCAACCCCGGACTGCATGAGCTGATCGCCAACGAGAACTGCGTCCGACAGTACGAGGATTTCGACGTCGGCGCGAAGCGGCACCTGCACGGGAGCGACTGGGTGGTCGTCGGGAATTTCAATCTGGCGAGCCCGGTCTGCACGGTCTACGGGGATGGGGCCACGATCCTGTCGGCCTTCGGTCGTCGGACCTACAACCAGGCGAACCTGCTGCTGCAGTCGCCGGCCGCCTTTGCGGAGGTGACCCGAGCGCTCGAGGCAAACCCGGCGCTGCACCTGAAAGCCCAGCTGCAGGCCGATGTGCTGGCGCAGAACACCCAGCAGTTGAACGGCATCCTGAGCTTCGTCAGCTATTTCCTGGGCGCGATCATGGCGCTCGCCGCGACCATCGGCGCCGCCAACTCATTGTATGCGATCGTCGAGAGCCGCCGGCGTGAGCTGGCCACCCTGCGGGCCGTCGGATTCAACAGCATGCCGATCGTCGCCTCCATCGTATCGGAATCCATCCTGCTGGCGGTGCCCGGCGCCCTGATCGGCGCGGCGGTCGCATGGGTGCTGTTCAATGGGTTGCTCACGAGCCCCCTCGGCACGAGCTTCCACATGGCGGTGACGCCCGGCCTCGCTCTGTTGGGGCTGGGTTGGGCGCTGGGGATAGGTCTCATCAGCGGGCTCATGCCGGCCGTGAGAGCTGCGAGCGTGCCCGTGACGGTTGCGTTGCGCGCAACATGATCCTGAGGTAATGCGGGAGTCCGCCGGCGCAATGCCGCGCGAGCGCGGGTGGCCGCGCCCCTCAGGAGGCCGTCCGGTCCTTGAGGAACTCGCTCAGCACGCGTCCAGTGTGCGATTGCTTCTTCCGCCGGGCGATCTCCGCCGGCGTGCCTTCAGCGACGATTCTTCCGCCACCCTCGCCGGCCTCCGGTCCCATATCCAGGATCCAATCCGCTTCGGCCATGACATCGAGGTTGTGCTCGACGACCACGGCCGTATTGCCCGCCTCGACCAGTCGATGCAGCACGTGGATCAGCTTCTCGACGTCCGCCATGTGCAGGCCCACCGTGGGCTCATCAAGCACGTACAGGGTGTGCTTTGGCTTGAACCGCGGACCGGCGCGGAGGTCGCCCCGCACCTTGGAGAGCTCCGTGACCAGCTTGATGCGTTGTGCCTCGCCGCCTGAGAGCGTCGGACTCTGTTGGCCGAGCGTCAGATAGCCGAGACCCACGTCCTGCAGCAGCTTGAGCGCGTGATGCACACGCGGATGCGCCTGGAAGAACTCGACGGCGGCATCGACACTCATGGCGAGAATGTCGCCGATACTCTTCTCTCGCCACAAGACCGCGAGCGTCTCGGAGTTGAAGCGGCGACCGCCACAGACATCGCAGGCGACCTTGACGTCGGGGAGAAAGCTCATCTCGATGGTCTTGACGCCCTGGCCCTCGCAGGCTTCGCAGCGCCCACCGGCCGTGTTGAATGAGAAACGGCTCGAGGTGTAGCCGCGGATGCGCGCTTCGGTAGTCCCCGCGTAGATCGTCCGGATGTCGTCCCAGAACCCGACGTACGTCGCCGGACAGGATCGCGGCGTCTTGCCGATGGGCGTCTGGTCGACTTCCAGCACCCGATCGACCTTCTCCACCCCGCGCAAACCGGAACAGCCGACGAGGTCCTGTTTTGCAATGCGCTTGGCTTGTTTGCGCGCAGCACCGTTGCCGCCCCTGCCGCGGCCATTGCCGTTCGTCTCACCCAGAATCCGCCGCAGATTCGCGTACAGCACGTCTCTGGCGAGAGTCGACTTGCCGGATCCCGACACACCCGTGATGACGACGAGCCGGCCCAGCGGGATCTCGACATCCGTCCCCTTGACGTTGTGGAGCGTCACCCGATCCAGCTTCAGCAGATCAGTGCGGGTGTCCACGGCGCGAAGGGGTTGCGCAGGGTGCAGCAGCGGCTCGGCCAGGAAGCGGCCCGTGGTCGAGCGCGGGTTACGCATGAGATCCTTCACAGTGCCCGACCCGACGACCTCGCCGCCGCGCACCCCCGCCGCCGGGCCCAGATCCAGCACGTAGTCGGCGCGACGGATCGTGTCCTCGTCGTGCTCCACCACCACCAGGGTGTTGCGGTGACTGGCCAGCTCGGTGAGCGAGTCGAGCAGGATCTCGTTGTCGCGCGGATGCAGGCCGATCGTGGGCTCATCGAGCACGTAGCAGACACCCTGCAGGTTGGAGCCGAGCTGCGCCGCGAGCCGGATGCGTTGCGCTTCCCCTCCCGAGAGCGTCGGTGCCGAGCGGTCGAGCTGCATGTACCCGAGCCCCACCCGATCCAGAAATCCGAGCCGGGAGCGCAACTCCGCGAGCAGGTCGCGGGCAATCTCCGTCTCGCGCGCATTCAGCTGCAGCTGCGCGAAAAAGTCCCGCGATTGCGCGACAGACTCCCGAGTGAGATCGGCGATGGAGCGATTACGGAAGCGCACGTGCAGCGCGATCGGGCTCAGCCGCTGACCGGCGCAGGCGCTGCAGGCCACGGGCTCATGCTCGTACCAATCGTTCCACCAGACTTCCTCGCCGCTCTGCTCCTCGTCGAAGCCCGTCATCTCGACGCCGGTGCCGAAGCAGCTCCCGCACCAGCCGTGCTTGGAGTTGAACGAGAACAAGCGCGGGTCCAGCTCGGCGAAGCTGCGCCCGCAGGAGGGGCAGGCACGCTTGGTGGAGAACACGGTGACGCGGTCCGACTTCGGGCCCAGCACATGCACGATGCCCTTGCCGAAGTCGAGGGCGCGAGCCAATGCCTGGTGCAGCGCGGTGTCGGACTTCGAGGCCACGTCGATCTCCGCCACCGGCAGCTCGATCGTGTGCTCCTTGAAGCGCGACAGTCGCGGCCACTGCGATGTGGAGAGACTGGCGCCATCCACGCGCAAGGTCTTGAAGCCCTTCTTGGCGGCCCATTTCGCAAGGTCGGTGTAGTAGCCCTTGCGCGCCACCACGAGTGGCGCCAGCAGCGCGATGCGTCTGCCCTTGTAGTCCCGCAGCAGCCGCGCTGCGATCGAAGCGGCGCTCTGCGGCTCGATGGGCACTTCGCAGTCGGGGCAATGCTGGGTGCCGAGCTTCACGTACAAGAGCCGCAGAAAGTGATAGATCTCAGTAAGCGTGGCCACCGTGCTCTTGCGCCCGCCACGACTGGTGCGCTGCTCGATGGCGACCGTCGGCGGAATACCGAATATCGCATCGACATCGGGACGCGCCGCGGGCTGAACGAACTGCCGGGCATACGCATTCAGAGACTCGAGGTAACGGCGCTGACCCTCATTGAAGAGGATGTCGAACGCGAGCGTCGACTTGCCAGACCCCGATACCCCGGTGACGACCGTGAATTTGTCGCGCGGGATCTGGACGTCGATGCTCTTGAGGTTGTGCTCGCGTGCGTTGTGAATCACCACGGCATTGTTCGCGCGCGCCATGCCGCGGCCGTAGACGGCACTCGGCTCCCGGACGGCATCGCTTGCAAAGACGGGCTCGGCGGCGGCTTTGTTGAGGGCCTCGCCCACGGGCTTGTCGCCGGAAAGCGCCTTCTCGTATTCGGCCAGCGCCTGGCCTGTGTAGGAGCGCGGATGGGCGCGCACCTGCGCCGGAGTGCCGGTGCACACGATCTCGCCACCGCGGTCGCCACCGTCCGGGCCCAGGTCCACGATCCAGTCGCTCGCGCGGATCACATCGAGGTTGTGCTCGATGACCAGCAGCGAATGCCCGGCGGCGAGCAGCTTGCGAAACGCCTTCAGCAGCTTGGCGACATCGTCGAAGTGCAGCCCGGTGGTGGGCTCATCGAACAGAAACAGCTTGCCGTGATGCGTCGTGCTGGAGATGACGGAGCCGGCTTCCGCCAGATGGCCCGCCAGCTTCAACCGTTGGGCTTCTCCGCCGGAGAGTGTCGGCACGGGTTGGCCGAGCTTGACGTACTCCAGTCCCACGTCGGCGAGCGGCGCCAGGCGCGCGGCGAGCTCCTTGGAATCGGCGAAGAAGGCGAGGGCCTCGGTCACCGTCATGTCCAGGACGTCGGAGATGCTGCAGCGCCGGCCGTCCGCGCCCTCGCGCTTGATGTCCAGCACTTCGTCGCGGTAGCGGCGGCCGTTGCAGTCGGGGCAGCGCAGATACACGTCCGACAGGAACTGCATCTCGACGTGCTCGAAGCCGTTGCCGCTGCAGGTGGGGCAGCGCCCGTTGCCGGAGTTGAAGCTGAACGTGCCGGCGGTGTACTTGCGCTCCTGCGCCGCCGGCTCGGCGGCGAACAGCGCGCGAATGACATCGAATGCGCCGACATAACTGGCCGGATTCGAGCGCGTCGTGCGGCCCACGGGAGTCTGGTCGACCATGACGACATCGTCGATCAATTCGGCGCCGCTCAACCCGGCAAACTCGCCCGGCGCCTCGGTCGGCCTGCCGCGATACTTCAGGAGCGCAGGGTAGAGAACATCCTCGATGAGGGTGGACTTGCCGGATCCGGAGACTCCGGTGACGCACACGAGGCGCTTCAGGGGAAGGCGCACGTCGATGCCCTTCAAGTTGTGTTGGCGCGCGCCGCGCAGCTCCAGCCATCTGTTGGAGACGGCCTCGGCCACGACCTCGACTCTCGCGACCGCCTGGGCATTCACGCGCTCATCGGGCGCGACAGCCGGCTTGCGGGGCGCTGCAACCACCGTCTTGCGCCCGCTGAGATACTCCCCGGTCAGCGACCGGGCATGCTTGCGGATCTCCTTCGGGCTGCCGAAGAATACGATCTCACCGCCGCGCTCGCCCGCTCCCGGTCCCATGTCCAGGATCCGATCCGCCTCCAGCATGATCTGCGGATCGTGCTCGACGACAACCAGCGAGTTGCCGGCGTCGCGCAGTCGTTTCATCACGCCGATGACGCGCTGCATGTCCCGCGGATGCAAGCCGATGGAGGGCTCGTCCAGCACGAACAGCGTGTTGACGAGCGAGGTTCCCAGCGCCGTCGTCAGGTTGATGCGCTGGACTTCGCCCCCGGAGAGCGTGCGCGACTGGCGATCGAGTGTGAGATACCCGAGCCCGACGTCGGCGAGATAGCCGCAGCGGCCCCGGATCTCCGTCAGCAGCAGGTCGGTGGCCTCGTCGAAAGGCTTGGGGAGCTCGAGCTTGCGGAAGAACTCGCAGGCTCGCTCGATCGGCAGCAACATCAGGTCGTGGATCGCCAACCCGGGAAGCTGGTGCAGCGCTGCATCGCTCCACTGCACTCCGTGAGCCCGAAACCGCTGCTCCGGAGGCAACACCGAATCGGCGAGCTCTCGCGTGCCCACGCGCCACAGCAGAGCGTCCGTCTTCAGGCGAGCCCCATTGCAGGCGTCACACGGCGTATAGGCGCGATAGCGTGACAGCAGGACACGGACGTGCATCTTGTATGAGCGCGTCTCGAGCCACTCGAAGAACCGCTTGGCGCCGTACCACACTCCCTTGCTCCAGGGACCCTCGCCCTCGATCACCCACTTGCGCTGATCGGCGCTCAGCTCGCGCCACGGGATATCCAGCGGAATGCCGCGCTTCTTGGCGAACTTGACGAGATCGTCCTGACACTCCGCGTACGACTTGGTCTGCCACGTCTTGACCGCGCCGCCCCGCAACGACTTGCTCTCATCCGGAATGACGAGGCCGTAGTCGATGCCGATGGTGCGGCCGAAGCCGCGGCAGGTCTCGCACGCGCCGACCGGCGAGTTGAACGAGAACAGGCTCGGGTTCGGCTCGCGGTACGTCAGATCGCATTCCGCACAATGCAATCCGCCGGAATATTTCCAGCACTCCACGCTTCGTGGGGGATCGCTGTCATCGACGATGTGAATGTTCACGCGCCCTTGGCCCACACGCAGGGCTGCCTCGAGAGATTCGAGCACGCGGCCACGCTCCGCACCGCCCGCGCGCAACCGATCCTGCACGACTTCCAGCACCACCAGTGTCTGTGCCGCCGCCCGCTTGTCTTTCTTGCGGCCACGCTGCGGCGTCGGGGGTGGCTCGGCTGCCACGGCACGCGCCTTCACATCCGCGGGGTTTTCCAGGAAACGCGTGTAACCCTGCTTCTCCAGCAGCTCACGAACCTCCGCCTCCTTGAAGCTCAAGGGCACGGGGACCGGGAAACACAACAGCAGGCGCGGATCGCCGGCACTCTTTGCCCTGTGCAGCAGATCCTCGTAGATGCTCTCGGCAGTGTCTCTGCGTACGGGCTTGCCGCAGCATCGGCAGAACAGCGCCGCGGCCCGCGCGAACAGCAGCTTCAAGTGATCGTTCAGCTCCGTCATCGTGCCCACGGTGGAGCGCGAGGTCCGCACCGGATTGGTCTGATCGATGGCGATGGCCGGAGGGATGCCCGCGATCGCATCGACCTGGGGCTTGTCCATGCGATCGAGAAACTGCCGCGCGTACGGCGAGAACGTCTCGACGTAGCGGCGCTGTCCTTCCGCATAGAGCGTGTCGAAGACGAGCGAGGACTTGCCGGACCCCGAGACGCCGGTCACCACCACGAGCTCGTTCAAAGGAATGTCGAGGCTCAGGTTCTTCAGATTGTTCTGGCGCGCCCCCCGCACAAGGATCGCGTCGCCGGAAGCGTCGGTCATTCCGTCACCGTCAGACTCAGGATGAGTAGCGAGGCGCAGTCGCTCAAAGAAATTCGATCATTGTAAACCAAAAAGGCTCGCGCCCATCCGCCCAGCCGGGCGCGGGGACGCATACAGGTGTGTCAGCGCCTGGCTACTGTATATGCGGCAAAATCCACCAGATTCACCCTGGCGGCGCGTACGAGCCCTGGTGGCGCGTACGAGGGGAGCGACCCGCGCCCGGCGTGGGCGAGGGGCTTGGCTAGGTCGACGGTCGCCAGCGGACCTCGACATACCACGCGCGACCGGTTTCCACCCCTGTGGATCCCAGTTGCAGCGGCGCCACGGTCGTGCCGAACTCCAGATGCTGCGGATGGATCAGATTCGATCCTTTCAGCGACAGCTCCAGGGAGGGCACCAGCCGCCACGCCACCCGTGCGTCCACCTCCGTGTAGGCGGGCGAGGCCGGATCGGGCAGCGAGCCAATCTGGCGCACGGACAGGTCGAACACTCCCTGGCTCGCGAACAGCATCGATGAGCGCAGCGACAGCTGGTAACTGGGGTCGTTGCCGGCGAGTGCAAGCCCACCGAGCTGCGAGCTGCCGGGCTCGAAGTGCAGCTCCTTGCGCAGCCAGTTGGCGCCGGCATCCAGGCGCCACCACGTCAACAGCTGATAGCTGCCCCAGATCTCCGCGCCGTAGGTCTCGCCGGCCATCCGGTTGGCGAAGGTGATGGGAAGCTGGCCGCCGGGGCCGAACTCCGCCGTGCGCAGATCGTCGTACACGTTGTAGAACGTCGAGATCGACACCGAGCTGCGCGAGGTCGGCTGGGTCCGATAGCCGACCTCATAGGCCGTCAATTCCTCCGGCTGGAAGTTGCCGCCGGCGATGACGGTGATGGGGCCTACGTTTTCGTACAGATCGCGATCGAGGCGCGAGGGAGCGCGCACGGCTCGGGAGATCGCCGCCCAGAGGAGGTGGTTGGGCGACAGTTTCCATGAGAGGCGTCCGCTGGGCAGGGGCTCGAGGCCGCTGTAGGGCTCGTCCTCCAGTTTCATTCCCACAGTGAGCTTCAGCGCCTCGGTGAGCGCCAAGGTGTCCTGCGCGAACACGCTTCCGAGAGTCAGCTTGCGGTCGCGCGGCCGGAAATATAGCGGTTGAGTCGCAGTCGTGATGATTGGGAAATTGTCATGCTGGATGCGGTATTCGCCACCCCAGACGATGCTCTGGCGCGCGCCCCACGAGAAACTGTGCTGCAGGTACAGGTCGTAGGTATGCAGATCGTCCTCGCCGACTCCCGGCTCGGACTGCAGCTGATGATCGTAGTAGGCCTGCAGCTGCAGCGCGGCCCCGTCGGCGAACGAATGATTCCAGCGACCCAACACATTCTGGCCGAGGATATCCTCACGGGGCACCCCGTAGCCGTCCTCCGAGCCCTGGTAGAAGTCTCCCTGCAGCGTCACGAGATCCCCCAGCGGTGTCCAGTCCGTTCGGAACCCCCCCTGAGTCATGCGATGGGCATCCTGAGCGCCCCCGCCGAGCGGCCTCTGGTCCTGGTCGTAATGCAGTGAATCGACGTAGGCCCGGTAGTGGAGCGCGTCGTTGACCTGCCCGCCGTACTGGGCGTTGCCGCGTTGCTCGAGATTGCCGCCGCCGAGGTCCACCGCGGGACCCTGCGTGTCGTAGGACCGGCGCGTCACGATGTTGATGACGCCGTTGACTGCGTTCGCGCCCCACAGGGCTGCCCCAGGCCCGCTGATCACCTCGATGCGCTCGATGTTCTGCGGGAGCACGTCCTGGATGTCCCACGGCACGCCCGAGTGATAAGGGGTATAGATGCTGCGACCGTCGATGAGAACCAGCAGTTTCGAAGACGCCGAGCCGTTGAAACCGCGTGCAGAGATCGCGTAGCTGGTGGTGGTGATCTGCGCTACCTGCAGGTTCGGCGCAAGGCGCAGCATGTCCGGCAGGCTCTGCGCGCCCGAGCGCAGGATATCGTCACGCGTGATGACGTAGATCGCCGCCGCCGCATCGCTCAGCGGCTCCTCCGCTTTGGAGACCGAGGTCACCTCGGTCTTCATGAGGTCCTCGATGCTCAGCCCTTTCAGAGAGTTGATGGAGCTTGCGACCTGCGTCGGCCCCGCATCCTGAGTCTGCGCCGCAGCGAGGGGCGCATGTGCGCCTGCCACCGCGCCCAGCACGGTGGCGATGATTGCGGCTCTGCCCGCAGCGCTCGCTGCGGCAGGGCGCGCGTTCTGGCGGTCTTCCACTTCCCGGGAGTCCCTGATGAGTGTGCGTCCGCTACGCTGCGGAATCGGCGGCCGAATTGCAGTGAACTCCCTCTCAGTTGGCGACACTTCGTCCCGGGAGACATAGCGGGCACCCCTGCCAGGGGGGGCGCGGTGCAGCCCGTCCGCCAGGTGATTGCGCCGGCTAGGGCTTCTGCTTCGAGCTCACGAGCTCGAGCCGCATGGCATCCGGCCGGCCATCCAGCAGGCCGTTCAGGGCGGCGATCAGTTGCCGTGCATGCTCGGTCTTGCCGTGCGCGGCGACCGCCGCCGGGTTCCGGTAGTGCTCGAAGACCACATAAGTCTGCGGATCCCCGGCCAGATGGAACAGATCGTAGGTGATGTTGCCCGGCTCGGAGCTCGCGACGCCCTTCTCCATGTCCCGGAAAGCCTTCTCGAAGGCCTCGTTCATGCCCTCCTTGACTTTGAACTTCACGACCATGGCGGTCGCATTGCTGGGCGGGGCGGCGCCCGCGCCCGGAGCGGGTGCCTGGGCGTAAGCTGAAAACGCAGACAGCAGCACGAGACCGAGACTCAGACTGACGATGCGCACGAGGGGTCCCCCTTCTGGATGGGCACAGCGAGCCGCATTGTCGCATGCCCCCGAGCCAGGCCACAGGGGCGGGGGCAGCAGTGGCACCGGCCGGCCATTTGCTACCATTTGCACAACAGTATCGGAACCCCATCCCCGCGCGAGGGTCGGAACGGAATCAGTCTGGGTCTGCGCCGTCGCGCTCAGCGTAGAGGATTCTCCATGTCGATCGTCACCGGGCCGCGTCATCGCACCGGCCAGAAATCCCGGCTTGCAGTGCTGTTCGCCTGCGCTGCGTTCACGCTCGTTCCCGCCGCCTCCCCGTTCGCCGCCGGCGTCGACCGCCCGACCGACCGCACAGGTCTCATTTTCACGGCGATGGATCGCAGCGTGCGCCCACAGGATGATTTCTACGGCTACGCCAACGGGACGTGGCTGAAGAGCACACCGATCCCGCCGGACAAGTCCTCGTACGGCCTCGACAACGAGCTCACCGACCTCACGCTCGATCAGCTCCACGGCATCCTCGACAAAGCGGCGGCTGCGCCGCGCCCGCCGGGCTCGGAGACGCAGAAGATCGGCGACCTCTACGCCAGCTTCATGGACGAGTCGCACATCGAGATGCTCGGCGTGCATCCGCTGGATGCGGAGCTTGCCGCCGTGCAGGGTGTACACGACCTCGAGGGCCTCGCCCACCTGTTTGCTCACTTCCAGCAGATCGACGTGTCCACGCCGTTCGATATCGGCGTGACGCAGGATGCGCGCGACTCCACCAAGTATGCGTTGGAAGTCGACCAGGGCGGCCTGGGCCTGCCCGACCGCGACTACTACCTCAAGGAGGACGATGCGAAGCTCAAGCAGATCCGGCAGAAATACCAGGCGCACATCCAGAAGATGCTCAGCCTGCTGGGCGATGCATCCGCCGCGCAGGAGGCGCAGCAGATCCTGGATCTGGAGACGCAGCTGGCACGCGTGCAATGGACCCAGGTCGAGAACCGCGACCCGGTCAAAACCTACAACAAGCTCACGCTGGCGCGCCTGCGCGCGCTCGTCCCGCAATACGACTGGCAGGGCTTCCTGGCGGCCGACGACCTGCGGGGCAAGCTCAACTATGTCATCGTCAGCCAGCCGACCTACCTGCATGCCCTGGGCAAGATCCTGCAGCAGACGCCGCTCCCGGTGTGGAAGAGCTACGCGCGCTGGCACCTGCTCAGCACTTTCTCACGCTACCTGAGTCATCCCTTCGCCGATGAGGACTTCGCCTTCTATGGCACCGTCGTGCGCGGCACTCCGACCAACGAGGTTCGCTGGAAGAGGGGCGTCAGTCTCGTCAAGGGCGCCATCGGCGAGGCCCTGGGCAAGGTGTACGTCGCGCAGTATTTCCCGCCCGAGACCAAGGCACACGCGCTCGCGCTGGTGAACAACCTGATCGCGACCTACCGCACCGACATCGAGTCGCTCGACTGGATGGGACCGCAGACCAAGAAGCAGGCCCAGGAGAAGCTGTCGAAGCTCGCCGTGCACATCGGCTATCCGAACAAATGGCGGGACTACAGCAGCGTGACCATCAAACAGGACGATCTGCTGGGCAACGTGATGCGCGCGCGCTCGTTCGAGTATCACCGCCAGGTGAAGAAGCTCGGCGGCCCCATCGACCGCGACGAGTGGTTCATGACCCCGCCCACGGTCAACGCCTACTACGATCCCGGCCTGAACGAGATCGTATTCCCGGCGGCGATTCTGCAACCGCCGTACTTCGATGCGAAGGCCGACGATGCCGCCAACTACGGTGCGATCGGCGCGGTGATCGGCCACGAGATCAGCCACGCCTTTGACGATCAAGGCAGCCAGTTCGACGCCGACGGAAATCTGCGCGACTGGTGGACGAAGGAGGATCACGAGCGCTTCGCTGCGAAGACCAAGGCGCTCGTCGGGCAGTACGACGCCGTCGAGCCGATCCCCGGCTATCACGTCAACGGCAACCTCACCCTCGGTGAGAACATCGCCGACAACTCCGGCCTCGCGATCGCCTACAAGGCGTATCACCTGTCACTCGGGGGCCGCGAGCCGCCGACTATCGACGGCATGACAGGCGATCAGCGCTTTTTCCTCGCCTACTCGCAGAGCTGGCGAGGCAAGCAGCGTGAGCCGGCAGAGATCGCTCTCCTGAAATCCAATCCGCACGCTCCGGAGTCCGTGCGTGGCTCTCTGCCGCTGACGAACCAACCGGCTTTCTACACTGCGTACGACGTCAAGCCGGGCGATAAGATGTACCGCGCGCCGGCGGACCGTGTCCTGATGTGGTAACACGCCGTCAAGCTCT
>DATNEN010000228.1:0-10335 GCA_035552975.1 Steroidobacteraceae bacterium
TTTGAGATTGACGTGCTCGACAGGTCCAACGGCCAGCGGAACTCCAGTGGTGTTGGCAGCAAACGCAGCGGTGCCCGAAAGTAGGGTAGTTACCGCGAGCAGAACGCCGTGCGTAATGCATTTTCTGGATCGAGCCATTTGGACCTCCCCGTCAAGCAGTGCCGTCTTCCGCGGCCCCAGTACCGTCTCGAATTTGACGTAACATAAGCTACCAGAAAAATGTGACGTGGGTCAAAGAATTGCGCTAGTCCGACAGGCTAGGGAGCTACTCATCAGAGGCAAACGTCAGAGAGGCAACATTCTACGTAACCACTTGATTTAATTAGATTTTTTAAGGAATTCGCCTAGAGCGACCATCAGGCACAGCGCGGCCCCAATCGAATTACGGCGACTTCGGCGGAGAAGGGAGAAACAGACAGTTTAAGGAAAATCGAGGCTAAAAGACGCCCTAACTGATTGACTTAGAAGTAGTTTTTTATGTCGGACGCGATTCCGCACTGTCAGCTGAGGAAAGGGATTCATCCCCAGCGGGCGGCTCGGCGTATAGAAATACGTTAACGCCGGTGTCGACTCGCTCCTCTGCATCGGGTTCCTCGGAAGCATAAGGGGCAAGCCAATTATCCAGATCGAGTATGAAGTCGGCGGCACGCCCCCGTACGTACTCCTCAAACGCCGGGACAAGCTCGCGAGTCAACCCGCGATCTGCGATTACGGATCGTTCAAGTCGCTTTTCAACGTGGTCCGGATACGTGTTGTACTCAAGTGTCGCAGCTAATCGCGACAACGTCATTCCGAAGTGTTCGATAAGCTGGGGAGAAGTGGGGTCATCCGACATGCTGAGCGTGCGAGATGCAGCGCGAAAGTGCTTCTCGCCGGACGGTACAGCCGCGCCTGTTCGGAGCAATTCTTGCAGCGCCAAGCGCGGGTCCGCCGTAGGCTGGACAAGCGCGACCAAGCTCCGGAAGCAACGGCTCGCAGGGACATCGAATTCCAGCTCAAGGGGAATTCCGTATGGCCCGGCGTATGGTGGAACGGTGTGCCACTTCTGAAGCACCTCGACCAGCAGCGACGCCAATGTCGGGTCAGCCATCGGCAGCACGCCTTCATTGTCGATGTAGTGGTCGATCTGACGGCCGGTGAGACCGGTAACCATCGCAATACGTTCTCGCGTCGGCGGCAACGAACCGCTACTTCCATGGCGGATTGCATTCTCGACGTAAACACCCCGAGCAAGTTCGGCAAACTCCTCGAAACGGATTCCGGCGCCAATCAGTAGATGCACGATAGGCCGCAGCAACCGCCGAAGGGCGGACAGCATTCGATCGCGCGTCTCACTCGAGTTCATCGCGAATGGGCGCTCTTTCTGAAGAGTGAGTCTGTTGGGCGGCGGGGCTGCACTAGACCTGAAAGAGCCCGCGGATCCGGAGGCCCTTCGACGTACAGAAATACGTTAACACCGGCTTCTACACGAGTACCTGAGCGACTCTTGGCACCGCTATGTGCAATCCAATCATCAATGTCAGACAAGAATTGAATCGTGCGAGTGCGCGCGTGCGCTTCAAAGCTCGGTAGCAGCTCACGACGTAATCCCTTGTCAGCGAATACAAATCTTTCGAGGCGTTTCTTTTCCCCATTTGCTGGATCAAGGTTGTATTCCATCGTCCGCGCAAGGTGAGTCAGTGAATTTCCAAAATTATCGAGCCGGTGAGCATTAAGCGCGTCAGGATGAACAAACCAGCGTGCGATTGCACGAAAGTGCTTTTCACCGGAATGCACGACGCAACTTGCCTGCAACAGATCTTCGAGCACGAGCCCGGCGCTCGCCGCAGGATCAATCTGCGCAACGAGGCTCTTGAAGCTCCGATCCGGCGGCGAATCAAACTCCAGCTCGATCGGGATGCCGTATGGCCCGATGTAATGCGGATCGGTATGCCACTTGTGCAGAACCTCCGGCACCACCCGCGCGAGCGTCGGCCGCGCCTTGGGCAGCGCCTGGTCGTTCTCCAGGTAGTAATCGATCTGCTGCCGGGTGAGGCCGGTCATCATCGCAACGCGGTCGCGGGTCGGGATGAAGGCGGGCCCTTTGCGATCCTTGATGGCGCTCTCGACGTAGACGCCGCGGGCGAGGGCGGCGAATTCCTGGTAGCTGATGCCGATGCGGATGAGCAGCCTGACGATCGGCCCCAGCACCTTCCTTACCGCGTACAGAAGCTGCTTGCGGGCGTCGCTGGACAGTTCCGGGCTGCCTGCGGGCATCGTCAGGTCCGCTCCGCCGGGTCGAAGATCCGCCGGTGCTCCAGGATGGCGTATCGATCGGTCATGCCTGCGATGTAGTCTGCCACGGCGCGGGCGCGGCCGGCGGCTCCCTGCGCGCTCTCGCCGCGGGCGGCGGCCTCGCGATGCTCAGGGGGCATCAGGTGGATGTCGGTCAGGAAGGCGCCGAAGAGCTCCTGCAGCACGCGGCGCGCCTTGGAGGTCATTCGCAGGACCTTGTAGTGGCGGTAGAGCCGCTCGCGCAGGAACCGCATCAGCTCGGCGTGCTCCTCCCGGGCCTCGTCGCTCAGGGCGATCAGGGACTTGGGCTGGCCGCGGACCTCATCAATGGACTCCGGCCGGGCCGCCTCGAGCCCCGCCTGGCTGGTACGGATCAGGTCGACGACGATGTGGTTGATCATCCGGCGGATGACCTCGTGGATCAGCCGCCGCTCGCCGAGATCGGGGTACGCCGCCGTCACCGCCTCGAGCTGGCGGGCGAAGAGCCGCGTCGCGCGCAGCTCCTCGAGGCTGACGAGCTGCGCCCGAATGCCGTCGTCAACGTCGTGATTGTTGTAGGCGATCTCGTCGGCCACGTTGGCGATCTGCGCCTCGAGGCCGGGCTGGGTGCGCTTCAGGAAACGCTCACCCAGCTCGCCGAGCTCCCGCGCGGTCCGGGCGGAGCAGTGCTTGAGGATGCCCTCGCGGCATTCGAACGTCAGGTTGAGCCCGGGAAATTCCGCGTAGCGCTCTTCCAGCTCGTCCACCACCCGCAGCGACTGCAGGTTGTGCTCGAACCCGCCATAGGGCCGCATGCAATCGTTCAAGGCGTCCTGTCCGGCGTGGCCGAAGGGCGTATGGCCCAGGTCATGAGCCAGGCAGATGGCTTCGGTCAATGCCTCGTTGAGCCGCAGCGCCCGCGCCACCGAGCGCGCGATCTGCGCCACCTCGATGGAGTGGGTGACCCGCGTCCGATAGAGGTCGCCCTCGTGGTTCACGAACACCTGAGTCTTGTATACGAGACGCCGGAAAGCGTTGGAGTGGATGATGCGGTCGCGGTCCCGCTGGTACTCGGTGCGGTACTCCGGCCTGGGCTCCGGATAGCGCCGCCCGCGCGATCGATCGTCGCGCGCAGCATAGGGCGCCAATACTTCTCCGTTGTAGACTGATTCGCTCACGGCGCGCTACCCCAGATGCATCGCGAGCGTCCGCCGCAGGGCGGGCTCGTCGTAGTCCGAGGTCACGAACGCACTGCCGATTCCGCGCAGCAGCACCAGCCGGATTTTCCCGGATTGCACCTTCTTGTCGATCCGCATCAGCTCCAAAGCAACATCCGGCTTCACGTTGGGGACGTGCGTCGGCAGCCCCGCGCGGGCGACCAGGCGCGTCACCCGTTCCAGCTCTTCCGCTGTGAGAAGCCCGCACGCGCGCGACATGCTGGCGGCCATGACCAGTCCTGCGCCGATCGCCTCGCCATGGAGCCATTCCGTATAGCCCGTGGCCGATTCCACCGCGTGCCCGAAGGTATGACCGAGATTGAGCAGCGCCCGCTCGCCCCGCTCCCGCTCGTCACGACCGACGATTTCCGCCTTGATCTCGCACGATCGGCGGATCACGTACGCCAGCGCCGTCGCATCGCCCGCCAGCAGCGGCTCGAGGTTCGCCTCCAGCCAGGCGAAGAAGCCGGCATCGCAGATCAGCCCGTACTTGATGACTTCCGCCAGCCCGGCCTGCAGCTGCCGCGGCGGCAGGGTCGCGAGAGTCCGGGTATCCGCCACGACCACGAGGGGCTGATGGAAGGCACCGATCAGATTCTTGCCGCCGGGGTGGTTGACGCCGGTCTTGCCGCCCACCGATGAGTCCACCTGCGCGAGCAGGGTCGTCGGGATCTGCGCGAAGGCGACGCCCCGCTGGTAGCTCGCGGCCGCGAATCCCGCCATGTCGCCCACCACGCCGCCGCCCAATGCCACGACGGCGCAGTCGCGCCCGAAACGGTTGGCCACCAGCACGTCCAGAATGCGGGCGACGGAGTCCAGAGTCTTGTGAGACTCCCCATCCGGCAGCACGGTGACGATCGCCCGTCGCGGCTGGAGGGTGGCCTCCAGAGTATGGAGATAGAGCGGCGCCACCACGGTATTGGTGACCACCAGGAGATCGCGTGCCCGCAGATGCTGCTCGAGCAATGCGCGCTCACCGAGCAGCCCCTGCCCGATGAGGATCGGGTAGCTGCGATCGCCGAGCTCGACGCGGAGGGTCTCCATGGCGTGCCAATCTAGCGAATCATTCGCACGATGTCGTCGGCAACCGCCTTGACCCGCCGCCCGTCGGTCCGCACGGTGAAATCCGCGATCGACCGGTAGAGCGAGTCCCTAACCATCATCAGCTCCTTCAGGCGGATCGCCGGATCGACGTTGCTGAGCAGCGGGCGGTTGCGCCCGTGCTTCACCCGCTCCGTCTGCTGCTCGACGGAGGTCTCGAGGTAGACCACGAAGCCTCGCTCGGCGAGCAGGCGCCGGTTCTCGGGCAGCAGGATCGCGCCGCCCCCCGTCGCCAGGACGATGCCCTTGAGCACGACCAGGGCCTCGATGGCTTCCCGCTCGCGCTCGCGGAAGCCGGACTCGCCCTCGCGCTCGAAGATATAGGGAATGTCCACCCCGGTGCGCCGCACGATCTCGGTATCGCTATCGTAGAACGGCGCGCCAAGATGCCGGGCGAGGCTGCGGCCGACCGCGGTCTTGCCGGAGCCCATCGGGCCGACGAGAACGATATTGGGAGCGCCGAGCATAGGGGTGGGGAGCATATCAAGCCCGCCCAGGAGTCGCGCAAACGAAGCGGCCGCCCGAAGGCGGCCGCTCTCAGGCTTGCTTTCGAGAGACGCCTCAGTAGACGCTCACTCCCTGCCGGACGATCTTCGGGGTCACGAAGATCAGCAGCTCGTCCTTGTTGTTGGTCCGGTTGGTGTTCTTGAACAGATGTCCGAGCACCGGGATGTCGCCGAGCCAGGGCACCTTGTTCTGTACGTGGCTGTCCTGCGTCGTCAGGATGCCGCCGAGGACGACGGTCTGCCCGTCGTTGACCAGCACCTGCGTCGTCACCTCACGAGTGTCGATCGCGGGCACGTTGACGCCGCCGGACTCCACGACCACCTGCCCAACCTCATCGTCGCGCACGTCGAGGTCGAGGATGATGCGATTGTCGGGCGTGATCTGCGGGGTGACCTTCAACTCCAGCACCGCATCCTTGAACGAGATGGAGGTGGCGCCGCTCGAGGCCGACTGCTGATACGGGATTTCCACGCCCTGCATGATCGTCGCTTCCTTCTGGTTGGCGGTAATCACGCGCGGCGAGGAGATATCCTTGGCCTCGGTCTCCGCCTCCAGGGCGGACAGCTCGAGGTCGATCAGCCGCGTACCGCTCAGGATGCCGACGGCCAGCGAGCCCGCGGGATTGGCGACGGGCAGATTGACGTTGTAGCGCTGCGGGGCGCCGGTGGTTCCGGCAGGATAAGTGACGGGGAAGGGTCCCTTCCCGCCCTGGATGTTGGTCAGGGCCGAGCTGACGATACTGTCCTCCGCCGAGGACGTTCCGGTCGTCGTCACGATCCCGGTGTTGCCGTTGGACTCCGTATTGGTAAATCCGAGCTGGGTCCCGAACTGGCGGTTGAAGTCGTCATTGACCAGCACGATGCGCGCCTGGATCTCCACCTGCCGCACCGGCACGTCCAGCCGCGCCACCAGGCGATTGATCTGCTCCAGCCTGTCCGGTGTGTCCTGCAGCAGCAGGGTGTTGGTGCGCGGATCGACCGCCACGTTGCCGCGCGCGGAAAGAAGTGAGTTGCTCTGTGACTTGATGAGCGCGGCCAGATCGGCCGCCTTGGCATAGTTGACCTGCAGGTACTCGGAGCGCACCGGCTCGAGCTGCTGCACGGAGTGCTGCGCGGCGAGCTCCGCCTTCTCGCGCGCCGCCATCTCCGCCTGCGGCTCGACGATGATCACATTGCCCTGCTTCTCTTCGGCCAGCCCCTTGTTCTGCAGGATGACCGCCAGCGCCTGATCCCACGGCACATTCTGCAGCCGGAGCGTGACGCTGCCAGTGACGGAATCGCTGACGACGATGTTCTGCCCGCTGGCGTCGGCCAGGAGCTGCAGCACCGCGCGCAGCTGGATGTCCTGGAAGTTGAGGGTCAACCGCTCGCCCGTGTACTTCGGCTTCTGCGCCTGCGCCTCGCCCTTCTTCAGCGGCTGCAGCTCGATGACGTATTCGTCGTCGGACTGATAGGCGAGCTGATCGTACTCACCCGTGGCGTCGATCGCTATGCGCGAGCCGTGGCTGGTGTTGGTAACGTCGAAATCGCTGACCGGCGTGCCGAAGTCGCTGGCGTCATAGCGGCGCAGCAGGTCCGCGGGGACCGCCGCATTGGTGAAATCCACCACGATCTGGTTGCCGACCTGCTGCAGGTTGACCGGGATGTGCGGGTCGGAAAGATGCACGATCACCCGCCCGGAGCCGTCCGACCCGCGGCGGAAGTCGATGCTGCGGACCTCCCACGGCTGGGCGTACCCGCCGGCGGAGGATGCGGCCGGCTGGGCGGCGGCCGTCTCTGCGCCGGAGCTGCCCTGGTCGCTGGGCGCGGCGCTAGCCGCCGCCTCGGTCCCACTCTGGGCGCTCGCCTGGCTGGTCGCCCCGAGGGTGACCAGGATCTCATCGCCCTGGCGCTCGATGTCGTACGGCATCATCTTGTCGAGGCTCAGCACCAGCCGCGAGCGATTCTTGCCTTCGGCGGCGAGAATGGAGTTGAGGCCGCCCGACTGCACGTCGATGCGGCGCGAAGGCAGCGCTAGCGTGGTGTCCGGAAGATCGATCGCGATCCGCGCCGGGTTGTCGATGGTGAAGGAGAGCGGCTGCGGCACGGTGCCTGAGAGGTGCAGCGTGAGTCTCGTGCGATCGTTCGGCATCGGCTGCACGTCGATCGATTGCAGCGTGGCGCCGTCCGCGGCGTACGCGGGCCGGCTCGGCAGCGTCGCGAACGCGGCCAACGCCGCGAACCAGGCGGCGGCGCTCAGGATCCGATACATCGGGGAAACGGATTTCATTGTTCGAGACTCCCTACTGGCTGAGGCCCAGGGCCGCCGGCCGTTTCATGTAGCCACCGAGCCCGTCGGGGACGATCTCGGTGAGGTCGATTCTGGAGGGCGCGATGTCGGTGATCCGGCCATCGTTCTGGCCCATGTAGTTGCCGACCGTGACGCGATGGACGATGCCGTCCTTCGTCTCCACCAGGCCGTAGGTCGTGCCCTGGATGTTGAGAGTGCCCACCATCTTCAGCGTATCGAGCGAGAACTGCTCCAGGAACTCCCGCGGGCGCTTGGTATTCAACTGCACGGAGTTGAATCCGCCCGGCTGGCTCGGCACGAACGGGGAGCGCAGGCTCTGATCGTTGTAGACGAAGGTCTCGTACGGCTTGATCTCCGGCAGCGGCTCGACGCGGCCGCCCGGCTGCTGCTCGGTCTGCCGGATGAACTGCTGCAGGTCGCTGTCCGCGCTCGTGCAGCCCGCCAGCCCGATGACGGCGGCGCAGGCGAGGAGCCCGGCGCGAATCGATATGTGTTTTCTCATGTGAGTGACCACCCCGTGCGCCCGTTAGCGTCCGCGCCCCGGAGGATGGGCGAACTTCTTCTTGCCGACCTGCTGCGCGGCCATCTCATCCGCATCGAGATACCGATAGGTCTTGGCGGTGAGGGTCAGTGTCAGATCGTCATAACCCCCGCCCTTGTCGGCGGCGGTCGGCTTGATGTCGATGTCACCCAGCGTCACGATCCGCGGCAGGGCGGCGATGCCGCTGACGAACTCGCCGAACTGGTGATAGCTGCCGGTGAGCACCATCTTGATGGGCAGCTCCGCATAGAAGTCCTGCGCTTGCTCGCCCTCGGGCTGGAAGAGCTTCTGCTGCAGGCCCGCCCCCAGCGCCGTCTGTGAGATGTCGACCAGGAGGTTGGGCACCTCGGTCCTGCCCGGCAGCTGGCGCAGCAGGGCACCGAACGAGCGCTGCAAGTCCTTCAGCTGCTGCTTGTATACGGCGAGATTGACCGCCCGCGCATGCTTCTGCTGGAACTCCTGCCGCAGTGTCTGCTCCTGGGCCTCTTTCTGCTGCAGCTCCGGCCGGACGTCGTTCCAGACGAAGAACCAGACCAGGAACAGCGCAAGGAGGAGGAAGGTCGCGGCCACTGCGCCCGCCAGGACCGCCAGCGGCCACCGGCCGGGGTCACGGGGATCGAGGTCGCGTATCTCCTCGAGAAAGTTGAGGTTCATTCAGCGTCCTCCCGCGCGCGCTACGACGCGCCGTGCAGGCGGGCCGTCGGAACCGGAGTCGGCATCCGCTGCCGTCTCCTGAGCATCCAGGGTGAAGCTCGAGCCGAATGCTCCGGGAGCGGACTGGATCACTTCGAGGGTCGGATTCTTCATCCACTGCGACGAATCGATGTTGCGCATGAAGGCCGAGACCCGCGTGCTCGACTGGGCGACGCCGGTAAATTTCAGGTGATCGCCCGATTGAGTGACGCCGGTGAGGTACACGCCGTCGGGCAGCGTCTTCACGATCTGATCGAAGACGTGCACGATCTCGGGCCGCGAGCGCTGCAGCTTCTCGATGATCTGCATGCGGGCGATGAACTGCCGCTTGGTCTGCTCGAGGTTGTTGATCTCCTCGATCTGCCGGTCCAGGACCTTGATCTGGGCCTGCAGCAGTTCGTTGCACCGGACCTGCGCGTCGATCATCCCGTTGTAGAGCAGGTAAACGGCTGCGGCCACCACGCAGGCGCAGACCGCTGCCCCGCCCAGGGCTACCACGAAGGCGAGCTTGCGCTCCTTGCGCTGCGCCTCTCTCCAGGGAAGTAGGTTAATGCGCGGCATCAGTCGAAGCTCCGCAACGCCAGTCCGCACGCCGTCAGCAGGGCGGTCGCATCACGCTGCACCGCTTGCGCCTTGGCGCGCGAAGATAGCTTCATCTGCCCGAGCGGCTCGCCCTTCTCGGCGGCGATGCCGACGCGGCTCGCGATCACCTCCGCGACGCCCGGGATGTTGGCGCAGCCGCCACAGACCAGGATCTTCTCCGGCTGCTCGCGGCCGGAGCCGGAGGCGAGATAGAACTGGAGCGAGCGGCTGACCTGCTGAGTCATGTCGTCGATGAACGGGTCGAGCACTTCGGCCTGGTAGTTGCCGGGCAGGCCCCCTTCCTTTTTCGCGCGCCCGGCCTCCTCCATGGAAAGACCGTAGGTGCGCATGATCTCCTCGGTGAGCTGCTGGCCCCCGAAGGAGAAGTCGCGCGTGTAGGCGACCCTGAGATTGCGCAGCACGCTGAAGGTGGTGCTGCTCGCGCCGAAATCCACTACCGCGATGGTCCGGTCGATCCCCCCGTCCGGCATCTGGTGTGTCATCAGCTTGCAGGCGTTCTCCAGGGCGAACGCCTCGACATCCACGATCTTCGCGGTCAGCCCGGCCGCCTTGACCGCCGCCTGCCGCTGCTCGACGTTCTCGGTGCGCGTGGCAACCAGCAGGACGTCATTGGTGTCAGGGTCCTTCTCCGACGGACCGAGCACCTCGAAATCGTAGCTGACCTCGTCCATGGGGAAGGGGATGTACTGATCGGCCTGCATTTCCACCTGCGCCTCGAGGTCATTGGCGCGAAGTGCTCGCGGCATCTGGATGACCTTGGTGATTGCGGCATCGCCGCTGATCGCAATGGCCACCTCGGCGCTCTTGGCGCCGGAACGCTTGACCGCCCGGCGGACGGCCTCCCCTACGGCCTCGGCGTCCACGATGGCCTTCTCGTTGATCGCATTCTGTGGCGTGGGCTAAGCCGCATAAGCCTCTACCCGGTACTGCCCCCCCGACATGACAAGCTCGATCAGCTTGACCGAGGATGTGGTTATGTCAAGTCCCAGAAGAGGCCGGTGCTTGCGCTGAAGGAGGAACATTTTTATTTCCTTTTCAGGTACTTACGCCTGAAAACGACCGCCCCGCATGAATGCCCGGTGCACTATATATCAGCGCAAAGTTAAATAGAACGTGAGCCGGCTCACGGAA
>DATNEN010000229.1:0-15915 GCA_035552975.1 Steroidobacteraceae bacterium
TCCCCCTCGCTGACGGTCGGGATAGTGATCGCCTTCATCGGGCTGCTGCTCATGGTTCATGGACTGGCGAGCTTGCCCTGGCCGCTGTGGATCACCTCGCTCACGGTGTTCGTCGTGGCATGGATCGGTCAGTTCGTTGGACATGCGCTCGAGGGCAAACGCCCCTCCTTCTTCAAGGATGTGCAGTTCCTGCTCATTGGCCCCCTGTGGCTGCTCGCAAGCGCCTATCGCAGGCTCGGGTTGCGGTACTGAATCCGCAGCCGTTGAGGGGCCCCCTCGTCCCCGGCCCGATCGGCGCCGTAGAAGTCATTCACCGCCGAGCCTGTCGGTGCGAACACGGCTTGACAGCTTCCCACCCCCCTATGTAGACTTACAAGTATGGGTAAGGGCGATCGCGACGTTCGAATGTCTCTGCAGACCCTCAAGGTCCTGGAGGCCTTTCTCAACGAGCCCGCGGACGAGTTGTCCGGTGCGGACGTGCAGAAGCGCAGCGGTATCGCTTCGGGCACTTTGTACCCGATCCTGCTCCGACTCGAATCCGCCGGCTGGTTCGTCAGTCGCTGGGAAGCCGTCGATCCTGCCAGCGTCGGCCGGCCGCGCCGCCGCCTTTACCGTCTGACTCCCACTGGTCTGACACGGGCAAGCGAAGTGTTCGCAAGCTTCGGCCGAGGAGTTCCAGCATGAACGGGCGAAACGTCATCGATACGCACGGGCCCGGCGGATGGGGCAACGAGGTTGCGCAACGGCTGATTCACCACGCCGCGCGCAATGCGCCGCCACCTCTCGCCGAACGGTTGGGAGAGGAGTGGCTGGCGGACCTGGCCGCACGGCGCGGGCAGGTCACGCGCGTGCTGTTTGCGCTCGGCTGCTGCTGGGCGACCAACGTCATCGCCAGAGAACACTGCGCACTCAATGTGTCTGCCGCCACCGCAGCCACAGGGAGCACCACCATGACGACTCAGGTACTGCCGAATCTGACATTCCTTCCCCGCCGCACCACCGTGCTGATCGCCATCGTGGGCCTCCATGTTGCAATCATTTATGCGTTCGCGACGGGACTGGCACACCGGCTCATCGAGCCTCTGCAGGGGCCGATGACCGTCGATTTCCTCCGCGATCCCAAACCCCTGCAGACTCCGCAGCCACTCCCGAATATCGACCTGTACAGAGCGCCGCAGATAGACCTCGGTCAGGCACCGCTGATTGACACAGGTGAAAGGGGTCCCGATACGATCACTCTCCCCGTACCTCCCGTCGTGGCCCCCCTGCCCCCGCAACGACCGACGCCACCGCCGGTGAAACGGGTGTCGGGCGGGCCCGGCAAGGGATTCCCCGCCACGGACGACTACTATCCCGCGGCCTCCATACGCTTGGGCGAACAAGGCAGCGCCGCGATCCAGGTCTGCGTCGATCCGAGCGGTAAGCTCACAGCCGAGCCGCAAGTGATGAAGTCTTCCGGCAGCTCCCGGCTCGATGAGGGCGCCCTCAGGCTCGCCAAGGCAGGCTCCGGTCACTATCGCGCCACGACGGAAAACGGCACGCCCGTGAGCTCCTGCTACGGCTACCTGATCACGTTCAACCTCAAGTAGTCGCAGAGCCTCAGGGCTGCTCTGGCCGGGACTCGGGTGCCGTACCCCCCGGCCAGCCGGTGCCGCGCTTGTAGGCCTGAGGGCCCTCGAACACGGCTTCGACGCGCGAGATCTTGCCGTTGACGAACTTGAAGATCTCGGTGTTCAGGATCTCGTTCGGCTCGCGCATCCCCTCGGGCATTGCAAATCGGTGCCCCTGATAGGTCCAGCTCTCCACGTTGCCCCGGCGCATGAAGTCGAAAGTGGCGAACACGAGTTGGCGCTTCTCATCGACGATCGGAAAGTGAGCGTCCTCGTAGCCGGTGATGAACGAATACTCGCTGTAGTCGAGTTGCTTGCCGCAGCCGATTCCCAGCATGTTGGGCCGGGCGGCTTCGCCGGCGACATCGGTCGGTTGCCGGCCGATCGGGACCGGAGGGGTGTCATGGGGACCCAGCGCCGTCACGTTGCCATTCTCCAGCCGGATACAGGACTCGGCGTACGGAGCCAGATCGCTCTTGCGAAAGGCAACCGAACGCAGATACCCGAGCGCTCCCGCCTCGAGTTGCTTGCGCGACAGGCGCGAGCCGACCGGCTCCTCGCGCTCCATGATCTGCATCCAACTGGGGTCTTTGGGCGGCAAATTGGCCGCCGTGCTCGCGTGCCGATCGACCACTGTCTCGATTTCCGAGATTTTCCCTTTGACGACCTTCAGCCGCACCATGAGCAGGTCGGGAAAGGGCATCTCGTGATTTTCCGTGAGACTGACGTAGGTCGCGACGCCACCGGTAGAAGGATCGAAGACATCGTGCCGGTACGGTCCATAGGCGTTGAAGGTCGCCCACAGGGCATCCTTACCCAGCTCGAGCGTCGCGCCATTCTCGGTGTAGCGATATCGGTCGGCGAGCGCCAGAGAAGCCGGATCGTGCTTGGCGAGCGCTTGAAGGTAGGAGTCCATGAAGCCCTTCAGGCACTTCTCATCGCACGCGGACTGCGCGTGGCTGGAGAGAGAGACGAGCCCCAAGGCCGCCGCCGTTGCGATCCTCAATGCCCTGGCGCCCGTTGTAAGGAAATGCATGATGCCCCCTGGGATTGCTTTTTCGGGGCGATTATAGAAGAGCCTGCGCTCGGGGATCTAATCGCTCCGGGCTCGCGCGTGGTCAGCGCGGACAGCGAGAGAGCATCGCGGGCTTCGCAGGGTTCGCGGGCAGCGCGGCGACGGACGCCGGCTAGCGGCCCTGGATATTCTCGGCGCCGGACTCTTTGTTCTCGGCCCGATCCTCTCCGGCCGACGGGCCGAGCGTGTCCGCTGCGTAGGCGCCGCGCTGTCCCATGGGGGCTTCCGGACCATCGGTAGTGTCGTGTCGGGTCTGGCGCTCCATCTCCGCGTTGATCTCGGCACCGAGCACCACGATGATGCTGGACAGGTAGAACCACATCAGCAGAGCGATCACCCCGCCGAGGGCGCCATAGGTCTTCCCATAGTTTGCAAACGTGCGCACATAGAATGCGAAAACCCCACTCGCGAGCAGCCATAGCGTAGCCGCGATTGCCGAGCCCCACGTCACCCAATGCCAGCGTGCACGCTCACGCGCCGGTGCGTAGCGATAGACAAACGCGAGACCAAGAACCGCAAAGCCCCACAGGAACACCCATTGCAGCGCATCCACCGCCCACTGCACCCAGACGGCGGTACCGAGCACCTTCAGCGCCACGGGTACCGCAATCCCCAGCACGAGCAGTGCAATGAAGCCCAGGACCGCGCCGATGGTCAGCGCGAGCGAGATGAGGATCTGTATGAAAAGATTCCGCTTCTCCGCCTCCGCATAGGCAATGTTGGTAGCCGTCATCAGGGAGCTCATTGCCGAGCGGGCACTCCACAGCGCGACAAGCACGCCCACGCCGGCCGCAACGCTCAGCGTGCCCTGCGGGTGGCGGGTCAAGGCTTGCAGCTGTGTGTTGAAGATGGCCCATACGCCCGGTGGCAGCATTCCGGAAAAGACGCTGAGATGCTTGGCTACATCCGCCGGCGTGGTAAACAGCCCATAGAAGAATACGGCCGCAGCCAGACCCGGGAAGACCGACAGCAGGGCATACATGGCAAGCCCGCCGGAGACCAGCGTGACATTGTCAGTGCCCAATCTCTTGAACACTCGCCACAGAATATCCCACCATCCACGGGCTGGAATGTCCCGCGGTTGGCGCGCCTCACGTCCCCGCTTCTGCGCGTCCGCGTTCATGCCCGACCAGATCCAGCGGCTATACCGGGCGGCGCTAGTGCACATGTGCGCTGCGCTCAAGGAGGTCTCAGCACTCGCCCCCGTTGGGTCGAGCGAAGGCGGGGCACGAGCAGGTAGACGCCGGCGATCAAGGCAAGAACCCCCAGACCCGCACTCCAGGGCCGGCGTCTGATCAGGCGCCAGGCGGCCGGAACCATCCTCGCCCCGATCTTGGCCGCTGCAGCGGCCTCCCCAAGACGCGTCACTGGGGAGTGAGCGGCGCTGGCGGCGCCGGCGACACTCTTCGCGAGCGCTCCCGTGTCGGAAGCAACTGCGGCGACCTCGGCGGGGCTTGATGCTTTCATGTCAATCACCCACGGGCTCAAACACGCACCCAGGGTCGAGCCAGATTTGTGCCTGCCGCAGCGCCTGACTCGACCGGGACCTCGGCGCGGTACAATCGACCGGCAATACAATGCAAACGGGAGGCGTCGTGGATACGTTTTTGAGGCGTTCGTTCGGGCCCTACACGCTTACCGACGACCCCTCCCTGCTCGATTTACCCGCGATGCACGCTTATCTGCAACGCTCGTACTGGGCCGAACAGATTCCCATCGACGTACTGGAGCGCGCGGTACGGGGATCGCTGTGCATCGGGGCGTACGATGCGAGCCGCGCGCAGGTCGGGCTTGCGCGCTTCATCTCGGACTATGCAACGTTCTGCTACGTCTGCGATGTCTACGTGCTCGAGGGACATCGCGGGCACGGGCTCGCCAAGGGCATGATGGCGATGGCCACGGAACACCCGAAACTGCAAGGGCTGCGCCGCTGGATGCTCGTCACCCGGGATGCGCACGAACTATACCGCCCGTCCGGTTTCACGGCGGCGACCAACATCGATCGCTACATGGAGAAAATCGATCCGGAAATTTACAAACGCGGGAGGGTCCGCCCGCCAATCGAAGGCACGTGAGTGAGCCTGGGGCACGAGGCGCGGTAGCGGCGCCCTCAAAACCAGGTGCGTCGGCGATACTCGCGGTAAGTCTCGCCGAACTTCTCCTCCAGCGCACGCCGCTCATTGCGGATGCGCGTCCATTGCAGGGGAATCAAAATCACGAACAACAGGAAGAACCGCGGCTGCCCGGCGAGCACAATCAGCCCAACGATCAGCAGCGCCCCGAAAACATAGACCGGATTCTGCAGCCGGGAATACAGCCCATGGGTGACGAGCTCCTTGGCCTGCGCGGTGACCGCGAACGATTTTCTGAGTTGCACCCGCGCCAACACCCACAGGCAGAACGCGGGGATCGCTATGGCGAACCCCAGGATCTGATGCGTGGGCCAGCTGCGGTCCCCGAACATGAGCACGATGAGGGCGAAAGCGACGGCCGCGGCAAGAATGGACAACCATGTTGACCAGGCTTTCACGCCCGCAGTGTTACACACGGCGGGCGCGGTTGCACGCTACGCCCCCAATCCCACGCGCCATACCGCCTCAAACATGCGGTGAGCCGCGCGTCTGCCCGTTCTCAACCGCGGTGGTCGTTCTCGTCCTTGTGAGCCGGTGACTCAGGTCTTCCACCGTGAGGCTCCGCGCGCTGAGGTTGCGGTGCCCGCTCGCCAGGATGAGAGTGTTGTTCTTCATGCTGCGGGGTTGCCCGCTCCATCGACCTCGACTCTGGTCGCGGAGGGGCGTGCTCCGCGGCTGGCGGAGCTCCGTGCTCTTCATCACGCGGGGCCGGCGCATGGTCCTCATGCGGCGGTGGTGCAACCCGTTCCTGCGGGCGCGCCTCTGAGGATCGACGCTGGTCCGGCGCATGTCCTGCGTCCGGCGGACGGCCTGCCGCTGCGCGATCCTCGTCGCTGTGACCTGGCTCTGCCCTGCTCAGATGCATCGGTGGCTCACCGGAACGCGAACCGCCATGCGGCCTTTCAGTGCGCACGACCTCGCGTGGCGGTCGAGCGTGGCTGGGCGCGGGCCCGGGTGGCCGCCGATGGTGCAGATCGCGGTGAACCCATTCATCGCGCCGTGCATACCATGGGCGATCGCGGTAGTGACTGCTCCAGTAGGTATCCACTGAGAAGGTGAAGACCGGCAAACCGAACGAAGGCGCATAGGCATAAAAGGGAACGTAGCCTCCCTCGTACCCGTAGCTGATGTCGGGCGCATACAGCCAGCCCCGATCGTCGCCGAAGACCACATCGCACCAGCTCCAGTCATCCAGACAGCCCATGACCTGGATCGGAGAATCCGGATCGAGTTGTGCCACTTCGGGATAGGAGTCATCCGGACCCGCGCGCATGCTTGCCACATCAGTCGTGACGGCGTTCTCGGCCAGCCCCGCAACCGAGAACAACAGCAACACCCCGCCCAGCCAAAGGCGAGGAAACGCTATGCCTCTCATGGGCGATCTCCGCAAAGCTCCGTTACAGTGGCTAACGCACCCGGGTACGGGTGGTTCCGCACCGGCAACCGCAGCGCGGCGGCTGCGGGCCTGACGTTTTTCCAAGCCCAGCGTCTATCTACGCAGCCAACAATAAAATGCGTAGAGCAGTATGCGAGCCCCAGTCGCCGTCGGGCTGATGTGCCTCCTTCTGGCGGGTTGCGAGACGGGCCCTCAGAGCCGTTCCGGGACCGCCAGCCCTGCACAGCCGGCAACGCTGCATGTCACCGAGGTGAAACCCGTCCCGAACCCCTGCGACTTGAGCCGCCAACGGCTGAGCGCCGTCGGTGGCGGTGCCCTGGGCGCAGTCATCGGATTTGGAGCGTGCCGCCTGGCGAGTGAAGTCCTGGCGAGGAAATCGGGCACCGCTGACAAGAACCGGATCAGCGCCGGTTGCGCCGTCGCAGGCAGCATCGTCGGGTACACGTGGGCCGCCGATACGGCCCGCCGGCGATGCGAGGTCTATCAAATCGCACAGCGGAGTCAATTGAACGCGCAATTCGAGGAGGTCACTGTCGTGCGGCCTCCGGCCTCCAGCGAGCCGGCGCACGCGAAGAATGAAGAAGCCACTGTCAGTGTCACGACGCTGCCCGGGCTGGGACACTTCGCACCCGGCTCGGCAGCGCTGACCCCGCCAGCCCAGCAATACTTCACCGCCATCGCCAGGCAGTACACCTTCGAGGCTCAGAAGGCGAGTCTCGCGCGCAGCCTCTCAGCCGAGCAACAACAGCGAGCGAACGATCCGCAGACGCTCGAGGCCCTGCGCAAGGACTGGGATCGGATTCCGATCGTGCTCGTCGGTCATACGGACGACACCGGATCGGACGCCACGAACGCATCGCTTTCCGAGCAGCGCGCGCGAGCGGTCGCCGAGGTGTTCAGGGTCGCGGGCGTGTCGCCAGAGCGGATCTACTACCAGGGGGCGGGATCGAGCCTGCCCGTGGGCGACAACCGCACCGAGGAGGGCCGGGCCCGCAACCGCCGCGTAGAGGTGATCGAGTTGCCGCCCGGCTCGGATGTTGCCCAATACCTGGCGTTGCGCGAGCCCAATCCGGATCTGTTCAGGCCGCTGCCGCAATCCGTGCCGTTGGCTGCACCGGCTCAGCACGCCGCCGGATCTGATGACTTCGAGGACGTGCCGGTGGCAAAGGCCCCGCCCTCGACACCTGCGAGGTCGCGAGCCGACCGGCCAACTCCGACGCCCCGCGCGTCCGGGCCTGCCATCACGGCCTCCCCGCCCCCATTGACCATCGACTTCGGGGGCGCACCGGCTCCGGCTCGCATGAGTGCCATTGCGGAGGCGCTCGGCCGGCCGAAAGTCGACAAGGGAAGCTGGGGATTCATCCAAAGCGCCGTCGCTGAAGATGAGCCGATCTATGCGGTCGCCTGTACTCGCGACGCTCCTGACCTGGATCGGCCCCTGCCTGCCAGGCAACTCAGCACCGGCCTGGCCCTGCCGGCCTACCAGACACGCGAGTATTTGCCCGGCTTCAACGACGCCGCCTGGCTCGGATCGACCAACGGTCATGGGATCGGGCTCAACCACGTCGCCATTCTGCGCGACGGCGATACGCCGGTGAGCGAGCCGGACGTCCTCGTTTACCGGGACATGGACCGCACCGGCAACATGACGGCCAACCTGACGGCTCACTCGCGCGTGAAAGTCTACGAGGGTGAGAAAGCGCTCCTGTACCGCGTGTTCGTACAGCAACCCGCGCTGCGGTGCCTGGATATCGTCGTCCCCGCCAAAGGGGGACTCGATGCCCAGCTCGGCAACCTCTACTACGAGCGCGACCGGAAGATTTTCACTGCTCCCTACACGCCCAAACGTCTGCAGGCGCAATAAACAATGTCGCAATCCCTGGCCAGACTCCTCGGTGAGTATCGCGAGCTCCTCTCCATTCTCGCCACGACCTTTGTGATCCTCATCCTGACGATACGGTTCTGGGACCGCATCAGCCTGCGGTGTCTGAACCTCTGGTACAGCATTCCCCTGCTGGGCAAGCTCGCGCGTCTGGCCCGCGTGCATCGAGCGCCGCAGGCCGCGGACGACTGGCACCAGAGCGAACGAACCCTGTGCAACGACTACAAGAGATTCGTGCGGGTCAAGGATCGACGCCAGTTCCTGGAGTGCAAGACCTACCTGAAGAAGGCGGGCGACTCCGGACGGCGGCCTTTGCCGTTGGGCATCTGGCTCCTGATCGCGGGGCTGGTGTTCGTGGAAGCCCTCGGCTTCAGCTACGTACTGGCCGGCTGGAGCGTCCCGGGAGCCAGCGAGAACCGCCAGGTTCAGTTCAGCTACGGGCTGGCCTTCGTGTTCTCGGTGATCCTCGTGGCCTTCACCCATTTCGCCGGCCACGAGCTGTATCGCTCCAACACCATCCGGCACGCCCTGAAGGAGCGCAGCCACGATCGCCAGAACACCGGATCGATCCGCTCGCAGAGCTGGGATCTGGAGGAGAGCCTCAACGACCCCGCCAGGCCTCAGTCGGCGGATGACGGCCAGCCCGCCTACACCCAGCTCGCCAACCGGGTGGGCGCCCAGCCGACCTACATGGTGACGGTGCTGACGCTGATCGCGATCTTCGCGGTGGCCAGCTTCTCGACAGTGGTCAGAAACAAGACCTTCGAGCACGAGCAGAACGAAGAGTCCGCGGGCCAGGTGGACCCGAACTTCGGTGCAGTGCCTGCCGAGCTCGCCGCCACGCAGACGGCGGCGGACCAGAAGGCCACCGCCGAGGGGAAAGTGCTGGCGCACGAGGCGAGCCTCACGACCTTCATCCTGCTCGCCATCCTGTTCGTCTTCCTGCAGATCCTGGGCATCCTGTTCGGCATGAAATGGGGGTTCGCCGGCAGAGAGAGCGCCAAGGCCTATGCCCTGTCGGGCGGCAAACGCTTCGCGACCTTCGACGACTACCGAGCCTACCACCTCGACTATGTCGTCGACATCGCGCAGAGCAAGCTCGAATCGCTGCGCCAGCGAATGACTGCGAAGAGCGAGAGCAACGGCTGGCCCATGCCGCAGTTCACTCGCAGGGGCTTCCTCGACTTCCTGGTTGAGACCCAGCAGCGCGATCTCCCTCAGCCGGTGCAGCAGCCCCCGGCCGCATCCTCCTCCCACGTAGCTCCTGTGGTCGTGATGCAGACGTCGGCGGCTCCTCCGGTTGCCGCGCTGCCGCCGGTCCCGATCACCGAGGTTCCTCCGCCTCCGGCCATTCTGAAGTACCACTTCACGGATCACGAGAACCGCCCCAGTGCGCTTCCCGTGACACGTGCAGAGCTGGATCACCTGTTCACTGCGGGAGCGATCACCCCCAAGACCTGGGTTCTCCTGGAAGGATCCGCCGAGTGGATTCCTTACGGTGTGTTGCGAGTCGCTGCGCGACCCGCACCGACTCCGGCGACCATCAGCAGTCAGAACTGAGTCGGAGAATATGCGCAACGGAGCTCAACGGAATGTGGCGATGTTGCTCGCGGCAACAGCCGTGTCTGCTTCGTTTGCCGCGACGGCGGAGGACCCATCAGGAGTTCCCCCGGCCCTCGACCGGCTCGATGCCGTGGCCAGTTGCTACCACGCACTGTCCCTGTCGCCACCGGCCATCGAGGACGGCCATGCGTATTTCGTGCTCCTGGATCAAACGACTCTCTTCGATGCATCGCTGAAGCAGACGATCACGACGGCCACGCGCACGAACATGCGCTCGAGCACGCAATTCACCATCGCGACCTTTTCGGCCTTTCTGGGGGACCATTACACGGACATCGTGGTGGCGGGCCGAACGGAGACACCCCTCTCCCAGTCCGAACGGGACGACACGAGCAAGCCGAAGCTCCGCAATCTCGACCTGTGCATGACACACCAGATCGACTACGCCAGGCGCATCTCCGAAGCTGCGCTGCAGAAGTCCTTCGGCGGCGCCTCCGCCGAGATCGCCAGGTCGGACATCCTCGCCTCTCTTTATGACTTCGCCACCCACGTCGTGCATCCCTCCACGGCCAGGTCGAAAACCCTGCTGATGGCATCGGACATGCTGGAGAACTCCTCTCTCAGCAGCTTCTATTCGCACCGCAGCGTGCGCAAGCTCGATCCCGCGGCGGAGCTGAAGAAAGTGCGCGATAAAGGTCTGATCCCCGACCTCACGGGAGTGCGCATATTCGTAGTCGGTGCCGGCCTGCTCGATCCACAGAGCGCCGGCACCTACCGCGACGCGCAGACGATGTTGTCACTGGAGGGATTCTGGGGCGCCTACTTCAAGGAAGCCCACGCGCAGCTGGTGGAATTCGGCAAGCCGCAGCTGCTCGGGCAGGTGCAGTAGCCTGCAGCTCCAAGCGGCCGCGCCGCTGCTTGCCGCTCGCCCGGCCTACTTGGACTTCGATTCGCTCTTCTCGTTGTCGTTCGCCGGCGGCGGTGGAGGCGGCGGTGGCGGCTTCAATTCCAGCCCGAACACCGAAGTGACGACCCCCTCCTGCGGCGCGTTCTGCACGAGCGCTGGAGTGTTCTTCTCGGCGTTGACGGCGTCCTGCGCGGCCTCGACCTCTTCGATCATTTCCGTATGCTTGTAGGTTCCCAGATCCCCGACATCCCCCTCCTCCACCGGTGGCTTGACGAGGATCGAGTCGGACTGGATATCCGAGGCATCCCGGGTCACGGCCAGCTTTTCCTGATTCAAGGCCGCCAGGGCGCTCTCGTGATCGAAGGTCTCGAGGATCGATTGCACCTGCGTCGTGAGGGCAACCCCGATGGCGGCCAGATTCAATGCGGCATCGGCCGCGAAGCTCTTCGCACCGCCGGCCAGGTCCTGCATGAACGTGCCGCGCTCGGGCGACTCCCCGGACTCCTGGGCGGGTGGGTTGGCCGGCTGTTGCGCAGGATCGGGAGGTACTACCCCGAACGCATTCACGTTGGCGGGAGCACCCTGGACCGGCGCCGGCCCCGGGTCTGACTTCAGGCCCGTTCCCTCGACCCGTCCCTGCTCGTTGGCCTTGCGGTCCTCCTCGATCCCCTCCTTCTTCTGGTCGGCGTCCTTGTTGATCTTCGCGATCTCATTCGCCTCGTTGCCGAAGGAGCTCTCGTACTCGTTCTGCAGCCACATGGCCCGCTCGCCGTCGGCCGTCGCAACCTGCTGCATCACCCCCTGGCGCTGGGCTTCCCACTTGTTCTCCGCTGTCTTCACCTCATCGACGCGCTGGTGCTCGACCGCCGCGAGCTCTTTATCGTAGTCCCTGAACATCTCCTCGAAGCTAGGAGGCATTGGCTCACACCTTTTCAGCGCTGGCCCCAGATGCCTTTGTGGTTCGCCTGCGCCTGGAGCTCGGCTTGCCGGTACTCAGGCGGTGCGCCGGCGTCGACCTCTGCGGCGCCATTCGCCAGAACGATGAGCCCGACATCCTTGTTGTTGGGAGTTGCACAGCGATATTTCGGCCCGACAGGGCGGCAGCTGAGCTGTCCGCCGTTGGCGGCGATCCAGTTCTTCAGCCCAGCCAGCATCATCGCGCGGCCGCGGATGCCCGCGATCTGCACCTGCTGTCCGCTGACCCTGAAAGTATCGGTCGACAACACCTCGTTGACCGGCCCGGACACCATGGCCGAACCGGCGGATGCCGGCGCCGGGGGCGGTTGGTCAGGCGCCTGTGCGGGCACCGGCGAGGGCGAGCGCGGCGGTGGGCTGTGGACAGGAGGCACCGGCGCTGCCACCGGTGGGGTCTGGGAGCCTGGAGATTCCCGCGACTGTGGCACTGCCGGTGCGGCATTCGTGCCGGCTGGATCGGCAGAGCCCGCCTGCTCCGGCGCTTTCGCCTGGGGAGACTGGGGCACCGGGGCCGTTGCGGGCGGCGCGGGTTTCGGCTGAGGAGGCGCCTCGGCGGCGGTTCCGGGGCGATCCTTGAAGAAGCTGCCCTCGGCGAACGCCGCGCCCCACGACAACTGTGCTGCAACGAGCACAGAACCCATCAGTAACGAAAGGCCCGACCGAGGGCCGGAGTGCTCAACTGAAGTCATGTTCCACCGTAATGATGTCCTGACGAACCGCGCCCGCGCGCTGCACCTGCGCAAAGGCATGCCAGCGGCCCATGTGAATCAGATCGGAAGCCGACACGCCGTCGGCGAGCTCGTTGCCGCTCTTGCGGTAGTCCCGCTCGAGGTCCTCCGCTCGCCACACGGCCGATTGCATCGCATGAGCCTGTGCAACCGCATCGTCGCCAGCGACAAAGCGGGTGTCCGCGCTATAGGCACGTGAGGCCTGCGCCATCCCCACCGCCATCCGCTCGGGACTGAGCAGATCCCGGGCCGAGCGGAAGAACTGCCGCGCCCCGCCCTTGATGATCTCCTCCTGGTTCACCGGTGCAAACGGATGCCAGCCATCGATCAGCGCGCGGTATTCGACGCTCTCGCGGTGACCGTCGTCGTAGACTCGATTGCGCTCATACTTTCCGGCGCACCAGCAGGCGTACTCCACGGTCTCCCGATCCTCGGTGCGGAAGAACACCTTCGAGCGGGCCTGCTGCATGAAGTTGGTGGCCGCTTCCCGGCCGATCGCCTGATACAGCCCTGCCACTGTCTGGGTGGCGAAGATGCCGGCGACTCCGGTGGAGCGCGCTACGTTCCAGAACGTCGCGTCGCTGAGTCCGGAAGTCACATCCGCGGTCACGATCTCCTGCACCTCGTCCATCACGACCATGCAGGGCTGGTCCTGGGGCTTCACCTTGTTCGTCCCCTGGCGATAGGCCGCCTCGCGCCGTCGCGCCTCGCGGTACAGGTTCGTCTTCAGCAGGACATTGACGATTCGGGCCGGCAAGCCATCCTCGATGGAGGACAGCGCGTTCAGCACCACCTTGCCGTTGAGGGCCTCCGCGATCGAGATCGTCTGCGCGCTGTTGCCGGAGGCGAAGCGCTCGCGCAACACGTTGGCCCCGGCAAATCCATCGAGCAGCTGGGTGACGTTGGCGACGATTCCCGACTTGGTCTCCTTGGCCATATCGCGCCAGGCGGAGCCGAGATAGGTGATGCTGTCGTAGACTTCGCGACTGGTCATCGCCATGTAGAGCGGCTTGATGGGCTCCACTTCCGCCGCGGACGTGGCGTTGCGGATCTTCTCGGTCGCCTTCGTGACCCACTCGCTGACGCTGCTCATGGCCTCGGCCATCAGCTCGGGACGCAGCAGCGCCTGATAGGCCCACCAGAGGCTATAGGGAGCTGCGCCGTCCTTGCGCGCGGCCGCCTTGCCTGGCTCCGTGCAGGAGTAGGCGCGAGCCAGGCTCAGCATATTGCGCAGAACCGTTGCCGCCATGTCGGGCCAGAATGTGTCGCCGCCCGAGCCGCCGGATAACTGGGTCATCACCGATCGCAGTGTGCCCGCCACCTGGGTCGGCGTCAGGCCTGCCAGCAGATCCACACCGGACTGATTCGCACCGGTACCGATGATGACGGCGTCGACCCCCGGCCGCTCCTGACGAACCACGGCGGCCACGTCGTTCCACAGCACGCCCTTGGCATCGCAGACGTACATGCCGTAGCTCTTCTGTCGCAGCAGCTGGCGGATGAGCGGTTTGAGCAGTGCCGTGGTCTTGCCTTCGCCGGTGCCGCCGAACACGAGCATGTGCTGGAACAGCGACTCCTGATCGACGCGCATGGGCTGACCGGACACCGGCGCCGCAAGATCACCGCGGGTGCGCAGAATTCCTGAAGCCTGGCCGACGTGAAAGCACGGTTGGTTCCGCAGGTACTCCGTGGCTTGCAATACCTGTTGTCGATAGGTCCTGCGGATGAGATTGCGCGTCTCGATCCGGTAGGCCCAGCGAACTTCGGCGTCCTTCGACTGCCACTCGTAGGGGGCACTCTGCTGTCGATGCCAGTTGTGCAGCAGCATGAGCATCGCAAGCAGTCCCAGACCGACGCACACCAGCGCCGTGCCGGGCAGGAAAGTGACGAGATCCCCGAGCGTGCGCACGAACGCCTGCCCGACCACCACGACTCCCGAGCTCAGTACCCACCAGGTCGGCACTTTCGTTACGGCCTGGCCCGGCCATTGCTCCGCCTGGACACCTCCGCCGCGCAGCTCGGTGGCGATCTGTTTGATGACGTCGTAGATCGAGAAGAGATGCCACGCCGTGATGACTACAAACGCCAGCACCACCATGGTGAGCGCCACGCGGATGGCGGACTGCAAGGCGGCGGCCGTCATGTGGCGATCAGCCAGCCAGGCGAGCCGGGTTCCGCCGATCAGCCGCCCATCGTCATAAGGCGGGCGCACGACATCCTCAGGGACATTGCGATACAGGTCGGGGAACAAAGCTTCCGGCCAGAGGTGCTCGGCCGCCTCGCGCCGCATCCCGGCCACCAACATCCCCGGAAAGGGATTGCTGCGGGAGGTGACCGTGCCCTTGGACACTCCCCACTGAGCCCAGCTCTCGATCATGTGGGCGAAGCCGCTGTCGATCGGTAGCAGCTTCTGCAGTGCGGCGACGAGCTTGCTCATCAGCCACCACAGCGGGATCGCGAACACTCCGATGATTGTCAGGATGGCGGCGGGGATGAGATTGACGGCCTGGAGGATGAGGCGCCACAAGCGCGGGAAGTTCGAGCGGATGACGAGTGCCAGGCCCACGGCGATGGCGACCGTCACGATGAGCCCAAACAGTCCGGCGAGGCCCGCGGTCAGGGGATTCATGGGCAGGATTTGCAGGAGGTCGGTCATGGTGCTGTCTCTGGTTGGTCGCAGCGCGGCCGCTTACCGGGAGGACTCGGTCTTGGGCAGCGGCGGCAGGAAGGGCTCGAGTGAGAGGCTGATCGATTGGGGCGAGGTGCTCGGCAACCCGGGCGGCACGTACGTTCCCGTTCCACCCAGGGAGGCGTACTGCCACTTGCCGTCAATCCGCTTCAAGGCCCCGAGCCAGCGCACCGGCTGCACCGATGTACTGGGGCCGACATGCGCATAGGCGCCCAGCAGGTACGTGCCTCCGGACTCGAGGTAGCTGACCTGCTCCGTCGGCCAGTTCCCTGCCCAGAATGCATCCGGGTCGAGCCTGCCCAGCTTCACGGATTTCTCCGGCAGACTGCCCGAGTCATTGAGCGAGCCCAGCAGCGCCTGCACCACTTCGGGAATCTGGCTGACCGGAGCCAATCGATCCGGCTGCTCGGGGCGCAGCGGTGCTTTGGATAACAGCGTGAAGGCGAAAGCCTCCCGCGCCTGGATCTGCGTCAGCCGCTGCTGGATACGCATCGCCACGGAAGTCTGCGGCTGGATGGCCGGCGCCAGCCGAGCGACCCAGATACCTCCCCAGACACTCAACAGTCCGGTGGCGATGATCCACGGCTGAATGCGGCGCAGACGTGCGGCCCGTACATGCCCCTCCGTGACGAGGAGCTCCCAGAGCAACGCTCTGGGTGGCGCTGTCGCGGCGGCGACCGCTTCCCTGGCGCTCGCCTGGATGGCTGCTGGTGGAACCTTTGGCGTCAGGGCTGACGCCGGCGCTGGTCGGAGTGCTGTCTCGTTCATTGTTCTATCCCCGCGGGAGTGCACCGCTACATTCACAGACGCACGCGCCCCGAAAACGTCAGGCCCCTGCCCTGACGTTCGCCCTTGCGCACCGTCTCTATCGGTGCGGCTACAGAGAGGTCGGATGGGCTCTACGAGCGCAAGTAACGGAAATCCCAAGAATTGCTGCGGTAGCGAGCGGCTCGGATAG
>DATNEN010000230.1:0-5470 GCA_035552975.1 Steroidobacteraceae bacterium
GCTGGATCTGCTCCTGCATGCCGGGTCGCAGCACCTTGACTACGGCCTCGCGCCCGTCCGTCAGCCGTGCCACGTGCACCTGCGCGATGGATGCGGCGGCGAGCGGAGTCTCATCGAACTCCGCGAACATCTCGCTGACGGGCCGTTGATAGGCGCTCTCGACAGTTTCTCTGGCGATCGCCCCCGGAAAGGGCGGGACGCGGTCCTGGAGCCTGGCGAGCTCGTCGGCGATATCCGCTGGCAGAAGGTCCCGTCGCGTGGAGACCGCCTGGCCGAACTTCACGAAGATCGGCCCCAGCTCCTCCAGTGCCAGCCGCAACCGCTCGCCCCGGGACGCTCGCCGGCGGCGCTCGAACCAGATCCCGGGCGACAGGAAGAACAGAAAGCGCAGCGGCCGGTAGAGATGGGTCGCACGGACGAAGTCGTCCAGTCCGTGCTTGAGCAGCACCCGCTGTATCTGCACCAGCCGCGCGAGGACGCGCAGCTTCACGGGAGCTCCCGCCGCATCATGCGCGCATCAGCAGGTCGAGGCGTGCTTCGAGGCGGTCCACGTCCTCGCGCAAGGCGTCGACGGCACGAAGAAACTGTTCGCCCTCATTGCGAGGAACGAGGTCGCGGCGTTCGTGGGCCAGGTACTCAGCGATATTCGTCAACGTCGTCCTCGCGGCCCCTCGGCTCCAGCGGAGCGCCAGGCGGGTGAAGTGGCCAATCTGGTGCGCCGGGACGTCGCCGACGGCGCGCGCGAGGAGCTCCTCCAGATCCGGTCGCAGCAGCATTCCGAGCTCACGAAAACGCTCCGCGATGGCCCCGTCCCCCCGTATCTCGACCCCCCGCGCCTGGAGCACCCCTGGTGGGGCGTCTGCGCCCAATGCCAACAGTCCCAACGGTCCCCCGCTGACCTGCGCATCCGCCGGGCCTTCTCCTCGGGTGACTCGCAGCATCTCCCCGGTCGATTCCACGAGCACGCGGGCGACATCGGGGACTTCGATGGCGAGTTTTCTGCCAGCGAGCTCCCGGCACAGCACCTGGGCGCGGGGGGACAGGGGCAAGCCCCGATTGAGCGCGTTTTCGATCGTGGTGGCGAGCATCAGTAGCGGTAGCCGCGGTGGAGGGCGACGATGCCGCCGGAGAGGTTGTGATAGCGGCAGCCCTCGAGTCCGGCGCCCTGCATCATTCCCAGCAGGGTCTCCTGGTCGGGGTGCATGCGGATCGATTCGGCCAGATAGCGATAGCTCGCCTCATCCCCCGCCACCAGCTTCCCCAGCAACGGGAGCACCCGGAACGAGTAGGCGTCATAGACCGCCTTCAGGCCCGGCGCGGTAGGATGAGAGAACTCCAGAATCAGCAGCTGGCCACCGGGCCTGAGGGCCCGCCACATCGAGGCCAGCGCCGCCGGTTTGTCCGTGACGTTGCGTAACCCGAAGCCGATCGTGATGCAGTCGAAGCTGCGATCGGCAAAGGGCAGCCGCTCGGCGTTCGCCTGGGCGTAGTGCACGTTGCCCACCAGGCCCGCGTCGATCAAACGGTCCCGGCCGCGGGCCAGCATCGCGGCGTTGATGTCGGTGAGCACGACGAGCCCTTGCTCGCCCACCTGGCGCGCAAGGCCGATCGACAGGTCGCCCGTGCCGCCGGCCACATCGAGCGCTGTTTGCCCCGGGCGCAGGCCGGTCTGGGAGAGGGTGAAGCTCTTCCAGATCCGATGGACGCCCCCGGACATCAGGTCGTTCATCAGATCGTAGTTGCCGGCGACGGAATCGAAGACGCCCCGGACGCGGCGCGCCTTCTCCCCCCAGGGGACTTTCTCGAAGCCGAAGTCGGTCTGATCGCTCATGGCTCTCCCGTGGCGGGCATTTTAAGGGCCCCACCCCTCCACGGCCATGGCATCCGCGAGCGAGTTGCTTTTTCCCGGCGCGCTTGCGCTAGAATCCCCGCCGTTCGTAAGAGAGGGGTCTTGGAACTGATTGAGGCCGGGTGGATACCGCCCGGCCTTTTTTACGGCGCCCCTGCCGCGAACTCCTCATGGGTTTGCCAGAGCGCAAACCCGTCCATGCAGTTCAAGAGCCCCGGCCGGTCCTCGCCGCCTCGGCCTTGCGTTGCAGGTACCTCGCCCAGCGCTCGGGTTGCTCGCGTCCGAGCTCGTGAAGGTACTTCCACGTGAACAGCCCAGTGTCGTGGCCGTCGTCGAACACCAGCTTCACGGCGTACTGGCCGACCGGCTCGACGGCCCTGATGCCGACATTCTCCTTGCCGAGCACCAGCACCTCCTGGCCGGGGCCGTGACCTTTCACCTCCGCCGAGGGTGAGCTGACGCGCAGATATTCGAACGGCAGCTCGAAGCGGGCGCCGTCGTCGAAAGTCACTTCGAGCAGACGCGAGCGGTTGCGCAATTTGATTTCGGTCGCCACGGGATCGCTCATGGCGGTGAGTATAGCGAGCGGCGCAGTCCGCAATAAGCTGCGGGCTGGCGCCCGTCAGGTTGTCATCATTCCGATACGGCGAGCGGCCAGCACGGCCTGCGTCCGATTCACGACGCCGAGCACTTTGAAGATGGCCGTGACGTGCGCCTTGACCGTCTTCTCGGACAGGCCGAGCTCGGTGGCGATCTGCTTGTTGGTCTTGCCCTGGCACAGCCGCGAGAGCACCTCCAGCTGCCGAAGCGTCAGCAGGGCTACATCCGGCTCGTTGCCGCCGCCCGCGCTGCCGGCGGCACCGCCCCCGGCGGCGAGGTTGGTGGCAGCGCCGCGCGTGCCCGGCACACTCACGTTGCCCTCCAACACCTGCTGCAGGGCTTCTATCAACACGCGCGTCTGGGCGGACTTGGGCACGAATCCCATGGCGCCGGCGCTGATGGCGTTGCGGATGTTTTCCGGGTCCTCCATGGCCGACAACACCACCACCGGAAGCGACGGCGAGCGCTGATGCAGAGCGCTGATGACGCCGAGCCCGCTCATGCCGGGCAACGCCAGATCCAGCAGCACCAGGTCGATATCCGGATTTGCCGCGGCGGCGGCCAGCCCCTGCTCGGAATCCGCGGCGGCGATCACGTCGACGTCGTGTCCGAGTGCTTCGAGTGCGGCGGCGACCCCTTCCTGCACGAGCGGATGGTCATCGATGACGAGTACTTTCAGGGGCATTGTGGTGCAAATTGTTGATTGAGTGTGAGGGAGCCAGTCAACGGGCGCCAAGTGGACCTTGGTCCTACATTTGGCGCTCGAAACATCGTCCGACTCGCGAGTATGCGTCCCACGAGCGCACGGATAAATGGCGACGACATTGAAACACACAACGGGTCGTCCGCGCGGTACCCGCCTTACTTAATGGCGAGTCAGCCCTGCTACGTCGTTCACGCGTGAGACTGAACGTATCACCTACACGCGCGCGCGGGTACTTGTCGCACGCTGCCCACGGTCGGGCGCGGGCGACGACGAGGGTGGTGGGCGGTGATAGGATGCCGCAAGGTCTCCAGCAGAGCAGGGCGCTGACATGGATGAGCGAAGCGCGCCCACGCCGGCTGATCGGGCGCTCCTGACGGAAGCTGAGAAGCTCCGCATGCAGTACCGGAACATGCCCACGGCGTTTTCCGGGATGGTCGTGATCTGTACGGTCATGAGCATCGTGCTCGAGCCCGGCACCGGGGCGACGAAGATTGTGGTGTGGGCCGGCGCCGTCTATCTGTGGGCCATCGCCCGGTTCTTTCAGTGGCGGGCGTTCAATCGCGCCAAGCCCGGGCTTCACGAAATGCACCGCTGGCGCGTTTACTCCGTCGCCGGCTCGGGGATTGCGGGGCTGATCTGGGGAATCGGCGGGCTGGTGCTGTACGTGCCCGGCGGCCTGTCCTACCAGATGTTCCTGGTCATGGGCCTCGTCGGCATCGGAGCCGGATGCGTCTATGCCTCCGCCTCCGTGATGCCCTCGTTCTTTGCGTTCTTCTATCCGCTCATCCTGTTTCCGGCACCGCTGTTTCTGCTCGAAGGGGATGCGCTGCACCTCTCCACCGGACTGCTGATGCTGCTGTACGTCTCGATGATGACGCCATTTGCTCTGCATCTGTCGCGCTTCATCACCGAGTCCATCGGCCTGCGGTTCGAGAACCTGGGGCTGATCGGGGAGTTACGCAATCAGAAGGATGCGGCGGAGGAGGCCAATGTCGCCAAGTCGCGCTTCCTGGCGGCGGCGAGCCATGACCTGCGCCAGCCGCTGCACGCGCTGGGCCTGTTCGTGCAGTCGCTGCACGAGTCGGGGCTGGCGGCGCGCGAGCGGCACATCATCGGCAATATCCGCCGTTCCGTGGATGCGATGGAGGAGCTGTTCAACGCCCTGCTGGACATCTCCAGGCTGGACGCGGGAGTCGTCCAGCCCCGCATCGTGACGATCCCGCTCGCGAGCGTGTTCGACAGCCTGCGCTTCGAGTACGCCCCGGTCGCACGCGAGAAAAAGCTGGCCTTGGTCGTCATGAAAACAGCCGTTTACGTCCGCAGCGACCTCTCCCTGCTGTCGCGGATCATCCGCAATCTGCTCTCCAACGCGCTCAGCTACACCGACCAGGGGGGCGTGGTCCTCGGCTGCCGCCGCAGCGGCGACTCGGTGCGCATCGAGGTCTGGGACAGTGGCAGAGGCATTCCGGCCGATCGCCATGAAGAGATCTTTCGCGAGTTCTCCCAACTGGATAACCCGGAGCGTGACCGGCGCAAGGGCCTGGGCCTGGGTCTGGCGATCGTCGAGCGCCTGGCGCGGTTGCTGGGCCACTCCATCGAGCTGCGCTCCGAGGTCGGCCGAGGCTCCGTCTTTTCCATTACGTTGCCGCGCGGCGCCCAGGAAGACTGCGTCTCGATCGACGCGCCGGTCGAGACGACCACCGGCTTCGATCTTGCGGGTGCGCTGGTGCTGGTGGTCGACGACGAGGCTGCCGTTCAGGACGGGATGGCGGCGGTCCTGCGCCGGTGGGGGTGTGACGTGATCACCTCGGGCTCGGGCGACGAAATGCTCGCGAAGCTCGTCGGGGTCCGAAAACTGCCGGATCTGATCGTGTCCGACTACCGTCTGCGCGGCGAGGAGAACGGTATTCAGGTCGTGGAGATGCTCAGGGGTGAGTTCAATGCCGATATCCCTGCGCTGCTCGTGACGGGAGATACCGCGCCGGATCGACTGCGGGATGCGGAGGCGAGCGGCCTTCCCATCCTCCACAAGCCCGTGAATCCCGCGCGGCTGCGAACGCTGATCGCCAACCTCCTGCGCGAAGGCACCCGCGCAGCCTGAGGTCACGGCGGCAACGCGAGCCAGCCGCGTCCGCGGTTCGCCAGCACGAGGCCGCCACGCACAAACCAGCCGGCCCGAGCCCGTCGATCCAATGCCCGACGCGACTCAGCAGGTCCCTCAGCCGGCGTTCGTGCTTCCGCTGGCCACCAGGCAGAGATGTTGCAATGCAGCATCTGCTGTACCACCCCGGTGACATTTCGCTCTCGCTATACTC
>DATNEN010000231.1:0-2667 GCA_035552975.1 Steroidobacteraceae bacterium
GGCGCGACCCGAATGGGCCAACCCAATTGGGCCACGCTTTCTGCACTTGGAAGATGGAGTTTTAGCACGATGATCCGTGTGAGGTTGAGCGCTCGATCTGCCGCCCTTGCCGTAGGTGTTGCGCTTCTGGGCGCCACCGTCGTGTCCGCCGCAGCTGCGGCCAAGCCCACACCGGCAGAAGGCGCCGCGCCTCCCGACGGCGCGCACGCGAAGTGGTCGTTGATCGATCGCTACTGCACCGAATGTCACAACGTCACCGACTGGGCCGGTGATCTGGCTTTCGATTCCATGTCCCCCGACCAGATTCCCGCGGATGCCAAGGTGTGGGAGTCCGCGATCAAGAAGCTGCGCGGCGGCTTCATGCCGCCTCCCAACGCCAAGCACCACCCGGATGGCCAGACGGTCGACGGACTGATCTCGTGGCTCGAGAACACACTGGATGCGTCCGAGACGCAGGTGGATCCGGGGCGCATTCCGCTCGCACGCCTGAATCGGCGCGAGTACCGGAACTCGGTGCGCGACCTGCTCGACCTGGACGTGAACGTCGCTGCGCTGCTCCCGGCGGATAACCGTCCCAAGGATGGCTTCGACAACACTGCGGTGAACCTGCAGGTGTCGCCGTCGTTTCTCGATCAGTACCTCAACGCCGCTCGCCAAGTGGCGATGCAGGCAGTGGGCAACCCGAAGGCTCGCGGCGTGACCGTCACCTACGGTCCGGTCGCCGACATGGTTATATCGCTTCCGCCGCGCGGCACTCCGGGCGAGGGCACGCAGCAGGTGTATGAGGAGGGCATGCCCTTCGGTACTCGCGGAGGCATCAGCTTCGAGCACGTCTTCCCCGCGGATGGCGACTACCAGCTCACCATCGGCGACATGGCCCTCGGCCGTGACGTCCCGAGGATGGAGTTCAAGAACACCGTCATCGCGCTGCTCGATGGCAAGGAGTTCTACCGCACCGAGATCGGCGGCGATGCGGATCAGAAGGCGATCGACCAGAAGCAGGATCCGGCCGTCGCCGCCATCAACGGCCGGCTGCGCAATATTCCATTCCATGCGACGGCGGGCGAGCACCGGATCGCGGTGACTTTCCTGCACCGCAGCTTCGCTGAGAGCGATGAGAGGTTTCGCGACACGGCCCTGCAGGGCGGTCAGCCGCGCGTTCAGGCGGTGCATGCGCTGCAGATCAAAGGTCCGTTGAAGGTGACCGGTGTGAGCGATTCCCGCAGCCGCGCCAGGATCTTCACCTGCCATCCCGACACACCGGCGGATGAAGCGCCTTGCGCACGCCAGATCATCGGCACGCTCGCCAAGCGAGCCTTCCGTCGTCCGGTGACCGACGAGGATCTGCACCCGCTGATGGCGTTCTATCGGAATGGCCATGCCAGCGGCGGCTTCGATGCCGGGATCCGCAGTGCGCTCACAGCGATTCTGGCGAGCCCGTACTTCCTGTATCGCGTCGAAACCGGCAACCAGGGGAGCGCGCCCCGCACGCTGAGTGACCTGGAGCTCGCCTCCCGCATGTCCTTCTTCATCTGGAGCAGCATCCCGGATGATGAGCTGCTGGACCTGGCCGTGCGCTCGCAGCTGAGCAAGCCCGACGTGTTGGCCCATCAGGTGAGCCGCATGCTCGCCGATCCGAAGGCGAAGTCCCTCGTGGACGCCTTCGCCTTCCAGTGGCTCAACCTCTCACGGCTCGATGAGATCGTGCCGGACCGGGCGCTGTTCCCACAGGCGAGCGGAGTGCTCGATCCGCGCCCGATGTTCCGAGAGGAGCTGTCGCTCTTCGTCAATAGTGTGTTGCGGAGCGATCAGCCCGTGACGAATCTGCTGACGGCCAACTACACGTTTCTCAACGAGCCCCTGGCCTCCCTGTACGGCATCGATAACGTGAAGGGTGGCCAGTTCCGGCGCGTGGAGCTGACCAATCACCCGGAGCGCGACGGCCTGCTCGGCAAGGGCGCCATTCTCATGCTGACGGCCAACCCCGACCGCAACTCACCGGTGCTGCGCGGCGCGTGGATTCTGGAGCGCGTGCTCGGAACGCCTCCGGATACGCCGCCGCCGAACGTGGGTGCGCTTCCCGCGACCGGGCGTGGCAAGCGCGCTCTCACCATGCGTGAGCGGATGGCTCAGCACAGCGTGAACCCGAGCTGCCATGCCTGCCATGGAGTGATGGACCCGCTGGGCTTCACGCTCGAGAACTTCGATACCGTGGGGCAGTACCGCGTTCGCGACCCGCAGACCCACGACATCATCGACACCTCGGGTGCCATGCCGGATGGCCAGCACCTGGCGGGGCCGGCGGACCTGCGCCGCGCGTTGGTGGCCCGCGCGGATGATTTTGTGGAGACGCTCACCGAGAAGCTGATGGCTTATGCGCTCGGTCGCAATATCGCTTACTACGACATGCCGACAGTGCGCCGGATCGTGCGCAGTGCAGGGGCCGATCACAACACGTTCTCGTCCATCGTTCTGCAGATCGTGCAAAGCGATGAGTTCCGCAAGCGCGACGCGGTGGTGCCCAAGACCGCGCCGCCCGTGAAAACGGCGTCCCTCGAGAAGACGTCGGCCCAGACCGGAGGTCAGTAGACTTATGTTCCTTACGAAGAAGCATCTCTCGCGCCGCACCGTCCTGAAGGGTGCGGGCGTCACTATCGCCCTCCCGTT
>DATNEN010000232.1:0-33810 GCA_035552975.1 Steroidobacteraceae bacterium
GTCGTCGGTGTAGTAACGGGAAAAACCCGGAAAATCGTCGCGATTGAAGCAATCGATGTAGTTGCGAAAGTCATTCTTGTTCATGCGAGATCCTAATCGGTTGGCACGCCGGCAAAAACCACGCTTTTTGCCGGCCGCATGAGCTGGCTGAGAGACTTGATTCCGCGAAAATGGCCGCAGGCCCATTTTCGCCAATGGATCAGTACGGCTCAGGCAGCCGCGGGTGGCCCTTGAAGATATCACGTTCCGTCTTTACCTCGTGGTACGGCCGGTAGACCGTGGAGGGCTCGTCAGGCTTGACGGACAGCGGGCCGCGTACGCTGCCGTGATCCTTCGCTTCCGCCCAACTCGTCTCGTACCGGTTGCGGAACAGCGGTGCGAGGTTGGTGTGCGCGATGCGCCACGACCCGTCCTCCTTCACATAGTCGACATAGCACGGGCCCCAGATCCAGGAGGCCGAGGTATTCGAGCCCGCGCACCCGGGCGACAGCCAGTGACTGCGCGCAGAGCGGCCGTCGCGAGCGATCTCGATGTAGGGGTTGACGGTCATGTGGAGGATGAAGAACCCGGGAATCTCCCGGGTCACCTCGAACGCCCGATAAAGCGAACGCACACTATCCACACCGCGATACACCCCGCTGTCGGAGAACTCGACCGAGACGTCGGCCAGATTCCTGGCGAAGCACTCGGCGAAGACCCGCTCGAACTGCTGGGTAAACAGGTAGTGAGCGTACTTCGACTGCAGCTTCTGGATCTCGAGTGTGTCCTCCAGGCGTTGCACGCGCGCCAGGAGCTCCCGTACTTCGGCCTCTGAGGTCATGGTCATCTCCTGATCGCGCTGGGGCGCGCTTACATGCGCAGCACGGCTTTGATGGTCGTGCCCTTCTCCAGGTCGTAAAACGCCTGCTCGATGTCCTGGAAACGATAGAAGCGGATCAGCCGATCGAAGGGCAGCCGACCCTGCCGGAAATACTCGATCAGCAACGGGATGAACAGCCGTGGCGTGCTGTCGCCGCCGAGGATCCCGCGCAGCGTGCGGCCGCCGGCCAGGATGTGAAACATCTCCGGAGTCCAGGGCTCCAGGGGCGCAGCCACAAAGCCGGCAATCCCTCGCGGCGCGAGGCAAGCCATCGACTGCGAGAACACCGCCGCGGAGCGCGTCGTGTTGAAAGTGAAATCCACGCCCGTGCGGGTCAGCTCGCGCACCGCCTGACCGGCATCGCCCAAAGAGGAGTCGAGCGTGTCGGTCGCACCCAGCTCACGTGCCAGAGCCAACCGTGCAGGCACGACATCGATGGCAATGATGCGTGCAGCACCGACCAGCCTTGCCGCCATCACCGCGCTCAGTCCCACTGCGCCGGTGCCGAAGACAGCGAGCGAATGGCCCGGCCCCACGCGCAGTGAATTGATGACCGCGCCCGCACCGGTCTGTATGCCGCAGCCCAGAGGTCCCAACAGCTCCAGGGGCACATCCGCGGGCACTTTGACGGCGCTGGCTTCATCCGCCAGGGAATAGGTTGCAAACGAGGACTGCCCGAAGAAGCGCGCGTGGATGGGCGCGCCCTCCTTTGCCAATGGGGTGCTGCCGTCCGGCCGCAGGCCGCCGAAATTGCGCGGCAACACCTCGTAGCAGTAGCTGTGCTCATTGCGCTGGCAGCTCGGACAGGTGCCGCAGAAATTCACGCTCAGAACGACGGGGTCGCCCGGCATGAGCCGCGTCACGCCGCTCCCGACGCGCTCGACGATGCCCGCGCCTTCGTGGCCGAGCACGATCGGCTTGGGACTGCGATCGCGCACGTGGACGTTGATGTCGGTGTGGCAGATTCCCGTAGCGACCATGCGCACGAGAATCTCGCCCGCACGCGGCTCTTCGATGTCCAGCGTCTCGATGGCCGGAGGGAGCGTGGCGACCCGCGAGACGGCGGCTTGAATCTTCATGCGGTGTACCGGCCGGAAGCGACGGCAGACTCCGGAACCCACATCCCGTGGAAGGTGGAGCGCACTCGAATCGGCAGGCGCAGCAAAGCGACCGGGCCGTCGGCGATGCGGCGCGCATCCAGCACGGCCAGATCGCTCTGGTTGCTGGCGAGCCTGTTGACCAGCGCCAGCAGATAGCCGTCGGCCTCCGCCGCGCCCGGCCGCACGACGAAATTCGGCTCCTGCACACCGCAGCCCTCGCCTGGGGACCAGGTCGTGAGCTGGCCGCTGTGATGATCGATGCAGCCGATGGCGCCCATGCCCATCTCCCCCGTCTTGGCCGTCGGCGAGCGGCAGATCCCGTAGCCGTAGCGATAGGGCTTGCCCATGTAGCGATCATCGCACTTGGGCATCTCGCAGGGCACCGGAGTGATCAGCCGCGCTTCGTAGGTGTCATGTGCGCCGGCGAGATCGAACGTCAGGCGGGTGAGCTGCGGCGGGCAGGGCTTGAACGGGGAGCCGTCGTAGCTGGGAAAGAAGTCGAAGCAGTTGCCCTGGTAAAGACACAGATCGAGGTGCACCTTGGTGCCCTCGTTGTAGGCGTTCATCATGTGACCGGCGCTGACGGCCGGGCCGTGGAACCAGCGGATGTCGCTGGCCGAGCCGCGGCGCGGAAAGATCGCGAAGTGGCTCTGCCCGTCGGGGTGCCAGCGGTAGAACGGTCCCCCCTGCTTCAGCACCTGCATGTCGGTGATCAACGGAAAGAACGGCGCGATCACGTGCGTGTCGGTGACGGCAAAATCGTGCACCATGCCGGGGTACGGCATCTGAAACCACATCTGATGCACGATCTCGCCGCCCGCGGCGGCGATGTAGAAGGCGAAGTCGGTGGTGCAGTCGCCCCTGGCCTGGTAGGAGAACGTCAGCAACTCGTTGCTGTGCAGGTCGAGCTTGGGATGCGCCGTCAGGCTCGCCGCCTGCACCGCGCCCTCGAAGTCCCACTGCCTGCGGGTAGCGAGGCTGTCGGGGTCGAGCTCCATCGGCAGGGAGTCCTCCTTCAGCACCAGCAGCTTGCGGCCGTGCCAGACGACATTCGTGTTCGCCGTCCCCATGCTCCTGCCGGCGACGCTCGGATCGTTCGTGTAACGGTTGCGGTAGCGCCCGAAGAGCGAGCGGCCCGCCTTCTCCTGCAACAGGAAGCGCTCGTTGCGCACCCAGCGGCTGCGATAGTCCACATGCCCGTCGTCGAAGCGGAACATGTGCACCATGCCTTCCCCGTCGATGAACACATCCTGCTGTGCCATCGAGGGAAACTGGCGATCGGGCCCGCAGCGGTACAGCGTGCCGCGCAGCGTCCGCGGCACTTCACCCTGGATGACCTCCAGGTCGCGAACGTCGGATTCGACGCGCAGCGGCGCACCCCAGCCGCGATACAGTGGCAGATCAGGAAATGGCTGGGTCATGGCGTTTGCCTTTACTTGCCGTCTGCGGCCGCCCCATACTTTGCTTCGATGATAAATCAATGATTGTGCCGCAGCCCAGCGCCCGCGCGGCGCGCCCGGCAGGCGGAAAGCCATCCAGGAGCATACCGTGAACGCAGCGACGCCCCTCTCCGTTCGCAACCCACGCAGCGGCAAGATCGACCGCGAGATTACACTCCCCGCAGCAGCCGAGGTCGCGGCAATCTGCTCGCAGCTGCGCGCGGCCCAGCGGGCCTGGGGCGCCACGACCCTCGAGCACCGCATCGAGGTGATGCGCGCCTGGGCGGACAAGCTGCGTGCGTACCGGCCGCGGCTCATCGAGGCCGACAGCACCGATACGGGCTACGGTCAGATCTCCAAGGTCGCCCCCGACATGGTCATCGGGTCGATCCTGCGGCACTGCTCGATCGCCCCCGCCCTCTTTGCCCAGGCGCAGCGCTCGGGTGTCTCCCCCGGGGCACCTGACATCTCGTTCGCGACGCTTCTGAAGCCCTATCCGGTGGCGGGCATCATCGGGCCGTGGAACGCACCCCTGATGCTCTCGACGCTGCATGCCATTCCTGCCCTGTTCGCCGGATGCGCCGTCATCGTCAAGCCGAGCGAGGTCACGCCGCGCTTCGTCGAGCCGATCATGCAGTGCATCGGGGAGATCCCGGAGCTGGCCGCCGTGCTCAGATACATCGTGGGCGACGGACAGACCGGCGCTGCGGTCGTCGACAACGTCGATATCGTCAACTTCACCGGCAGTGTGCCCAACGGCCGCAAGGTCGCAGAGGCCTGCGCGCGGCGCTTCATCCCGTGCATGCTGGAGCTCGGTGGCAAGGACCCGGTCGTGATCACCCAGACCGCGGACCTCGACCGCGCCGCGAGCGCCGTGCTGCGCGGCGCAGTGACCAGCACCGGACAGGTGTGTTTCTCGATCGAGCGCGTCTACGTGCACGAGAGCGTGCACGATGAGCTCGTCGAGCGCCTCGCCGCGAAGGCCGAGCAGATCCAGTTCAACTACCCGGACCCGCACAGCGGCCACATCGGCCCGTTCATTTTCGAGCGCCAGGCGCAGATCGTGGCACGCCACATCGAGGACGCGCTGGCCAAGGGGGCCAAGCTGCGCGCCGGTGGCAAGGTTCTCAACCTCGGCGGCGGTCTGTACATGCGACCGACCATCCTCACCGGCGTCACTCACCAGATGCAGATCATGCGCGATGAGACATTCGGCCCGGTCATGCCGGTGATGGCATATCGCACCGAGGATGAGGCGGTGCAGCTGGCGAACGACACCTACTTCGGGCTGTCGGCGGCCGTGATGGCCGGCACCGTGGAGGAAGCGCGTCGCATCGCCGACCGGATCGATGCTGGCGTCGTCAGTGTGCAGGACACTTTCCTGACGTTTGCGGGCTACGGCGCGGCCGAGTGGGAATCGTTCAAGTTCTCAGGGCTCGGCGGCCGGGGCGGCATGCTATCGTTCGTGAAGAAACAGGCGATTCTGGTCAACAGCGCCGCGCCCGCCTGCATGTTGACCGAGCACCTCAAGGCCGTCAGCAACGATCCTGCAAAGGCGCGCTGATCGAGGGCGTGCGCTGACCCACAAAGGTGCGGTAGGCCGTCGCAACCGCACCGCCCTGGTGCGCGCTCGTTCCCGGGCAACACGGCCTCGCGCCTGCCGCTGCTATCGTCAGCTTCGTCCGGCACTCGCGCAGGCGTAAAAACCTGCGTATTTTCAGGCACTCCGCCGCCCCTTCGGCTCGCAAGGCCGGCGCCGAATCCTCACCGCCCCTGACCGCTCGCGCGTGGCACGCTTGCTGCATTCACTGACGCGTCCTGCCGCTGTTGCATTTCGCCGTCAATCGGCGCACGGCAGGCCTTTGCTCTAAGAAATCGCGGTCCTCGCGGCCGCCAACACTGTCGCTCTCATGCCACGTTGGAGGATTCAGAATGAGATTCTCAAGGGGTCTGTCGGTCATCGGTCTGCTCGCTGTGGGAGGGGTGGCCAGCGCTGCGGATGCCCCCGCTACCCCTGCTGCCCCTGCGGCTCCAGTTCCCAGCTTCTCCGATATGCTCACCAACTGGGGACTCACTACCAGCGGGTACGTGGCGGCTTCCTATTACGCCTCCAACGGCTATCCGGGTGGCGGGGACGGCGGCCTCGCCCTGCACCAGTTCGACACCCGCCACAATACGTTCCAACTCGATGAGGCCGGCCTGCAGATCGCCTATCAACCGAAGACCGGCTTCGGCGCGCTGGTGGATGTCATCGCCGGAGAGGACGCCCGGATCCTCAACTCCGCCGAGGGCGGCAGCGGCACGTTCGACATCCGCCAGGCGTTCATTCAATACGCTACCGGCCCGCTCACGCTGATCGGCGGCAAGTTCGTGACGCTGGCGGGAGCCGAGGTGATCAATCCGACGGCGAATACGAACTTTTCACGCTCGTTGCTCTTTTTCGAGTCGGAGCCGCTGACCCACACGGGCTTCCGCGCGACGTACGCTGCCAGCGACACACTCAATCTCATCGCCGGGATCAACAACGGCTGGAACACGACGACGACGGACTATGGCTCCAAGACCGGCGAGGCGGGCGTCGCCTGGACGCCCAACAAGATCTTCTCTCTGACGGCGCAGGCCTATTTCGGCAAAGCCGGGAGCTACAGCGCCTTCGACGCCGAGCGCACGCTGATTGACGTAGTGGCCACGTACAATGCCACCTCGTCCCTGACGTTCGTGGTCAACGCGGACTGGGACCAGCAACAGGACGGTGTGACGGATGCGTCCGGCAACACTCACTCGGCCACCTGGGGCGGGATCGCCGGCTATGTGAACTACGCCTTCAACGACCAGTGGCGCGTGTCCACTCGCATCGAGTACTTCGACGACAAGGACGGTTTCAACACAGGGGTGGATCAGCACCTGTGGGAAGGCACGGTCACCTTCGGGTATGCGCCGGTGAAGAGCTTCGAGCTGCGCGGAGAGTTCCGCTACGACACCTCGCAGGCGGCCGGATTCCTGCGAGGAATCGAGCCCCGCGCGAGCTACGGCAGCAGCCTCTCGGAGATCGCGATCCAAGGCGTGTACAAGTTCGCAGCGCCGCCGCCGGCGCCGTAAGCACTGCTCTGGGGGGCCGCTGTGGCCCCCCGGCTCAGCGGCCTCGCCCGGCGACCGCAGGGTCACGCGCCGCACCGCCCGACCGACCGCGCACCGCCCGTCGCGCCCGCCGCTCACCGGCCGCGCCCGCCACCCACCGGCCCTCGCGCGCGCCAGTGCTCCTCGTCCGCGCAGCGCCTCCCGCCCGAATCTGCCCGAATTGCATCACCGGCCTACCTCAATCGGCCGTCAACGTAGCCCTCCAGAGCACACCGAGGGCTGCGAGCATGCTTCCCGACCTGCGGATCTGGCTGAATCACTTCGAATACCACGCGCAGCACCCGCGCTGCGTTCCCGAAGAGCTTCCCGACGTGCTCACGGGCCGAGAGCGCGCACTGATCGCTCGATCCCTGGCCACGTTCCAACTGGGCGAATGCTCCACGGGCCGACGCCTCATGTCCGCGGCCAGACGCTTCGCGCATCTGCACGACAGACCGGAGCTGGCACGCATCATGGAGCTGTTCGTGCGCGAACAGCGACGGCACGCGGATCTGCTGCGCGAGTTCATGACGGACCACGGCATACGGGTTCGCAACCACTCGCCCACAGACATGGCCTTCCGGGCAGTCCGCCGACTGGCGGGGTTTGAGCTCTACCTGCACGTACTGGTCGCCGCCGAATTGATCGGCAACATCTACTACCGGGCACTCGAGACGGTGACGGGCTGCCGCCGCCTGAAGATTCTATGCCGCACGCTGGTCGCGGATGAGCTCGCGCATATCGGCTTCGAATCGGCATTGCTTCGCGAGCTGTACACCCAGCGGTCGCCGCTGACCCGAGCCGTGACGCGCATTGCCCACCGGGCGTTCTTCAACGGCGTCGTCCTGACCGTGTGGACCACTCACCGCAGCATCCTGCGCCAGGTTGGCTATGACCTCGCTACGTTCAGTCGCGTGTGTCGCGCCCAGTATTCGTTCTATCTCGACTCAGCGTGCCTTGCGAAAGGTAAGGTTCAACCGACAGCGTCCTGACAGCGCGTGCTCACCTTCCTTGATGGGCAGTACACCGTGATAGTGCAGCCGCGTAGGTCCGCCCCACACGACGACGTCGCCGTGCTCCAGCGGAACCCGACGCGGCCGATCGCCGCGCCGAGGCCCACCCCAGAGAAAAACGGCAGGCAGCCCAAAAGAGACGGAGACGATGGGGGCGCTGAGATCGCCTTCGTCGCTGTCCCGGTGCAGCGAGAGCCGTGTTCCCGGCTCATAGCGATTGATGAGACAGGCATCGGGGGCAAAGCCGACGAACCCCAGCTCAGCCGCCGCACCGGCCGCCAGCTCCCGCAATGAGTCGGGCATTGGCGGCCAGCGCCGTCCCGATAGCGGGTCGAGCTCGTCGTAGCGATATCCGCTGGTATCGCTGACCCAACCGCACGAGCCGCAGTTCGTCATGGCGACGGACATCCGGTATCCACCCGGGGTCACCAGGTGACGAAAGGGCGCCGCGCCGCTCACTTGGCTCACGTCCGCGATCAGCTCAGCCGCCCGATGCGTAGCAAAGGCACGCAGCACCGCAGCCTGTGGGCCGAGGGTCTCCCGCGACTGCGGCCGCGGGAAGGAGGCGAACAGGTCGGCTGTCAAATTCAGCGCTCCGGACATGCCCCCATTGAAGCACCGCCACTACGTGGTGACCATACCGCCAGCGGACTCGTGAGCCATCCAGGTCCGTTATCTTCACAAGGATATTGCCGGCCGGATTTCCGGCTGGCCATTGCGCGCCCGAGTCGCGACCGCCACAGTACACTGCCCGCACGTGGCGCGAGGCTTGCGGATCGATCACGCCTGGATTTGCGCTTCCAGACAGGGGAACACAATGAGACTCATCCGTTCAGCCATCACGCTGGCCGCACTCGCAGGTGCCGTTCCGGCCCTCGCCGCCGACGCCCATGCGGGCAAGACTTTCTTCCGCCAGCAGTGCGCTCTGTGCCACAGCGCTGAGCCGGGCGATAACGGCGGCGCCCAGGGGCCAAACCTGAACGGTGTGTTCGGTCGCCATGCCGCCTCGAATAACGACTTCGGCTACACCCAGGCGTTGAAGAGCTCGAATCTGACCTGGGATGCGGCTTCGCTCGATCACTTTCTCAGCTCGCCCACTACGGTGGTGCCGGGCTCGGCCATGGTCATCGCGGTGCCCAAGGGGGACGATCGCGCCAACCTGATCGCCTATTTCCAGGCGGTCAAGGAAGGCACGTTCAAGGACGCTCCGAGCCGGCGCTTCGCAGGAGGTCCGCCTCGAGGAGCGCCGCCGGCGGCGGGTCCGCCCAAGGGCGAGGCGGACTGGAAGAAGGATGCCCCCGGTCGCAAGCACCGCATCAATCTGGCCAGGCTCCCTGTCCCGTATGACACGCCCTCCGCCGCAAACTTCCCTAAGATCGTTGCGAAGCCGGCCAACGCGAAGCTGTCAGTGCCGAAGGGCTTCGAGGTAAACGTGTTCACCACCGACGTGAGCGCGCCGCGCCGCATGCGCCTTGCTCCCAACGGCGATATCTTCCTCACCGAGACCCAGAACGGTCGAGTCAAGGTGATGCGGCCTTCGGCCGATGGCTCGACGGCAGCCAGCGTCGAGGTATTCGCCCAAGGCCTGGTGCTCCCCTTCGGCATCGCTTTCTATCCGAATGACAAGGATCCCCGGTGGCTGTATGTCGCTGAGACCAACCGCGTGGTGCGCTATGCCTACAAGGTCGGCCAGCAACACGCGAGTGGCGTCCCGGAAGTGGTCGTGCCGCAACTCTCCCCGGCCGCCGGCGGCGGTCACTTCACTCGCGATCTGGTGTTCTCCCCCGACGGCAAGCGCATGTTCGTCTCCGTCGGCTCCGCCTCCAACGTCGCGGAGGACATGCCGAAGAAAAGCGCGGACGAAGTCAAAGCGTGGGAACAGGAACACGGCCTGGGAGCGGCCTGGGGCGGCGAGGAGAACCGCGCCAACGTGCTCGTGTTCGACGTGGGCGCCGACAAGCCCGGGAAGGTCTTCGCCAGCGGCATTCGCAATTGCGTCGGCCTCACGATCAACCCGAAGACCGGCGAGCTGTGGTGCACGACCAACGAGCGCGACCTGCTCGGCGACAACCTCGTTCCCGATTACTCCACGCGCGTGAAAGAAGGCGCCTTCTACGGCTGGCCGTGGTACTACATGGGCGACCATGAGGATCCGCGGTTGCAGGGCGACCGTCCGGATCTGGCCGGCAAGGTCACGGTGCCGGACGTGCCGTATCAGGCACATTCGGCTGCGCTCAATCTCGTGTTCTACACCGCGACTACCGGCCGCTCGGCATTCCCCAAGGAGTACGTGGGTGACGGGTTTGCCGTCCTGCACGGCTCCTGGAATCGCGCCTTCCGCACCGGGCACAAAATCGTCCGCGTGCGCATGAAAAACGGCGTGCCCACCGGCGAATACGACGACTTCCTGGTCGGATTCATCGCCGACGACGGCGATGCCTGGGGCCGGCCGGTCGGCGATGTGGTCGCAGCCGACGGCTCGCTGCTGCTGAGCGAGGACGGCAACAACACCATCTATCGTGTCTCCTACCAACATTGAAGCCACACCGGCGAAGGGTTCCTCTCATATGAGCTCCAGACCGTCACACGCTTTCTGCCTCGCCGTCGCCGGCCTCATCGGTACCGCCGGGCTCACGCAGGCAGCGACGCCGCCGGCCGAGATCGTCATCACCGGGGACAAGATCTTTCCGGAGAGCATGACCTCCACTGCCGATGGCGCCGTGATCTTCGGCAGCATCGGCCAGCATGCCGTCTACCGCGCACCGCCCGGATCGGCCAAGGCGGACGTGTGGATTGCGCCCGGCACCGCCGGGCTCTTGAGCACGTTCGGTGTGTTCTCCGATCCGAAATCCAACACGCTGTGGGTGTGCTCCGCCACCTCGCCGTTCGGTCCGCCGAGAACCCCCGGCTCACCGCCACCACCGCCCTCCAACCTGTACGCCTTCGATCTGAAGAGCGGCGCTCACAAGGCGCACTACCCGTTCCCGACGGCCGGCTCGTTCTGCAACGACATCGCCGTCGATGCCGCCGGTAACACTTACGCGACCGACACCAACAACATGGAGGTCGTGCGGTTGAAGAAGGGTGGCACGCAGCTGCAAGTCTGGGCCGGCAACGGCGCCTTCGGTCCCAAGGGCGGCCTGCTGGATGGCATTTCCGTCCTGGGCAAGCGCGTCCTGGTCAACACGCTGGTGACGAGCAAGCTGTTCAGCGTGCCGATCGAGTCCGACGGCAAGGCCGGCGCCGTCACGGAGGTGAGCTTGAGTCGCCCGATCGCACGCCCGGATGGGATGCGCAGCTTCGGCAAGGACAAGCTGCTGATCATCGAAGGGGGGGACGGCGGCCGGCTGTCCAGGATCACCCTGAACGGCAACGACGGCGCCGTCGAGACGATCAAGGAAGGCTATCCGGACGGCCCCGTGGCCGTTACCGTCGTCGGCACGACTGCCTATGTCGTTCAGGGCCAGTTCGCGGCCATGCGGGGCGGCCCGGACGCGAAGGCCAAGCCCTTCCAGGCGACGGCCGTGCAGGTAGGCAAGCCCTGACGGTTGCCACGGCGCAGGAGCACTGGGGCGCCCGTACCCTCGCCCCCCGTGCGACTATCGGAGCCGGGTGGGCCGCGCCGTCGTACGGGCTGCAAGCGCGGGGGCCCTCCTGGCCGGGATGGCGCCCATTGTGCGCTGTCCCTCTCGACGAACCTCTCGGCTGGCGGTATGAAGCTAACGTGCGCTACGACAACGAGCACAAAGAGCGAACCCGCCACCGGGTATTGAGTGAGGCGGCGGCGGCCATCCGTTCGGTGGGACCCGATGGAATCGGCGTGGCCGGCCTGATGGCCAAGGCCGGGCTGACCCACGGTGCGTTCTACGCTCACTTCGAATCGAAGGACGACCTCGTCGCGCACGCGGTCGCCTACATGTTCGAGGAGAGCTATCAGCGCTTCTTCACCCGGACCGAGCACCCCGATCCGGCCATTGCCATTGAAAAGCTCATCGACGCTTATCTGTCGGCACGCCATCGCGACCATCCCGACCGCGGATGCCCGCTGCCCTCGCTGTCAGGTGAGCTCGCCCGCTTGACCGGCCAGGCGCGGCAGAACTCCACGGCGGGGCTCAACCGCGTGATTGCCTCCGTGGCCCGGCGCATCCGCGAGTCGGGCCGCGCGGACGCCGACGATATTGCCTCGTCAGTCGTCGCCGAAATGGTGGGCGCCCTCGCGCTGTCGCGCACCGTCGCCGACGCCTCCGAGTCCGACGCCATCCTGGAAGCGTCGCGCCGCTCGATCAAGGCAAGGATCGGGTTGGCCGTGTGAGCCCGCCCCAGGTCGTGCACCTGGCGCCGACCGCCCTTGCAGGAGGATTTCCGCAGCACCCCACTCATCCCTGGCGCAAACGAAAAGGGGTCATGCGGATTCGACCGCACCGCAACCGACCGCCAGCTGGAACAGCTCGATGTCCGTGCTGATCGCGAGCTTCTGCTTGATCAGCGAGTGATTGTTGGCGACGGTCTTGGCGCTCAAGTTCAGCAGCGCGGCGATCTCCTCGTGCGACTTGCCGGCGGCGATCAGCCGAAAGATCTCGAACTCCCGCACTGACAGGCCGAGCGTCGGTGTATCCGCATCGCTGCCCGCATTGCGCTCCAGCTTCGCTTCGATGTCCGGGCTCAGTGCCGCGGTGCCGGTGAGTACGCGCCGCACCGCGATCACCATGAAAGCCGGATCGCTGCTCTTGGTCACATAACCGTTGGCGCCCGCCCGCAGCGCCTGGAGCGCGAACGCCAGGTTGTCGTGCATGGTGCACACCAGGACCGGCAGGAGCGGCCAGCGAAGCTTCATTCTGCGCAGCGTCGACAGGCCGCCACCGCCGGGCATGCTCAGATCGAGCACCACGACATCGGGCAATTGCGTGCGGCTCTGCAGCAGCGCGTACGCCTCCTCGCCGGAAGAGGACTCCGCGACGACCTCGTACCCCGGCTCCTGTTCCAGAAACCGGCGGTAACCAGCTCGCACGACGGCGTGGTCATCGACCAGCAGAATGCGGACCGGGGGATTAGGCACTGACGCTCTCCTCGTGACGCCAGGTGACGGGCATCCAGGCATGCAGGGACATGCCGCCCGATTGCCCGATGTCCACCCGCAGCTCGCCGCCGTGAGACTGAACTCGCTCACGCATTCCGAGGAGGCCGCTTCCACTGGCAACGGCGTGCGGGCCGCCGGGGGTCAGCTGTGACTCCCGCATGCTCAAAGCAACTCTCTGCGGGACCTCGCCCAGATCGCCCACCTCACCGGTCTCCACCGCAACGTCGATGTCGATGACACGCGCACGCGAGTAGCGAACGGCGTTCGTGAGGCACTCCTGAATGAGCCGGTACACAGTGATGTTGAGATCGGGAGGAAGCCCATTGACGGGGCCGGCAAATTTCAGGTTGCAGTGGAATCTGTCCGCCACGCGCGTCTGCCAGCCGTTGACCAGCTCCTGCACGGTATCGCGCAGCCCCATTGTCTCCAGCCCGTGAGGTCGCAGGCGAGCGAGCATGCCGCGGATGATTTCTACGATGTCGCTTGCCACTTTCTCGACTCCCCGCGCGCACGCCACGATTCTCGGGGAGACTCCTGCGGCCTCGCGCGCGATGTACGCCGCATCGACCTTGATCGCCGTCAAGCTTTGACCCAGCTCATCGTGGAGCTCGCGCGCCAGGCGCTTGCGTTCATCTTCCTCGACGTCGATCAGGCGCCGCGTCAGCTCCCGCCGCTGCGCAGCGACTTCCTGCATCGCAGCCGCGCAATGATTGAAGCGCTTGGAGATATCATCGAGGTCCTTCAAGCGGAACCGCGGCAGGCGCACATCCAGATCGCCGGCTTCGAGGCGAGTCAGCGCGGCATGGATCTGGACGACCGGGCGCAGACTGCGACGGACGATGACGTAGATGCTCGCCGCCATCGTGATGATGGTCAACGCCAGGAGCTCGAGGTCGCGGAATGTGTTCTTCTCGATCTCCGCGATCTCCGACAGGGGATTGGAGAGCAGACGCAACTGTCCCAGCGATTCACCGTGATATTCGAGCTCGTACCTCAGAGTGACGTTGGTTTCCGAGGGCAGCAACATCCGCGCGAGCCGCCCACCCTGCGGCTCATCGATGGGGCTCTTGGCCAGCACCTTGCCGGTGGTATCCAGGAGATCCATCTTGATGTGGCGCAGAGGCTCGGACCTGCGAATCTTCTCGGCGGCTCCGGCGCGAGCTGCGGCCAGGTCCGGCGCGTCGTCGATGCTGTTCTCGATAGCCAGCATCAACACCGCCACCTGCGTCGAAGACTCGGTCTCGAGGGAGACTTCGTCACGAACGGAGGTGAGCGGAACGACGATGCTGATGGCCAGGGCCACCAGCGTCACGACCGCAATGCCCAGCAGCAAGCGTGTGCGCAAGTACATCGTCGACGCCTCCACCTCGTTCCATACACGGACCGCTCGAGAACAGGCTGCTCAGGTCAGCGCACGTCGGGAGTTTCTCCCTAGACACCCCGCGCCGCCGGCTGTTCACATGCAAGCCGTCCGCACAATTGTACCGATCGGACCGCAAGGACCCAGACTTCATGAGCCGACGTCACGCCGGGGGGCGGCCGTGGCCGCGACCGGGCGTGGCCGGCGCCGCGGCTGCACTGGCGATTTTCAGTGCGGCGGCCTGTCTCGCGGGTGAACCCCCACCGGGGACCAATCCTGCGGAGGCTCTCGAGCGGCAGGTCGTCGAGGTGATCGGAACTTCCCCCCTCCCCGGCCTCGGCACCGACAAGAAGGACGTCCCGGGCAACGTGCAGGTCTACAGCAGCGGCGACCTGTCCGGACAACGACAGTCGAACGCGACCGATTTTCTGGAGCAGAACGCGACCAGCATCACGGCCAACGCGGCGCAGGGCAACCCTTTCCAGCCGGACGTGAGCTTTCGCGGCTTCACCGCCTCCCCGCTCCTGGGCACGCCGCAGGGAGTCTCGGTATTCCAGGACGGTGTGCGCATCAACGAGCCCTTCGGGGATATCGTCAACTGGGATCTGCTCCCCCAGTCGGCGATCGCCGGTATCCAGGTGATCCCCGGCTCCAATCCCATGTTCGGGCTCAACACTCTCGGCGGCGCCATCGCCGTGTATACCAAGAGCGGCGCCGACTACCCGGGCGCCTCGGCCGAAGTCAGCGGCGGCTCCTTCGGGCGCCGCACGGTGGAGGCCGAATGGGGCACCTCGCGCGGCCCGGTGGACTTCTTCATCACCGGCAACCTGTTCGACGAGCAGGGGTGGGCGGACCACAACCCGAGTCGCGTGCATCAGCTGTTCGCCAAGGCCGGCTGGCAGAACGACAAGACCGATCTGGACGCGAGCCTGACGCTCGCCGACAACAGTCTGCAGGGCACCCAGACGCTGCCGCTGTCATTCCTGTACGACATCCACCAGGCGTACACCTACCCCGATATCAACATCAACAAGCTGACGTTCCTCACCATAAAAGGCAGCCGCTTCCTGAGCGACGCGGCCCTGTTCGGCGGCAACCTCTATTACCGCCACTACCGTAACTCCAGCGTCAGCAGCAACGTGAACGACGATTTCGGCAGCATCGTTCCGGACAGCGGCGCAGTGGATGAGATTGCAGCCACCAACGACCAGTCGACGATTACGCAGGACGGTTACGGCGGCGGACTGCAGATGGTCCTGTCCGGCACGCCGGCCGGCATGAAGAACCAGCTCACCTTCGGCGCCAGCCTCGATGTGGCTCAGGCGCGCTTCACGCAGTACTCGCAGGACGCGGACCTCACCGCACTGCGTGGCACCGTGCCCGCCGGAGACTTCGAGCTGGCGACGGACGCTGACACCGACAGCCGCGGGTACGGGGTCTTCGCGCAGAACATCCTGAACCTGACGAAGCAATGGACCCTCACCGTATCGGGCCGCTACAACCACGTAGACATCCGCGTCGGCGACCGAACGGGGACCGCGCCGCTGCTGAATGGAGACACGTCGTTCTCGCGCGTCAACCCTTCGGCCGGCATCAATTTCAACCCGACCGATCACCTCACCGCCTATGCCGCCTACGATGAAGGGGCACGCGCGCCGACGGCAATCGAGCTCACCTGCGCGGACCCGAACGCGCCTTGCAAGCTGCCGAACGACTTCCTTGCCGATCCGCCACTGAAGCAAGTGGTGTCGCACACCGTTGAGGTTGGCGCGCGAGGAACCGTGAGCAAGCTCTGGCGCTGGAGCGCGGCCGTGTATCGGACACGCCTCAGCGATGACATCGAATTCATCAGCACGAGCGCCGGTGCAGGCAACGCAGGGTACTTCGCCAACGTCGGCAAAACGCAGAGGCGCGGCTTCGAGCTGTCCGGTGATGGGCGCCTGCACTCGCTCACGCTCTCGGCGCGCTACAGCTTCACCGACGCCACCTTTCAATCGGCCTTCCTGCAGAGCAGCCCGGACAATTCCAGTGCGGACGCAAACGGCGCCATCCAGGTGGAGCCGGGCGACCGCATTCCCAGCCTGCCTCGGCAGGTGCTCAAGTTGCGCCTCGGCTACGAGCTCACGAAGCAATTCAGCATAGGCGTGAACGTACTGATGAGCGACGGGGTCTACGCGCGCGGGGATGAGAACAACCAGGACGTCAACGGCAAGCTGCCCGGCTACACGCTCGTGAACCTCGACGCGCACTACCGGCCGATTCCGAACCTCGAGATCTTCGCCCGGGTCAACAACCTGTTCGACCGGCGTTACTACGACTTCGGGATCCTGGGGCAGAATTTCTTCACCGGACCGAATCGCACCTTCGGCCCGGCCGCCGGCTTCGACCCGGTCTCCGAGCAATTTCGCGGTCCCGGCGCACCGCTCGGAGCATGGATCGGCGTGCGTTACTCTCTCGGTGCAGCCGCTGGCGCTGCCGACGCCGGCTCGGGTGACGATGAGCGTTGATCTCGGCTCGCGCTCTTCAGCGCCGCAGCATTTGCAGCAGGCAGAGTCAGGGTGAACACGGATCCCCGGGGCTCGTTGGCGCGGAAGACCAGTTGACCGCCGTGGGCGAGCGCAACCTGTCGCGCCAGATTCAGCCCGATGCCCGAACCGCCCGCCTTCGTCGTAAAGAAGGGTACGAACACCTGGTCGCGATTGGCTTGCGGGACGCCGCAACCGTTATCCGCAATCTCCACGGACACGAATTCCGCGTCCGTTCGGCAGGAGATGTCGATACGCGCGGGCCGGGAGTCACGCACGGCGTCCGCGGCGTTGCGCAGCAGATTGATGACGGCCTGCTCGAGGAGCTGTGGATCGGCGTTGACGGCCGCGTCGGGCGGCTCGACGCGCGCGCGGCACTCGATGTGCTTCTCCAGAAAGGTCGGCGCCAGGAGTCTGTCGATATCCGACAGCAATGCGGCGACGGCCATGATCTGAGGACGCGGCGCCGGCAGATCGGCGATGGCCCGGTAGCGCTCCACGAAGTCCATCAGCCCGCGGCTGCGGCGCTTGATGACCTCCACTGCGCCGGAGGCTTCCTGGTTGGATCGCAGCAGCTGCTCCAGGCTCTCCGACAGCGAAGCGATGGGCGTCAGCGAGTTCATCATCTCGTGCGCCAGCACATTGGCCATGTCCTGCCAGGCTCTGAGCTCGACGGCATCCAGCTCGCCGGCGATCCGCTGCAGCGAGATCAGCCGCTGCAGAGCGTGCCCGGGCGCGGCAAAGCGCGCGGCCGATGCCAGCATGCGCTGGCCGTCGGCGAGGGTGATCACTTCCCTGGCCCCGGGCGCGAGTGCCAGCAAGCTGCGAGCCACGGCGGGACCGAAGGAAGGGATCGCCTGGAAATCGGCCACCGCCGTCGCCGCGAGAGCGCGCGCCGCGCGGTTCACCAGAGTCACCTTTCCGTCCGGAGCGACGACAAAGAGGGCGGCCGTCACGGTGTCCAGCAGGCCCAACAGGAAGTCGGTCTGCCGCAAGCGCTCGGCACGTGCCGCGTTCAGAACGGCCGCGGCGCGATCGGCGCTGAACCCCAGGCGGGTGCTCATCGCCGCCGCCGTCGGCACATCGCTTCCCTCAATCGCGAGTCGCTCCAGATCCCGCTCCGCCGCCCGCGCCGCCTGGGAAATGACGCTTCCCATGTCGACCGCCACGAGCGCAGCGACGCCGGCGACGAGCACTGCCGTGGCGTAGAAGTGAGTCGTGGCGAACAACTGGATTGCCAGATAGGTGAGCCCCGCGACGATGACGGCGCGCACTGCAACGGCGCGCGTGAATCGGCCGCTGTCGGAGAGCCTAGAGTCCATGCTTGGACATCCGGCGATACAACGCTGCGCGGCTGATTCCGAGGGCGATGGCCGCTGAAGAGATGTTGCCGTGATGCCGGGTCAGCGCCCGCTCGATCGCGCTGCGCTCCAGAGCATCCAGTTGCAGAGTCTCCTGCTTGCGCCGGGCATGGGTGAGCTGTGCCGCAGCCGTGACGGCGGCGACCAGTTTGTCGTTGCGCCAGGGCTTGAGCACGAAGTCCGCCGCGCCTCGCTTCAGCGCATCCACCGCGAGCGTTACGCCACCATAAGCAGTCATCAACACGACGGCCAGAGTCGGATCGAAGGCGTGCACACGCGCGAGACCGTCGAGCCCGGCCGCCCCACTGCGCTCGCCGATCACGAAGTTCATGTCCAGGAGCACTGCATCGAACACCGTGGCCGCCAGTGCCCCCTCCAGCAGGTCCAGCGACTCGACCGCCTCCACCCTCGCAACGTGATAACCCAGAGCCACCTGTGCGGTGCGGCGAACGTCGGGATCGTCTTCGACGACCAGCACGGAGTTTGATGTCTGCGACATGGACAAAGAGTACGGCGGGCAACGTACAGCTGCCAACGTGTCACCCCAGGCTCGCGCACGAGTGTGCGAAAGCGGACACCGGCGAGCGCCAAAGCGGCACCGCGCGAGCATAGATTCATGATTTCAGTAGTGTTTTAGCCACTCGACGCCGGCTATAGACTGCTGTGCATGGACCAAGCGGCCACGCGTCATGCGATGGACACCCCCCTCCGAGTTCCCTGGTGGCGCAAACGGCACTGGGTGCAACTCGCCGTGGCCGCCGCGGTCCTCGTCACTGGCGTCACGGCGGTCGTCACGCTCTTCGGTACGGCGGAGCGCAGTGTTCGGATGCCGATGGCCAACGTGACCATTGCCACCGTCGAGCAGGGAGCTTTCCATGACTTCGTGCCTCTGCGCGCAACAGTGGTGCCGCTGGACACCGTCTACCTGGACGCCCTCGAAGGCGGTCGGGTTGAACGGATACTCGCGCAGGCCGGCGACACCGTGACGAAGGGCCAGCCCCTGGTGGAGCTGAGCAACGCGGAGCTCGAGCTGGACGTCCTCGACCGGGAGGGGCGGCTGATCGAGTCCATCACCCAACTGCAGGCCTATGAGACGCAGCTCGAGCAGAACCGCATCGCCAACCAGAAGTCCCTGGCGCAGATCGATTACGACATCGTCCGTCTGAAGCGCTCGCTCACGCGGCGCAATCAGCTCGTCGCGCGCGCGCTCGAACCAGCCGAAACGCGTGACACCGTGCAGGATGAGCTCAATCACGAGATGGAGATTCAGCCGCTGCAGGCACAGAGCAATCAGACCCAGGAGGTGCTGCGTGTGCGCCAGCTGCCGCAGATCCACAGTCAGCTGGAAAAGCTCCAGCAGGACCTGCAGATCACTCACAGCAAGTTGGACAATCTCACCGTACGCGCACCCGTGACTGGCCGTCTCACGGAGATGGATCTGAAAGTCGGCGAGAACCGCAACCGCGGCGAGCGCTTCGCGCAGATCACGCCCGACACGGGATTCAAGCTCGCAGCGGACGTCGACGAGTTCTACCTGCAACGGGTGCGAGACGGGCAGGTGGCACAGGTGGATATCGGGGACCAGTCATACGAGGTGCGCATCACGCGCGTGTACCCGGAAGTGAAGGCCGGCACTTTCAAGGTGGACCTGGCATTTCAGGCCGCGCAGCCACCCGGGCTGATTCCCGGACAGGCCGTGCAAGGCCGGCTGTCCCTCGGCGCGGACCGCATGACGAAGATTCTCCCCGCCGGCGCCTTCCTGGAGCGCACCGGGGGCGACTGGGTCTTCGTAGTCGACCCGGACGGCCACAGCGCGCGCCGCCGCACCATCAGGGTCGGCCGCCGCAACGCCGAGCAGGTGGAGATAGCGGCCCACCTCGCCGTTGGCGAGCGGGTCATCGTCTCGGACTACACTGGACTGGAACGCATCGATCGCATCGACCTGGAGCCCTAGGAGCATCGCATGTTGCGGCTGGAGAGCATCGGCAAGACCTATCGCACCTCAGAAGTGCAGACGCGCGCCCTGGACAACGTTTCGCTGGAAGTGGCCGACGGCGAATTCGTCGCCATCATGGGCCCTTCGGGGTGCGGCAAATCGACTCTGCTGAACGTCCTGGGCCTGCTCGACAGTCCCGACAGCGGCCAATACTGGTTCTTCGGCGAGGAAGTCGCCCACCACTCCGAGCAGAAGCTCACGGCGCTGCGGCGCACGGGGGTCGGCTTCATCTTTCAGAGCTTCAATCTCATCGACGATCTGAACGTCGCGGAGAACGTCGAAGTGTCGCTGCTGTATCGCCGTATACCGGCTTCTGAGCGCCGCAAGCGGGTGGACTCGGCCCTCGAGCGCGTCGGCATCGCACACCGCGCCCGTCACCTCCCGCAGCAGCTGTCCGGAGGGCAGCAACAGCGTGTCGCCGTTGCCCGCGCCCTGGTGGCGGAGCCGAAGCTGATCCTCGCTGACGAGCCGACCGGGAACCTCGATACGGAGAACGGCGCCGTCGTCATGGCCCTGCTGGATGACATCAACCGCTCCGGCACGACCATCGTCATGGTGACCCACTCGCTCGTTCACGCCGGGCATGCGAAGCGGACCATCAAGCTCCTCGACGGCAGGGTAGTGAGCGAAACGCTGCTCGCCGCCTGAAACCTCGCAGGCGCCCTCGCGGCTAGCCGGCCAGCCAGCGCGCGGCCCGCCGGCACGTCCGCCCCACGCTCCGCCCCGTCCGCGCCTCCGCGCGACACTCGGGCACGTCCGCCCGACGGTAGCCGGGGGTAAACCGCCCAGTTGGGATCCCGCCCCCGTTGACAAAAGCATCCCAAGCGGAAAAATCGCACGTCCCGGGACCGAAAACTCCCTCACGAGCGCCTCCACGCCTTATGAATAGCCAGCAGACGCATGCGCTGGTGCGCATTCGCGAAATGATCCTGCGGGGGGAGCTTGCTCCTGGCCAGCGCGTAGCCGAGGCTCCGCTCGCCGAGCTCCTGGGTATGTCACGCACTCCGATCCGCCAGGCCCTGCCGGTGCTGGCGCAGGAGGGGTTGCTCACGGAGCATGAAGTCCGGGGCTACGTCGTGCGCGGATTCAGCGCCGCGGACATCATCGACGCGATCGACCTTCGCGGACTCATAGAGGGAATGGCCGTGCGGCGCGTGGCCGAGCGAGGGGCTTCGCTGGCGCTGATCGAAGAGCTGCGCACGTGCCTGCACGAAGGCGACCGCATCCTGCACAAGGGTTTCGTAGAGCAGCCGGATGAAGCCGCCTACGCGGAAATGAACGCCAGCTTTCACCAGCTGATCGTCCGCGAAGCGCAGAGTCCCATGATCGCGCAGGCGCTCGAGCGCAACGGCCGCATTCCGTTCGCGGGCCCGCAGGCGCTCGCGTTCGACGATGCGAGCATGGAGCGCATCTACGGAACGTTCTATTACGCACATCGCCAGCACCACATCATCGTCGACGCGCTGGAGCGGGGCGAAGCGGCGCGCGCCGAGTCGTTGATGCGCGAGCACGCCAACCCGGCCAAGGAAAGCCTGAATCTTCCCGGGCTGGACAGCGGCGCGCGCAGCGTCAGGCCCTTGAGCTCGATCATCCGCTGAACTCTTCCAGGAGCACGGGGCATGCAAGAAGTGGCACAGGGCCTGCACTTTCCGGAAGGCCCGGTGGCGATGGCCGACGGCTCCGTCGTGTTGGTGGAGATCCGCCGTGGCACGCTCACGCGCGTGACTCCCGACGGCAGGCGCCAGACGATCGCCGAGCTCGGGGGCGGTCCCAACGGCGCCGCCATCGGTCCGGACGGCGCGGTCTATGTCTGCAACAACGGCGGCGCATGGGACTGGCAGGAAGGCGAGGTGCATCTGCCGGACGGTCCACCCGCGCAACCCTACCGCGGCGGCTCCATTCAGCGTGTCGATCTGCGCACCGGCAAGTTCTCCACCCTCTACGACGAATGCGACGGCAAGCCGCTCAACAGCCCGAACGACCTCGTGTTCGACAGCACCGGCGGGTTCTGGTTTACGACGCTGGGCTATTCGGACGGTGAGAACCGCCGGCTCGGCGCTGTCTACTACGCGCGGCCCGATGGCTCGAAAATCATTCGCTGGCGCAGCGAGCTGCTCTCACCCAACGGCATCGGCCTCTCCCCGGACGAGCGCAAGCTGTACATGGCCGACTGCATGGTCGGGCGGCTGTACGAATTCGAGCTGCCCTCCCCGGGCAAAATGGCCCCGCAGACATCGCTCGCGCCGGGCAGAGTGGTGTGTACCCTGCCGGGCTTTCAGTGGCTCGACAGCCTGGCGGTCGAGGCCAACGGCCGCATCTGCGTGGGCACGCTGTGGAACGGCGGAGTCACCGTATTCGAGCCCGGCGGTGCCTACGAGCACATTGCGACGCCGGATCCGGTCACCACCAACATCTGCTTCAGCGGTCCGGACATGCGCGATGCCTGGATCACCTGCTCCAGCACCGGCCGTCTGCTCAAGACGAGGTGGCCGCGAGCGGGATTGAGGCTACCGTTCAACGCTTGATGTGAAGAAAAGCCACTCTCCCTCGAGCAAGTCCGTCGCCGCCGAGCTCGGGGTCTCCATCGCGACGATCTCGCGGGTGCTCACACGCCCCGATCTCGTCAACCGCCAAACGCGCGACCGCGTGCTGCGGGGCATCGAGCGCCTGGGCTATCGGCCCAACCTCATTGCCCGCGACCTGCGACGCGGAGAGACGCGTACGGTGTTGGTGGTCGTTCCCAAGTTGAGCGCGTTCTTCCTGGAGATTCTGCGCGGCACCGAGCAAGCCGCCGAGGAGCTGGGGTTTGCCGTGTTGATGGGCAACACGAAGGGCGACGTCCGGCGCACGCTCACTTACTTCGATCAGGTCGCAAGCCGGCGCGCCGACGGAATCATCCTGTTGACGGGTGTTCTGCCGCCTGGCGCAGAAACGGCGGGCGCGAAGCTGCCGCCCCTGGTGGTGGCCGCCGAGTCGCTCAAGGACTCCAACCTGCCCGCGGTAGCCCTCGACCATGCCGGCGGAGCGGAAGAAGCGGTGCGCCACCTCATCGATCTGGGCCACAGACGGATCGCGCACATCGCGGGGCCGGACCATGTGCTGTCCTCGCGTGCACGCGCCAACGGTTATCGGAAGGCGTTGCGGGCCGCGCGCCTGGTCTTCGACGAGTCACTCGTGCAACGCGGCGATTTCACAGTCGAGTCCGGCGAGAAGATGCTGCGTGTGCTGATGCAGCAGAAGCCGACACCCACGGCGGTGTTCTGCGCCAACGACGAGATGGCGCTCGGCGCCATCAGGGCGCTCAAATCCCTTGGCGTCGGCGTACCGCACGACGTCTCCGTCGTCGGCTTCGACGATCAGGAATTCGCCGAGCTGTATGATCCGCCGCTGTCCACGGTGCACATCCCCCGATTCGACATCGGCTATCAGTCCATGATGATGCTGCGGGACATCGTGACCCCGCAGCGCTCCGTGAGGTCCACTGTGCTGCCTACCCGGCTCATCGTTCGCGCCACCTCAGCGCCGCCGCGTAAGCGCCAGGTCCGGCCCTGAGGTGCTCAGGGGCGGCCCTCCCAAGCTAGGTTTTGCGAAACACGAGCAAAAATCGATCCGTGTTGCCCAGCGCCGGCGGCTTGTACGAGAGCTTGTCGCGAGCGTCCTGGGGCTTGCGCAGGATATCGCTATGGGCGAGAAGCTTCAGGCCGCGGGACTCCCAGTCCTTGCGTGCGTAAGCCTCGTCGATGCGATGCAGCGTGGAGGCGTCCGCCGTTGCTGTGCCCGGTTTGGCCGAGTGATCGACGATGACGACTACGCCGCCGGGTTTCACAGCCCGTGCAATGTTGTCGAGCACAGCGCTCGTATCGACCTTGGGCCACGCTCCCGTGGGGTCCACCCAATAGAGGTCATGATAGACCTTGACGAGAAACACGGCATCCACGGAGGCGGGCGCGAATTGCAGTGTGTTGAGCGCTGCGACGCGATGCTCGACGTTCGGCAGCCGATCGCCGGCGACGCGCTTGACGGCGGCACCCTCACTCCATTTCTCGAAGGACGGATCGTTGTACATCAGCACGTGTCCACCGGGACCCACGACATAGCTCAGCAGCTCGCTGTAGTAGCCATCGCCGGAGAGGAAATCGACCACCTGCATTCCGGGCTCGATCCCGGCCAGGCGTAACACCTCCGCAGGATGGTCCAGAGCGTCCCGCTTCAAGTCCTCTGCGCTGCGTCCCGAATGCGCAACCGCGGCGTCGTAGGTGTCGGACGCGTAGGAGCCGCGGACTCCAACAGTCCCGATTGCGGCAAGGGCGCACAGGAGCGCCGCCCGTGTCAGTGCTCTCATGTCACTCTCCTTATGAAGGCCATCAGGTCTCCCCCAAGCGTATCCCAGGTGGTGCCGAGCTGCAGGATGGGAGAGATGTGGTTGTGACCCTGCTGGTAAAGCATTCGTGGCCAGGCCCCTCGGGCGGCCCACCACGCTTCGACCAACCGTGCGGCCTGCTGCTGAAAGCTCGGAGGGTCCAGCTCAGAGACCGTGAACAGACAGGGAACGTCCGTTCGTGTCAGCGGCTCGAGTGTCGAGGCTTCGGCGAAACGCCCGCGATCGCTCCCGAAGTACGCCTCCTCGAACTGAGTGTGTTGCAGGACCGTCAGATCGTACACGCCGGAGAGCATGATCGCCCCCGCCAGCGACGGTACGGTGCCGCGACGATGCTGCCCGACAACATACCCGGCGACGTGCACCGCCCCTGCAGACTGCCCTATCAATACCAGCCGGCCCGGATCCCCGCCGAAGCGGCCGATGTTGGCGGTGAGCCACGCCAGCGCCAGGGCGAGGTCTTCCGGTCCCGCCGGCCAACGCGCTCCCGGAGCCAGGCGGTAGGTGAGCGTCACACCTAGCAGACCGTTTTTTACCGCCCATACCCCTACGTTGCTGTAGAACGGCGCGCCCGGCGCTCCTTTGTCGCCTCCCACGAAACCACCGCCGTGCACGAAGGCCAGCACCGGCCGTGCGCCCTCACCGGCTCGTGCGGCATTGCGGGGCGGATGGAAGATGTCCAGCCGATGACGTGCATCGGGGCCATACGAGATATCGCGCTCGACCGCACATGTATCGGGGGTCGCGCGCGGAGCAAATGGGGCAAACAGTGCCTGACTGCCTCCGAGCATCGGCGGTGCGATCTGCGTGCCCAGCTCCCGAATCGCGGCAAAAACATCAATGGTCATCGGTACTCCCCGGTGTCACTTGCGACGGCCGAGCAGGCTTCCCATGAAGCCGCCGACCGGTCCCGTATGGTCCGGCGCAACGAAAATGCGATGAATGTGCCGGACGGCGAACCTCCATCGGCCATCCTCGCACAGCCGGTACACATCCTCGAAATCCGCAACCAGATGAGGAGTTGCGTGCGCCGCCGGTGACTCCCCGTCGTGCGCAAATGTCAGGCACACGCTAGTGCCGCGTGCTGCCGTGGGACTCTCGATCTCCAGTCTCAGCCCTGAGGCGAAGTGGCGGACCGTGCGCGCGCCCCCTGCAGCGCGTGCAACAAAGAGCTGGCGGATCTCCTCCCTGCCCTCCGAGCGGCGCTTGGCGTGTGTGTACAGGGCGTCTTCCGTGAACAGGTCCACCAGCTCGTCCAGCTTGCCGTGATCCAGGTTGTGCGTGAACGCCGTATTCAGGTCCGCGAGCGCCAGGCGAATCTTGATGAGTGTGAGATCGTCCATGGCCTTAATATAGCCCATGGAGGGCATATGACCGCGAGCGAACCCGAAGCCCGAACCGTCGAGGCCACGATCACTTACGTTGCCCAGGGGTCTTTCATCAACCGGCGGTTCGTCGCCCCCGGGGTGGAGCACAACACCGGGCATTATGAGGCCCATCAGGTGGCACTGCGTGACGCGCGACCCTTTCAGTCTCTGTTCACTCTCGATGTCCACGGGTTCGTGCTGGCTCAGCGCCCGTCCGCGGTGACCGACTTCTTCGACCGCGACCAGGTCGAGCGGCTCTATCCGAACGAGGTTGTCGACATCGTCCGCTCGCTCACCGGGGCAACGCGCGTAGCGGCGCTGGGGTGGATGGTCCGCACCTCCGGGGACGCAGCCCGGCATCAGCGCCAACCGGCCGGCAGTTACACGCATCGCGGCGGTGTCCAACCTCCGGCGGGGGAAGCCCACGTGGACTTCATGCCGGCGCGCGCCGAGGCCCTCGCCCGAGCGGTCTACGAAAAAAATTTCCCCGACGGCAAGGGCTTCACCCGCTTCATCGCCTCCAGCCTGTGGCGTGCTTTCAGTCCCCCACCGCAGGACTGCCCGCTCGCAGTGTGCGATGCGCGCAGTGTGCGCCCCGAGGAGGGTGTCCCCAATACGATGTTCGTAGTCGATCAGTTGCCCGATGAGCAGACGATGCTGGGAGAGATGCCGAACGAAGCGACGGCCCCGGCCGCCGCCATCTTCCACTACAACCCCGCGCACCGCTGGTGGTACTTCTCGAACATGACGCGGAACGAAGTCCTGATGTTCAAATTCCACGACAGCGATCGGACCCGAGCGCTGCGCACGCCGCATACGGCATTCCGGGACCCCAGCTTTGCCGACGCACGCGTGCGCGAGAGCATCGAGGTGCGCAGCATCGCCTACTTCGAATGACACCGACAAACCCCAGGGCACGCTGGCGCCGCGTACAGCCGATCATGGCGTTCGTCGCGCGTCATCTGGAGGATGACCTGTCGTTGGGGGCGCTGGCACGGCGTGCCCGGCTCTCCAGATTCCACCTGCAGCGGCTGTTTTCCGCCACCGCCCACGAGACACTCAAGCAATACACGGCGCGCCTGCGACTCGATCGTGCAGCGGCCCGTCTGCTCGAGGGCACCGATTCGGTGCTGAGCATCGCCCTCGACAGCGGCTTCAGCAGTCACGAAACCTTCTGCCGGGCGTTTCAGCGCCGTTTCGGCATGACGCCGACCGCCTGCCGACGACGCGGCGCGCTGACCCTCGCTAGCGCGGCCGACCTGGCACGACACGCGGCCTTGATCGCACGGGTCGGTCCCTGCATCGGCCTCCTTCATACGGCTCAGCAGCAGACACACGGGGAGCGATCCATGCCCTACTCCGTCACGCAAAAAGAGCTCTCCCCACAACCCGTGCTGGTCGCACGCACACGCGTGCGGCGCACCGACATCGCCAAAGCCCTGGCCGAGCAACTCGGCCGCATCTTCCAGCACGTGCAAGGCAGCGGCGGCGTCATCGCCGGGCAGCCTTTCACGCGCTATCTGGAATGGGGGCCGGGCGTGCTGACACTCGAGATCGGTTTGCCGATCGCCCAGCCATTGAAAGAGGGCTCCGCGCAGGCGGAGAACATCCGCGCCGATACTCTGCCGGGAGGTCCGGTCGCGGCGACCACACACATGGGAACGTACGAGAAGCTCAACGAGGCACACGCCGCAGTGCAGGTCTGGATGGAGGAGAAGAACCTCAGAGGTGCGGGAGCACCGTGGGAGGTCTACGTCAGCGACCCGGCGGAAGTCCCGGACCCGGCGAACTGGCGCACCGACATCTTCTGGCCGCTGCAGCCGTAGGCGAAAACCTCACTCGCCGATGCACCCCGAATTCCAGAGTTTCGACATGCGCGGCCGGCGGCTGCGGTATGTCTGTCGCGGCGCAGGCGCACCGACGATCATCGTCGAGCAGGGCGGCAACCTGTCGATCGAGGCGGACTTCCTGCAACATCAGACCCCTGGTTGGCCGAAGGTATTCGCAAGTCTTGCCCGCAGACAACGCACGCTCATGCACGACCGCGCGGGCTTGGGATGGAGCTACGAGCCGCGCAAGCCGCGCAGCTGCAGTCAGCTCGTCAAGGACCTGCGCGCGCTGCTGCGCTACGCGGAAGTCGGACCGCCCTACCTGCTGGTCGGGCATTCCATCGGCGGATTCAACGTACGCCTGTTTGCGAGCCAGTATCCCGAGGAGGTCGCAGGCGTCGTGCTCGTAGACTCCGCTCACCCGGACCAGTGGACGCGTTTCAGGCGCCTCGTGCCGCGGCCGATTCCCGGTGAGCCGGCCGGCCTGCAACAGCTGCGGCAGAAGCCCAGCCCGTCGCTGACGCCCGAGCTGATCGATTACGCCGTCAGTGCCGATGAAGTACGCACTGCCGGCGCGCTCGGCGACACGCCCCTTGTCGTTCTCAGTCGCAGCCCCAACGCTGCGCGGCCGTCGGGACTGCCCGACGATCTCGCCGCGGGGATCGAGGAGGTATGGTCCGGCCTGCAGCGCGACCTGCTGAATCTATCGACACGCAGCACCCACGTCGTCGCGACGCACGCAGGACATCACCTGCAGCAGGACGAGCCGTACCTCGTCATCCGCACGGTTCTGGAGCTGCTGCGCCAGACGAGCAGGCCGCCGGCCTCAGTGGCCTGAAGAATCGCCCTTGCGGCTGGCCTCGTAGAGAAACCAGGTGCGCCGCTCGGTCTCATCGATCCACACCTCGATCAGGCTCGCCGTGGCAATGTCCCCGTGCTCGTCGCACACCCCGTGCACTTCGCGCAGCCGCGCCGCGAGCGACATGTTGTCCTCGCGCAGCTCTGCCAACATGTCGAGCGGCTCGACGTAGTCGGCGTCGTTGTCCTTGATCCGTTGCAGCCGTGCGATGTGGCCGATCGAGCGCAGAGTGTTGCCGCCGACCTTGCGGATGCGCTCGGCAATCGGGTCGGTCATCCCATAGATCTGGTCGGATTGCTCATCGAGCAGCAGATGGTAGTCGCGGAAATGCGGTCCGCTCATGTGCCAGTGAAAGTTCTTGGTCTTCAGGTACAGGGCGAAGACATCGGCGAGAACGGCGTTCATGCCGCCGCTGATGTCCTTGGACGCCTGCGCGCCGAGATCGGTCGGCGTGGTCAGCGGTTGCGCGCGCCTGCTCTGCAGGTCCTCTCGCTTCTTTGCGCTCTTGGCCATGGCTCAAACCTCTCGATACCGCAAACCTGGAGTTCCAGATTATCGGATGTGCGCGGCGCTGGACAGCCATTGTGCGGCCTGCACCGGCGACTTCTTGTCGTTGTCGCGGTCCACCGAGTAGTTCGCCTGCCGCATGAGCTCGATGGGAATCGCGCCAAGCAGCGGTTCGAGCGCCTTGCGCAGCACCGGATCGTTGGCGCGAGCCGGACAGATCAGGACGATCGCGTCGTAGGGCGGAATCACGTGCAGCGGATCCTGCAGCACGAGCAAGTGGTCGGCGGCGATACGGCCATCACTGGAGAACGCCGAGATCACATCGACTTGCCGAGAAGCCAGCGCACGGTACATGAAGGTCGGCTGGTACTGGCGCATCTGGCGGAAAGTGAGGCCATAGCGCTCCCGCAACGCACGCCATTCCGGGCGGGAAAAGAACTCGAAGTCCCCGCCAAGAGCCAGCTCTGGCGCGTGCTGCGCAAGATCGGTGATCGTGCCGATGCCCAGCGACTCGGCGCGGTCGCGGCGCATGGCGAGTGCATAGGCGTTTTCGAACCCGAGAGTGCCGAGCAGAACGACGCCGTACTCCTGCCGTAGTGCGGTGCGCATCTCCTGCACCATCTGCGCGCGTGGCGGCCAGTCCTTGCGGCCCAAAACGTTTGCCCAAACGGTGCCTGAATAGTCCACGTACACATCGATGTCATTGTTCGAAAGAGCCCGGAAGGCAATCACCGAACCGAGATCGACGCGCGTGCTGGCCACGTGCCCGCCCTTGCGGATGGCACCACTGATCAGGTCGGCGAGAATGTATTGCTCGGAGAAGTTCTTGGCGCCGACGACGTAAGTGGCTTTGCGGGCACCGCCGAGGTGTACCGCCGCGGCGGCGAGGACACCCAGCAGCAACAACGCCACCCCGATCCAGATCCTGAGCGGCGCACGCTTCTTGACCCCCGACTCGACCAGCGCCAGCAACTGGTCCGTGGCCATCGCCAGCGCGACGGCGGCTGCGCATCCAAACAGCACCGCCACCCAGTTCTCCACCTGCAGTCCCGAGAAAATGAAGTTGCCCAGGCTGGTCTGTCCGACCGGAGTCGACAGGGTGGCGGCTCCGATCACCCACACCGCGGCGGTGCGGATGCCGGCCATCAGCACCGGTGCGGCCAGGGGCAGCTCGACCCGCAACAGTCTCTGCCGTTCCGTCATGCCGACGCCGCGGGCGGCCTCGACGATCGCGCGATCGACGTTCATCAGGCCGGTCACGCCGTTGCGCAGAATCGGCAGCATCGAGTAGAGGGTCAGCGCCAGCAGCGAGGGCAGGAAGCCGAGCGCCGAGAAGCGATACCCGAACAGGTACGCTGAAGCTGAAGAAAGCGCCAGCAACAAAGGATAGAACAGCGCCAGCAGTGCGAGGCTCGGAACCGTCTGCACCACACTCGCAAACCCCAGAACCGGCCAGCGCACTGCCGCCCTGCGGCTGGCGATCACCACCAGCGGCAAGCTGACGAGGAGTCCGAGGGCCAGGGCCGCCGCGCTCAGCAGGACGTGCTGACTGAGGTAGTCGGGTAGAAGTCGGACAGCAGCGCTGAAGCGCTCATCCACGGTGCGTGCGATCCTGCATGAGTGCACGCACGCGCTCAGCCTGCCGGCGCGGCATGTCCATCAAGGCGTGCACGCCGGGGTCCGGGTGCGTCAGCAGCAGATCGTGAGGCTGGCCGTCGGCGACGATGGCCCCCTGTCGCATGACGATGATCCGGTCCGACAACAGTACGGCCTCCATCACATCGTGCGTGACCATCACCGTCGTCAGTCCCATCTGCTCGTGCAGGTGACGGTACTCGGCGCCAAGAGTATCGCGCGTGATCGGATCCAGAGCGCCGAACGGCTCGTCCATCAGCATGATGGACGGCCGCGCAGCCAGTGAGCGCGCAACGCCGACGCGTTGCTGCTGACCACCGGACAACTCCGAGGGCATGCGCTCCAGGTAGCTCCTGGGCAGGCTCACCAGATCGATCAGCTCCGCCACGCGCGCGCGGATGTCGGCCTCGGCCCATCCCAACAGGCGCGGCGTGATGCCGATGTTCTCAGCGACATTCAGATGGGGAAACAGCCCGATGCCCTGGAACACGTAGCCGATGCGCCGGCGCAGGCTGTAGGGCGCGTCCGCATCGACCGGCTTGCCCGCGACCACGACGGTGCCACCCTCGGCGTCGACGAGCCGGTTGATCATCTTCAGTAGCGTGGTCTTGCCCGAGCCCGAGTCGCCTATGATGGCGACGAACGCCCGTTCGGCGACCTCCAGAGTGACTTCGCGTACCGCGAAAGTGCGACCTCCGTCGAAGGACTTCGAGACCTGGCGAAGCGAGATCATCTGCCGCGGCGCGAGCCCCCCGAGCGCGCCCTACCGGCGCATCACCTGTCGGCGGCGGCCACCAGCACGGGGCGCGGAGCGTACATCTGCGGGAGCGTCTTCCGCAGGTTCTGGATCTTCGGCAGATCGTTGATCACGATGTACGGATTGTCGGGATTGTGAATCAGATAATCCTGGTGATACTGCTCGGCCGGATAGAAACCGGTGAGCGGATCGAGGCGGGTCACGATCTTGCGCCCGTACACGTGCGCGGCATCGAGCTGCGCTACATAGGCCGCGGCGATCTTCCGCTGCGTCTCGTTGGAATAGAAGATGTCCGAGCGGTACTGGGTCCCCTCGTCAGGTCCCTGGCGGTCGAGCTCCGTCGGATCGTGCGCCACGGAGAAGAACACACGCAGCAACTCCCCGTAGGAGACTTCCTTCGGATCGAAAGTGATCTGCACGGACTCCGCGTGCCCGGTCGTGCCGGTGCTGACCGTCTCGTAGTGCGCCGTATCTTTCTTGCCGCCCGAGAAACCGGAGATCACCTGACGCACGCCCTTCACGTGCTCGAACACGCCCTGCATTCCCCAGAAGCAGCCCCCTGCCAACACCGCAGTCTCGAGGGCGCCTTGTGTCTTTGGATTGTCCAACGCCGGCGCAGGAATGGCGGAGGCATCGCCGGAAACGGGACGGTCGGCAATCGACACCGCAGGCTCGGCGCAGGCTGTCTGCAGAGCGGCCGCCGCACACAGAACGAGTGCGGCCGGCAACAAAACACGTGTGCGCCTCTGGGAACGTTGCGAGCTCATGGATCTTCTCCGTGACGTATCCGCACGAATATAGCGCGAGGTCGACGTCGGCGCGACCCGTGAGCGCGGGCGCGGCCGGCTCGCACACCGCTGACTATTCGGCCCTCCGGCGCAACGAGGATGGCACAGGCTCACTCGGTTGCAGCGTCTTCGAGGCGCTCATCCAGCTGGGTCAACAGCTTCTGCAGCGCGTGCCGCAGATCTTCGATCTGCGCGGGGCTCGTCACGTCTGCCCACTTTTCATCCACCCGCTGGCCCGCGGCCACGGCAACCGGCTGCACGCTCCTGCCCTTGTTCGTGAGGAACACCAGCCTCGCGCGCCGATCCGCGGGGTCCGGACGCCGCTCCACGTAGCCGCCCCTCTCCAGCTCCTCCACGGCCTGCGCCATGGTCTGCTTGCGAACGTGCGCCAGCCTGGTGAGCTCGCTGACCTGAACTCCCTCGGGTCGCACGAAGGTGAACACGTTGGCGTGCGAAGGACGGACGTCCCCGAAACCCGCGTCCTCCAGGGCCGCTTCGACCGCCTGAGTCCAGCGCTGATGAACCAGACGCAGCAACAGGCCGAGCGAAGCAGGATGTGTCCCCGGCATATTGACAGGTACCTGTCTATATTGGTAGCATTTAGACAGGTACCTTACCATTATCCCGACGACAGGAGTAGCGTCATGCCGACTCTCCCAGTGCTCGACTCGAGGATGTTCTTCGCGGAGACCGGTGCGAACGGCGGCGGGGCAACCCCCATCGTGTTTCTGCATGGCAACCCGACCTCCTCGCACGTGTGGCGGAATGTCATGGGGCGCGTGGGACCCGGCCGCTGCCTCGCCCCGGACCTGATCGGCATGGGTCGCTCCGGCAAGCCGGAGATCCCCTACCGCTTCGATGACCACGCCCGCTATCTGGAGGGCTGGTTCGACGCCCTGGCGCTGGAGGCCGTCGTACTGGTCGGGCACGACTGGGGCGGCGCGCTCGCCTTCGACTGGGCGGCCCGGCACCCGCAGCGAGTGCGCGGCATTGCCTTCATGGAAACCATCGTTCGCCCGATGACCTGGGAGGACTTTCCCGGTGCGGGGCGGTCGCGGTACGAGACTCTGCGGGCAGTGGGGACCGGGGAGGCGAAGGTGCTCGATGAGAACTTTTTCATTGAGCAGGCACTGCGCCTCACTTCACTGAAGGGCATCAGCGATGCCGATCTGGCCGTGTACGCCGCTCCTTACCCGACGCGCGAGAGCCGTCGCCCCCTGCTCGAATGGCCGCGCGCGACGCCGATCAACGGCGAGCCGCCCGACGTGGCTGCGAGAGTCGAGGCGTACGACCGCTGGCTCGCCGCCAGCTCCGGCATTCCGAAGTTGCTGCTGACCTTCGACGGGCCTCCCGGGACGCTGATGATCGGCCCGCAGATGAGCCTGTGGTGCTCCCAGTCCATGGCCAGCCTCGAGATCGAGAATTGCGGACCGGCGCGGCACATCGTGCCTGAGGATCAACCGGATGCGATCGGCGCTGCCATCGCGCGCTGGATCGACCGGCATCAGATGCGCACGCCACGGTAGCGCGGCGCGACATCGATATCGCACGTCGTCGCGTGCTACCGGGCGCAATGGTGACCCCAGCGCGGCGACGACGCCGTGATCATGCACTACCGCCGAAGGGACCTCTACTTCGACGCAAACATCAGATACGCCGCAGACCCGCTGTCCACGATGGCCACGCGCGCATCGGCAGTGAAATTGCTGATCCCGGTGGTGATCCCCTGGTTGACGCCGTTGAGGCCGGTGTTGAGCGCGGCGCCGCCGGAAGAATTGGCGGGGAAGAACGCTGCCAGCCCGTCATACGCCTGGGTCTGCGACGAGCAGGCGGAGGGAGTCAA
>DATNEN010000233.1:0-3971 GCA_035552975.1 Steroidobacteraceae bacterium
GACAGGATGGACAGGATGCACAGGAGTGTGGGGAGCCGCATTACGCATTGCCGGTGCCTTCGCTGAACGACAGCAACTGCATCGGGGAAAGCACCCGGTGAATCCTGTGCATCCTGAAATCCTGTCCCTCCTGTCCCTCCTGTCCCTCCTGTAAATCCTGTCCAGGCGTAACACCTGTCAACGGCATCGGGTGAATTCGGCTAGTCTTCGACTTCGAGATGCCCGCGCATGCCGAGCGCGGCATGCGGGTCACACTGGAAGTAGTAATGTCCCTTGGGCATGGTGACGGGAATGTCGAGCGTCTGCCCCGGGAGCTGCAGCAAGTCGCTCGCCGGCGGCAGGCCGCTGCGGGCGGGATTGGAGTCTGGCAGAAAGTGCACATTGTGCACGCCGGTCACGAGCGTGAAGCGAATGACGTCGCCCTGGTGCACTTCCACCTTGTTCGGTTTGAAGAAATTGCCGGTCTCTTCGGTGTGCAGTTCCACGACGACCACCTGTCGGCCCGGTGCGGGGGCGCTTGTGGTGGTAGCCGCACCAGTCGCTGTGCTCGGTGCCGCGGCACTCAGGGGCGTGCTGGTATCGCCTGTCTTCGTGCCGCCGCAGGCCATGAGCGCCAGCGCGCTCGCGAAGATCATGCAGTACTGCAGTCTATTGCGTGTGATCATTGGTAGCCTGCTCGCTGAGTGAAACGGTGAATGCGTGAGGGAAGGCCGGCCGGGCCCTCCGGCCCGCCAGTGTGGATGCAGCGGATGATCAGAAATCCTTGCGCCGGAACCTGCGCTGGCCGCAGGCGAACGGAATCGCGATCCAGAGCGTCAGCGCGGTCGCGGCCAACAGCGACCCGGTCCACCCGCCGAACAGTTGCTGGAAGACCGCGCCCGTATAGCCCATGAGTGCCGCCAGATCGAAGCGCAGAAGCAACAGCACGCGGGCGAGATCCACGGGATTCGCCAGCACCAGAGCGAGCACGGGCTTCTCCATGGGGTAGTCCGCGAACAGTGCAACGAGGAGCAGCAGCAGGCCGTCGTAGAAGAGCGCGAACAGCAGCCAGATGCCGATTGCCGCGCCGACCCCGCGCAGTCGATCCTCGATGCGAAGCGCGATACCGAACGCGAGCGCGGTGAACACGGCGGTGAGCGCTGCGCCGGTGAACACGAGGATCACCAGCGTACCGCCATCCGCGCCGCGCAGCAGGCCGCGGAGTGCGAAGGGGATCAGGATACCGGTGCCAAGGGCGATCGCCAGGGGCAGCATGAGCCCCAGATAGAGGCCGGCGAAGAGATGGCTGCGGCGCACTGGCTGTGCCAGGAGCATCTCGGTGAATTCACGCGCGTTGTAGAGGTAGACGGTTCCGAATACGACGCTCACGAGCGGCACCACGAACAGCACGACACTCGAGAGACTGAGCAGCGCCTTCGTGCCATCGGAGGAGAATCGCAGCAGCCCCTCGGCGGATGCGAGGAAGAAGAATGCATAGAGAAGCAGCCAGCGGCTGCGAACCAGGTTGCGGACGCCGTAGCCCGTGACCTTCAGGATCGTCGTCATGCGGCCATCCCCTGCCGCATCATGACGGCAATCGCCCGTTCGAGATTCGACTGATTCGTCATGTGCTTGAGGTCGAAGAGCGTGCCGATGTACGCCACGCGGCCGTCCACGAGAAACGCAACGTCGTCGGCCAGCTCCTCCAATTCGCTCATGACGTGCGACGTGAGAACGACAGTGCCGCCCACGCCGCGGGCAGCGAGGATCCTGTCCTTGAGCAGGCTGCTTGACAGCGGATCCAGTCCCGCCGTGGGTTCGTCCAAGACGAGCAACTCCGGCCGGAAGAGGAACGCCAGCAGAGCGTTGATCTTCTGGCGCGTGCCACCGGAGAGCGTCCGCACCGGCTTGCTCAGGTGCTCGCCCAGGGCAAAGGCGTCGATCAATTCCTCATCTCGCGCCACAGCGGCCCCGCGCAGATGCGTCAGCAGCGCGATCAGATCACGCCCGCTCAGATTCTCGGGGAAGCGAACGATCTGCGGCATATATCCAATGCCGGCGCGGTAGCGCACGTCGGCGTTGACCATCGTGTCCTTGATCCGGATGCTGCCGGCATCGGGATGGACCAGGCCGAGCAGGGACTTGATGAGCGTCGTCTTCCCGGCACCGTTGGGTCCCACGATTGCTGTCACACGCCCGCGCGCGATGCGCAGGTCGAGCGCGCGCAGCACGTGCAGGGTGCCGAAGTGCTTGTCCAATCCGATGACGTCGATCATGGGATCGGCCGCATGGCAGGGTGAGCATCGGCGAGCGTCTCCGGCGTGATGGCCGGCATGGCCTGCTCGGCCGAGTCGAGCAGCCCGACGAAGGCGCTCCGCAGCAGTACCAGCGCCGGCGTCGCGCGCGCCGCGAGTATCGAGAAGAGTCGCACGGGGCGGTGTGGTACGTCGCCCACGCCGTCATGATCGATGTCGTAGCCCGTGTAGCTGTCCCAGTAGTTGCCATCCAGCGTGTCATCCGGCTGGCGGCTGTTCGTGACCAGATCGAACGTGTTCGCCAGGAAGTTGTTGCGCGTGAAGCTCGCGCCGTCCGTGCTGGCGTCGAGCTTTACGGCCCAGCCATTGGTCGTGAACACGTTCCGGTCCGCCCGCAACCGCGTGGCGCCGTCCGCGACCAGGCCGGTGGTGTTCCGCGCAAACAGATTGTGCTCCAGGCGGCTGTCGCTGATTTCCTTGAGCAGCAGTCCATAGGCGGCCGGACTGCGATTGTCCTCGAACCGATTGTTCGTCATCTCGACGCGCCGCGTGTACATCACGGCCACCCCGGCGCCGTTCCGGCGGAAGTCGTTGCCGCGATAGACACAGTCATCCGAGTACATGAAGTGAAGCCCGTAGCGCAGATTCTGTTCGCTCAGGTTCCGCTCCACGCGGCTCGCCTTCACAAACTCGAAGTAGATGCCATCGCGAAAACCGCTCACGTGATTACTGGCAATCACGATGCGCTGGGCGTTCCAGAGGTGGATCCCGTTCCCCGAAGCCACTTCGCTGCTCCCTCGCGCCCGCAGCACATTGCCGGTAATCCGGCAGTCGCTCACCTGCGCGAGGTAGATGCCAAAGAAGGTGCTGTCCACCTGGTTATCCGCGATCACGCAGCCGCGCACGCCTGCCGCCTTGATGGCCGCGCGATCCTCGACGAAACTGCTTCCGACGTTCACGAAACGCAGCCCGCGTACCGTGACATCGTCGGCCGTTATGCCCAGAAGCGGGTGCGTTCCATCACCTTCCACCACCGGCATGTCGTCCCCGCTGATCGCGACCATGCGGTCGACAACAATCAGCGGCTCGCGGTAGACGCCCGGCCGCACCACGATGTGTGCGCCCGGTGCAGCGAGCCGGATCGCGGCGCCGATCGTGCGCACCGGGCCGGACGGCGAAACCTCGATAGTCTGCTGCGCGCACGCGGCCGACGTATGGGCCACACACAACAGCACGAACGCGGCGGCAGCCAGAGTAGTCGCCGCCCCTGGCGCGCGGGCCGCGCGCGTCGCTCGCAGGGAGATCACGAGCGCGGCGACACCAGCCAGCAGCGCCAGGCCAATCAACACACCGCCGGTCGCGGGCCACGAAATGGCGGTAAAGTTGAGCAGCTGCCTGGCGCCAATGATCGGTGGTTGGTAGGTCATACCCGGCACCGTGATGATGGCGTGCTCGGTATCGAGGTGATGCCCGTAGTCGTATTCCCAGAGCCAGAACTCCGCGAGCCCGGCAAGAGCGGCTACGCCGAACGTCGCGAGCCACGCCACGAGCAGGCGGCGACGACCCAGCAGTGCCACCATGAGCGCCAGCACTGCGAGCGCACCAAGCACCCAGGGCATGACGCGCAGCACCCCAATCGCATCGGGATCGATTGCCCGCATGCCGATGTAGTGATTCAGCTCGTTGATGTTGTTCAGATCCGTCGGGCGCGCACCGGTCACCGTACTCACCCGGATC
>DATNEN010000234.1:0-12861 GCA_035552975.1 Steroidobacteraceae bacterium
ACGTTTGTTTGCCATCCTCGCCGGCCTGACACTCGCCGCCACAGCGGCCGCGGTAGAGGGACCCGCACGCGAGGAAGGCAAGCTCCTGATCGCCAGCCAGGTCCTGGAAGAGCAGCGCGACTCGCGCGATCAGATCATTCCCGACCGCCTGCTCGAGCGCGCCTACGCGATCGCGGTCATCCCGGATCTGACCAAGGCGGCGTTCTTCTTCGGCGGACGTCACGGCAACGGCGTCATGGTGGTGCGCAACAAGGACGGCCGCTTCTCCAATCCCGTGTTCATCACCATGACCGGGGGCAGCTTCGGCTGGCAGTGGGGAGTGCAGAAGACCGATATCGTTCTGGTGTTCACCAGCCGCCGCGGCGTCGACGGGATTGCCGGTGGCAAGGTGACCTTGGGGGCGGACGCCTCCGTAGCGGCCGGGCCGGTGGGCCGGACGGCCTCCGCGGCCACCGATCCCACGTTCAAGGCGGAGGTCTATTCCTACTCGCGCAGCAAGGGGATCTTCGCCGGACTGGCGCTCGATGGCACGGTGGTGCGAATCGACGACGATGCCAACGAGGACTTCTATGGGAAGCGCGGCATCAGCGCGAGCGACATCATGAGCGGAAGCGTCACGACGAACGATGAGGCCGCCAAGCGCTTCATGGCCACCGTGAGCGCGAGCACCCGGGGCCAGGAGGCAACCACCCGCGAAGCCGCGGCTGCACCGCCGCCGCCCGCACGGCCGTCGACGCCGGCTGCACCGCACCCGAGCAGCGGCGCGCAAGCGTTCCCTCTCGAGGACCAGCATCCCGGCAGCGAGCCGAAGTAACTCTGACGTCCCCCCTGGCAGCGCACGCCTGCCAGGGGGATGTGAGTCCGGTCCCGCACTCATGACCCTCGTGGTTGCCGTTGTTGCGCCCGGCAATATGGGCGCCGCGGTGGGGAAACTCCTCACCGCCCACGCAGTAGAGGTGCTCACTACCCTCGAGGGTCGTAGCAGCGCGAGCGCAGCGCGCGCTGCGTCAGCAGGAATGCGTGCAGTCTCCTCTGGGGAGCTGGTCCGTGCGCAGATCCTGCTCTCCATCGTTCCACCCGCCTCCGCGCTGGCGTTCGCAGAGCTGATGGCGCCCGCGCTCCAAGGGGCTGCTCGCAAGCCCGTATTCGTGGACTGCAATGCCGTAAGCCCAGCGACAGCTCAGCGAATTGGGGCGGTGATCGAGACCACCGGGGCGCCGTTCGTGGACGCCGGAATCATTGGTCCACCCCCGCGGGCGGGTGCCGCGCAGCCCAGCATCTACGCCTCCGGCCCACATGCAAGCCAGATTGCCGTGCTCGCGGAACACGGCCTCGACATCCGGGTGCTGGACGGCCCGGTCGGCGCTGCCTCCGCGCTCAAGATGTCCTTCGCCGGTATCAACAAGGGGATCATTGCCGTTGCCGCCGCCATGACACTGGCGGCCACTCGGGCCGGCGCGGCGACGGAGTTGCGGCAGGCTCTGGCCGAACGCGAGCCGGCGCTGCTGGCTGCACTCGGCCGCAAGGTCCCCGACATGCTCCCGAAGGCCTACCGCTGGGTCGCCGAGATGCAGGAGATCTCGCAGTTCGTCACGTTGGAGGCCGGCGGCGAGATCTACCTCGGAGCGTCCCAGCTCTACGAGCGGGTCGCCCGCGCAATGGCCAGCGACGACGCGGAGCTCGAAGCGCTCCGCCGGTTCTTCAAAATCTAGCTCGCCGTCTCCTTCCACGCCTCGAGCGCCTGCACTCGGGCAAACCACGCCAGCAGGTGACCATAGGGAGCCAGCGGCACGTTCGCCGGAGCCGCCGCCAGCAACGTCGCCCCGAGGGCGAGATCCGCGAGTGTCACGCTATCCCCGCACACCCAGCGCCTGGCGGCCAGATGCTCATCCAGTACCGGGGCGTAGCGCTCGAGCAGATCCTCGCCACGACGGATCTGAGCCGGGTCGGCCGCGCCCTGACCGATCATTCCTTTGATGAGATTCTCCCAGACGAAAATGCTCACCGTCGGCTGAAAATGCTGCGCATTCCAGAAGACCCAGCGGTTGATGTCCGCACGCGCCCGGGCGTCCTCGGGATAGGCGGCATGGCCGCGGCTCTTGTCCGCGAGATACAGCATGATGGCGTGGGACTCGGTGAGGATGAAGCCGTTGTCCTCCAGGACCGGCACCATGCCGTTCGGGTTGAGGGCCAAAAACTCCGGGCTGCGCTGCTCGCCTCTTTCCAGATCGATCTTGATGAGCTCCGCCGGCAGCCCCAGGTGGGCCGCGGCCAGGGCGGCGCGGCGCGAATTCGCGGATAACGGGTGGTGGTACAGACGCATCGCAGCTCCCTCGTCGGGTGGATCCATGGGATGCATTCTGATACGCACTGCTGACAGATTCCGTCAGCAGCGCACTCGCTTGGGCGGCCCGCGCCCTCGCCTCAGCCGATCTCGGGGATTTTCATCTCGTTGAGCCAGGCCTTGACGAGGGCACTGCGACGCTGGGGATAGCGCTCATCGCAAGGCGTCAGGCCGGTGATGCGATCGGCCCGGAAGTGACGGAAGGCGGTGCGCAGCTCGCACCAGGCCGCCAGCAGCGGCTTGCCCTCGTAGAAGGCGAGACCGATGGGCCAGACGATGCGCTCGGTCGCCAACCCTGCCTCGTCGGTATAGGAGATGCGCACCTTGTGCTCGAGGCGGATCGCTTCCCGCAGCGGGCGCAGAGTCGCACTCGATCCGGACCTTCTCCCCGCCGGCACCCACAGTCCCGTCTCGGCGATCCGGTCGCGCAGATCCTTCGGGGACGCCGTTGCGATCTTGGAGAGCGCGCGCGTTGCAGCCTCGGCCAAGGCAGGGTCCCCCTGGCGCTGGACCCAACGGGCCCCCAGCACGAGCGCCTCGAGCTCATCCTCCCCGAACATCAGCGGCGGCAGAAAGAATCCGCTGCGCAGCAGGTAGCCGATCCCGGCCTCCCCCTCGATGGGCGCCCCAAGCTCGATCAGCGTTTGCACGTCTCGATACAGGGTGCGTACAGAGACTGCCAGCTCGGCGGCGAGGTGCGCGGCCGACACCGGCAGGCGTCGCGCCCGCAGGGCGTCCATCAGCAGAAACAGGCGCGACGTGCGGCTCACCGCGCGCTGTCCACGATGAGCCTTGCGAGCTTGTCGTAATCCCCCCCGAAGTGGTGTCCGCCGCTCAGCTCGACCACGCGCGCGTTGGCCGCGTTGACCTTGGGGCAGATGGAATCGCTGTCATCGTCGCCGTAAACGCACAGTGCGTCGACAGCCGACAGCTTGCGGATCTCCGGCGCGGTCGGCAGGCCGTTGTCACCGCCACCGAGCCAGTTGGTCACGTGGAATTCGAACGAGGCAGTGTTGCTGATGCCGATCATCGCCACGAGCCTCACCAGGGGCCGCGTCGCGGCCGGCAGCCGGTTGACTGCAAACGGCAATACGTCGGCGCCCTGCGAGTAGCCGATCACCAGTGCGTGCTTACGGTGCCACGCGGACGAGTAGTATCGCAAGATGCGGTCGAGGTCCTTCGCCATCCCCGCAGGCGAGCGCGGACTCCAGAAGTAGCGCAGCGAATCCACTCCGGCGACGGGGATGCCGCTGGCCGCCAACCTCGCCGCAACCTCCTTGTCGATCCCGGCCCAGCCGCCATCCCCGGAGAACAACACCGCGAACGTGTCCGAGCCGCCGCTGCCGCTCGCCGGCACTTCGACGATGGGCAGGCCCGCGAGCAGCGCCGGTGGAACCGGCAGGTTCTCCGCGGCCGCCGACGCGGCGATCGAGGCGTAGGCGCGGTTGAATTGCGGAAGCCAGTCGCGCGAATCGCGATAGTTGTGTCCGACGCCCGGCAGCGCCACGAAACGCGCGCCCTGCACTTTCGCCACGAACGCCTTGGCCTGCGAGAGCGAGCATTCCCCGTCCTCCTCGCCGTGCAGTGCGATCCATGGCGCCGACAGCCGTGACGCCGGCAGCAACGTCGAGCCCTCCCCGTGCGGGCGCGGTGTGTAGCGCAAGTTACCGGCACGACAAAGGGGCTTGCCCAGATCCAGATCCACGCAAAACGACAGCGACACGGCGCCCGCGAAGGTGCCCCGCGGGGCCTGAGCCAGCATCGCGTACGCCATACTGGCGCCCGCCGAGTGTCCGATCAGAATGGGAGTGAAGTAGGTGGGCAGCTTGTAGTAGGCCTGGATGTAGCGACTGAGGTTCTCCAGGTCGCCATCGGGAAACACGCACTGGCCGGTGTCTTCCTCGAGATTGGTGTACAGCTGTGGCGTGTCGATTCCGGCCACCAGCGTGCCCTCGCTCGCCAGGCGCTTGGCGATCGTGGCGAGACCCGAGCCCCAGCCCCCGTCCCCGGACAGCAGGAAGGCGAAATGCCTCACCTGCCCGCGCGGCAGGTAGATTTCCACCCTTTTGAAGCGCCCGTGGCTGACCGTCTCCGCGCCCGCGGAGTCGCCCATCAGCAGCAGCGGAAGGATCAGCAGCAGCGCAAGCGGGATCGCGCTGTGAGCGACCCCCTTCATATAGCTTAAGAGAGATGAGCGGGACACGGGCGCCGGGTAGGATACATGCTCACCCCCCCACGGTAACGGAAAAGCATTCCTTGAGCGAAGCCACTGTCGCCGCTGAGACCGCCAAGAGCTCCGAACCGGGAGCACCCGGCACCGCAGCCGTTGCACCGGCGGCGAAGACCGCGTTCGGCATCCTGCTGGCCATCAGCTTCTGCCACCTGCTCAACGACATGATGCAGTCGCTGCTGCCGGCGCTGTATCCGATGTTCAAGACCTCGTATCAGCTCAGCTACGCGCAGATCGGGTTGCTGACCTTCACCTTTCAGGTCACGGCATCGCTTCTTCAGCCCCTGATCGGCTCGTATACGGATCGCCGCGCGCGTCCGTATTCGCTGGCCACCGGCATGGGGTTCACGCTCGTGGGGCTGACGCTGCTCGCGTGGGCAAGCAACTTCGCCTTGCTGCTGCTGGCGGCGGCCTTGATCGGATCCGGCTCGTCCGTGTTTCATCCGGAATCCTCGCGGGTCGCCCGGATGGCCTCCGGAGGTCAGCACGGACTGGCGCAGTCGGTGTTCCAGGTGGGTGGCAACGTCGGCGCGGCGACCGGTCCGCTGCTGGCGGCGTTCATCGTTCTGCCCCACGGACAGACCAGCGTCGCGTGGTTTTCGTGTGCTGCGTTGCTGGGAATCGCAGTTCTTTACAATGTGGGGCACTGGTACAAGGCCCACGGGCTTGCGCGCCTGAAACCCCGGACAGCGAGCGCGGTGGCCGCGCAACCGGCACCGGACCGCCGCAGCATCGCGCTCACCATCGGCGTGCTGCTCGTTCTGATCTTCTCCAAGTATTTCTACCTGGCCAGCCTGAGCAGCTACTACACGCTGTATCTCATACATCGTTTCGGTGTCTCGGTGCAGAGCGCGCAGCTGTTGCTGTTTCTGTTTCTCGCCTCCGTAGCACTGGGGACGGTCGTCGGCGGGCCGCTCGGAGATCGATTCGGGCGCAAATACATCATCTGGATATCGATCCTCGGGGTGCTGCCCTTCACGCTGCTCCTGCCGCACGCGAGCCTGTTCTGGACCGCCGCCCTGACGGTGCCGATCGGGATGATCCTGGCGTCGGCGTTTCCCGCGATCGTGGTGTATGCCCAGGAACTGCTCCCGGGCAAAACCGGAACCGTCGCCGGCCTGTTCTTCGGATTCGCCTTCGGAATGGGGGGGGTGGGCGCAGCCGCGCTCGGCGCCCTCGCGGATGTCGCTGGCATCGACTTCGTCTATCAGGTCTGCGCTTTCCTGCCAGTGCTGGGCGTACTCGCCGGGTTGCTTCCCAACGTCGAGCACTCGCGCCGACGACGGACCTAGCGCGGTTGCGCCGCCGAGGCCTCCCGCGCCGACTGCACCGGCACGAGAACCTGCGCGCTCAGCCGGGTGCCATTCGGATTCAGCTGGTGCGGTACGCAGTTGGGCTTGAATTCGACCTCCCGGGTGGCGAACAGCGGGAGCAGCTTCTGCTTGATCTGCTCCACCAGCTCACACTGTCCGGCCTCCGCGAGCGGGTCGGTATCGAGCCGCACTCGCACGGGCTTCCACTGAGCGGCCACCGCGTTGCCTGCAGTGCCACTGGCGGGCGTCAGGACGGTCATACGCACTTTGACGCCAGGAAAAGGCACCGGCCGGCCCGGTTCCAGGCACCCCGTGCCAACCACCACCAGATCCTCGCGCCGGGCGCCCAATGACAACAGCACGGATCTCACCTGGCTGACGAGCCCTTCGCAGGAGTATTTCGTGGTGAATCCGGTGTAGGTGAAACTGGCCTCCTTGGGCGTCCAGACGGCCTGAGTCTCGCCCCCGGCGGGATTCGTGGGATCTGCGGCGGGGTCAGCAGCTGCGGCGACGCCCGGCCCGAGCACGGCCAAAGCCGACGCGGCCAGGGTCACGAACGATCGAACGGACATGAGCCACCTCCGCAACTTACGCAGGGGAACCCGAGGCACCCCTGGAAAACAATTGCTGCATGCGCGGATAGCTGAACGGCGAGGCGAAATGCTCGCACGAGCCCGTCTCCTTCAACTTCACGATCGCATCCATCAGCGTGCCGGCCATCAGCAGGGCCGGCCCCACTGCCGTACTGACTCTGGCAACTCCCGCAGCGCGCAGTTCCGCCAGAGTGGGTGATCCGGGACGGCCCATGATATTGACGGGAGCGCGCAGCTCCTGGGTGAGCTGCCTGATCAGGTGGATGTCGGCGAGCCCGATCGGATACACACAGTCCGCGCCGGCCGCCAGATAAGCACGGCAGCGATGCACCACGTCCGCGAAGGGAACGGCGTGTCCGCTCTGCGCGGGCAGATAGAAGTCCGTTCTCGCATTGATGACGATTGGCACGCCCTCTTGATCCGCAGCGGCCCGTGCGGCCGAGATCCGTTCCACGGCGTCCTCCAACGGCAACAGCGCATGCGTGTGATGATCCCGGCTGTCCTCCAGATTGATGCCCGAGGCGCCCGTGCCGATGATCTCGCGCACCCGTTCACCGAGCTCCGCGGGAGTTGCGCTGAACCCGCTCTCGCAATCGACCGTCAACGGCACTGCCAGGCACCGGGCCATGCGCAGAGTCGCTCCCAGAAACTCGGCCCACGGAATACGCTCGCCGTCCGGATACCCCAGCGACCAGGAAACGCCCGCGCTGGTCGTGGCGACAGCCCGGCATCCCACCTCCTCGAACACCCGCGCACTGATGGCGTCCCAGGCGTTCGGCAGAACCAACATCTCGCCATGGTGCATGGCGCGGAAGTCGTTCGCGGCGCGCCGTTGCTCAGGTGCTTGCATGTTGAACCCCGGAGGGATCGGCGGGAACGGGACGGTCGCCCATGAGCTCGCGTGGAACGTTCGGGGGAACGCGGAACGTGATGCACAGCCTGTTCCAGCTGTTGATGGCGACGATGCCGTACACGAGCGCTGCCATTTCAGCCTCCGAGAACTGTGCTCTTGCCGCATCGTACACCGAGTCCGGTACCTCGCCATCCGTGATGCGGGTGACCGCTTCAGTCAACGCCAGCGCAGCGCGTTCGCGTGCCGTGAAGATCGGCGCTTCGCGCCACGCACGCACGAGGTGCAGCCGCAGGTCGTGCTCGCCGAGCTTGCGGGCGTCGGTGACGTGCATCGCGATGCAAAAGGCACAGCCATTGATCTGCGAGGCACGGACTTCGATCAGCTGCAGCAGCCGGTGGTCCAGGCCGCTCTCATTGACGAACGACTGCAGGCCGCGCATGGCCTGGTAGGCCGGGGGAAGAAAGTCGAGCTTGAGCCGGGCACTCATGAGGATCTCCTTGAAACACCGAAAACGCCGCTCGTGTCAGTGGCGAGGATGCTCGGTGGATGGGACACTGAGAAGTATCAAGATTCGAGGTCCGAGCTGTACCATGCCCACCCGCCCGCTGCCGATCTCCCTCGACCGCACCCAGCCCAGCCCCGTCTACCGGCAGATCTACGAGCGTATCCGCAACGCGATCCTCGCGGGGACCCTTGCCCCCGGCACCCGCCTGCCATCGTGGAACGGACTGGCGTCACAGCTGGGCGTCGCCCGGGGAACCGTGAAGGCTGCGTACGACTGGCTGGCCGGCGAGGGGTACGTTCTCGGCCGCGGCGCTGCGGGCACCATTGTCCCGCCGATCTTCAGGACGCCTCTCCTTGCCCAGGCGACTGGAGCTGCTCGACTGGGCAGTCCGCCGCAGGCGCTGGATCGTGGAGGACGACTACTACGGGGAATTCAACCTGACGGCGCGCCCGATGTCGGCTTTGAGCAGCCTGGATGAGGCGGGCCGGGTGCTGTATGCCGGGACATTCAGCAAGACGCTGCTGCCGAGCCTGCGCCTGGGGTACCTCATCGTTCCGTTGCAGCAAGTCGAGCGTTTTCGGCAGGCGGCGCATGCACTGTTGCCGGCACCCCCCGTTCTAGTGCAGCACACGGTCTGCGAGTTCATGCAGCAGGGGCACTTCGGCCGCCACATGCAGCGCATGCGCCGACTCTATGCAGAGCGCAGGCAGAGCCTGATCGCCGCCCTCGAAGGGCAGTTCGGCGCCGCGTTGCGGCTGGATCGGACCGGCACGGGCTTGCACCTGGTCGCCCACCTGCGTGCCGGGAGCGACGATGCGGCTTTCGCTCGTGCGGCGTATGCCGCAGGACTGGGAGCCCACGCGCTTGCCGCGGCGACGGTGCGTCTGCGTCGCCCACCGGCGATGTTGTTGAGTTTCACCAATATCGATGCGGCGCAGGCGAGCTCCGCTGTGCAACGGTTGGCCGGAGCCGCCCGATCGGCGAAAATACTCGAGTGAAGCTGTTCTCACAGAGCCTGTTCGATGAGTTGGCGGCCAAGGCCACCGCCAGTGCCCGCCAGCGCGCCCACCACAACGTGCACGCGGAGTCCTCCGATCCGGTGCAGCGCTTCTTTGTCGCGGCCAACCAGGGGACCTACTTCCGCCCGCACCGGCACCTGTCCAAATCGGAGCTGGCGCTGGTGCTGCGCGGGCGATTCGACGTCATTACCTTCGATGATCGCGGCACCGTCACGGCGCGCTACTCGATCGGCGAGGGATCGCCGAATGTCGGTTTCGAGACTCCCCGGGGCACCTGGCACACCCTGATCTCGCACGCGGACGGGTCGCTGTTCTTCGAGGTCAAGGAGGGGCCTTACGATCCCGCCACCACTTCCGAGTTCGCTCCCTGGTCGCCGCCGGAGGGCCATGCGGCCGTCGCGGCATTTCTGCAGTGGACGCGGACAGCCACTCCGGGTGCGACGGCGCCCGCCTTCTGATGCGCTTCGCACACCGCACGCTGACGCGCCCTCCCCTGTCGAATTACGCAGATCTTCTGTGGCTGGCCGAAGGCTACGTCCAGCCGCATTCCCGCGAACGGCTCCTGCCGACGGGCAACATGGACATGGTGCTGAGTCTCGACGCAGGGCGCGGCGGCGACACCGTCTCCGGAGCACAGAGCCGCTTCATGCTCCTGGACACCTCGCACCCATTGAGCCTCATAGGCGTGAGATTCCGGCCAGGCGGCGGTTTCCCTTTCTTCGGTGTGCCTGCCGGAGAGCTGCAGAATCTGAGCGTCCCGCTAGAGACGCTGTGGGGAACTCAGGCCGGAGAGCTGCGCGAGCAATTGCTCGAAACAACCACGCCTGCTGCCCGGTTCGACATTCTCGAGCGGGTGCTCCTGCAACGGTTGCGCACCAGTCGCTCCCACAGTCCGGTGGTCCGCTACGCCATCGGGAGATTCAGGGACCCGACGCAAGCCGCCAGCGTCGCCGCGGTCGTGGAGCGCACCGGATTCAGTCAGCGGCACTTCATCGCCAGCTTCCGCGATGAGGTCGGGCTGACACCGAAACTGTTTGCCCGCATCACACGCTTTCGCCGCGTCATCGACAGTCTGCAGGGTTCGCGGCAGATCCACTGGAGCGGGCTGGCGCTGGAGTGCGGCTACTTCGACCAGGCGCATTTCATTCACGACTTCCGCGCTTTCGCCGGAATCAGCCCCGCGGCGTATCTGCAGCACCGGATGAGCTCCAATCACGTGCGGATCGCGGAGTAAAATTCCTACAATCCGTCCCCGCGAGCGCGGGTGAGCATACGCGCAGCTCAGCCACGACGAGGAACCCTCCCATGGCCAACGCGACGATTACACCCTACCTGTTGTATGAAGATCTCGGTGCCGCCCTGGATTGGCTCGCCCGGGCATTCGGTTGCCGCGAGATCCTGCGGCATGCCGGCCCTGACGGAAAACCGGTGCACGCGGAAATGGAGCTCGATGAGGGCGCCCGGATCCTGATGGGTCACCCCGGCCCCCAATATCGCAATCCGAAACACCTCGGACACCGGACTTTCAACCTGTACGTCCGCGTCGAGGATGTCGACAAGCTGTTCGAGCGCGCGGTGCGGGCCGGTGCCGAGGTGGTGGAGCAGCCTGCCGACCAGGCCTACGGCGAACGCCGTTGCGGCGTGGATGACCCGGAGGGGCATCGCTGGTACTTCGCGCACCCGTTAACGGCCGGTCGATGACGGGCCCCCGGTTGGCCGGCCCGCGCCGGCCCTCGCCGGTCGCGGACGTTGGCGCCCTCCGCGTCGCCGCGAGGGCCACGCCGGTCGCCTGAACAGGACCCTGCGCCCGCGGAAAAACTGTGTTGTTCGCCGCGGCCGTTCCCTCGGCAGGTCGCGACGCCCGAAGCTAGCGGCCTGCGCAGCAACTCGCGAGGTATTTCAAAATGACAAAGCTGTTGGCCGCAGGGTTGTTGGCGGTGTTGGCGGCGAGTACCCAGAACCTCTCGCACGCAGCCAGCACCTGTGACCGAGCCTGTCTCAAAGGCATGGTCGACTCGTATCTCGCCGCGCTCGTTGCGCACGATCCCTCGAAAGTGCCCATCGCCGCGGATGCACGATTTGTCGAGGACACAGTTCGCACCAAGCTGGGAGAGGGATTGTGGAAGACCGCCACCGCCGTGCCGACCACGTTCAAGATCTATGTACCGGATCCTACGGCTCAGCAGGTCGGGTTCATCGGCATCATGAGCGAGAACGGCAAGCCCATCGAGCTGGGGTTGCGCCTGAAGCTGCGCGACGGCCAGATCGTGGAGATGGAGCATCTGATCGCGCGGGACCTGCCGGAACGCAGCTTGAGGAACCTGCAGATGCCGCGTCCGGGATTGCTGGCAACCGTGCCGGCCACGCAGCGCACACCCCGCGAGCAGATGTTGCGGATCGGTGCGAGCTACTATGAAGCGCTGGTGAGCGCCGACAGCAACGACGCCCCGTTTGCCGAGGATTGCGTGCGCCGTGAGAACGGCATGCAGACGAGCAGCAACCCGGCTCCGGCAACCCCCGGCCCCGGCACGGTCGGTGCGATGAGCTGCGGGCCGCAGCTGAAGACGCATCGCTTCGACTACATCAAGCGCATCGAGCCGCGGCGTGTCTGGATCGCGGACGTGCAGACCGGCATGGTCTTCGGTCTCTCGCAGTTCCGCCACCCGATGAAAGAAGGCGCAGTGCAGATCGTAGGGGTGCCCGGGGTGAGCGAAGTCTCGCTCAGCGGACGTGACGGCAAGCCCATCAAGCCCTTCGACATGCCTGCCGCCCACATCTTCAAGGTGCGCGCCGGCAAGATCCACGAGATCGAGGCGATGGGCTTTACGGAAGGCTACGAGTCGAAGACGGGCTGGGAGTAGGCCGCCCGTAGAGAAATCCTTGCAGGAGGTCAGCGCCCATGCGGGTGACTACGCCGGCCTCCTCCTCGGTCTCGATGCCCTCCACGACCAGCTGCGTGCCGGTCGCCTTGGCAAACAGCACCAGCAGCTCCACGAGGCGCTGCTTGCGATCGTCGCGCTCGATCTGCTCGACGATGCTGCGATCGACCTTCATGAAGTGCGGGCGCAGGGCCGCCAGCACCGACAGCGAGTTGTAGCCCGATCCCAGATCATCGACCGCGATGCGGAAGCCGCAGGCCACCAGGGAGTCCACGGCGCCCCGCCACGTGTCGTTCTCCAACACGTAACTGCGCTCGGTGATCTCGAGCACGACGCGCCGGGCCCAAGGCCGCAGTTGCACGTACCGCTGCGACACCGCAGCTGCATCCGCGAGCTCTCCGGGGTGCACGTTCACGAACAGAGTGGCGTCTTCCGGAAGCGTCTGCAGAACTCCGACGGCACACTGAGTCACCCGATCCGCGACCCTGCCGAGCATGTCGTGAGCTTCCGCGGCCGCGATGACGCGCGTGGGGGTATCCAACACCGGATGGCTGCTGCGCATGAGGGCTTCATACCCATACACGCGCCGATCGCCGCTCGCGACGATGGGCTGCAATGCGAGCTGCAGGACTTCCCCCGTGAGGCACTCCTGCAAGTGCCGGCGCTGCACGTCCAGCATGTCGCTGCGGGCGCCGATGCACAGCTCCTCCAGGCGCGCCCGGGCGGCGACGGCGTCATCGATGGCATCCAGAATGGTCTGGCGCGAGAAGGGCTTCTCGACGACGCGAGACACCTCGCCACGGTTGATGGCGTGCATCACTATCGGAAGATCCAGGGCCCCGGATGTGAGGATCCTCACACAGCGCGGCTGCAGGTCGCGCAACCGCCCCAGCAGCTCCAGGCCGTCGGGGGGCGGCATCTGGTAGTCGACCACCGCGGCGTCATAGGTACCGGAGACGGCCTTGCGCAGCCCCTCGGTCCCGTCTTCGGCTTCATCGGTTTCGTGGCCACTGCGTTGCAGCACGAAGCGCAGCATGCGACGCATGTCCGAATCGTCGTCGACAATGAGTATTCGCGCCACGTTTATCTCCGCCGGGGCCCTATAGTGCACATTCTTCGCAACCG
>DATNEN010000235.1:0-25313 GCA_035552975.1 Steroidobacteraceae bacterium
CGTGAGAACTTCGAGGCCATGAACGCGTTCATCGAGAAGCACCACATCAAGCCTCTCGTGGACAAGGTCGTGGACTTCAAGGACGCGAAGCAGGCCTTTGATCTGATGGAAGCGGACGACTTCATGGGGAAGATCGTCGTCAAGATGTAGGCGGGCCGCAGCGGCGATCGCCACACACTTGGGTGCCGATGTGAGCTTCGCTCGAAGCGGCACGATACCCTTCCGAGTGAATGACAGGCGCCGGCTCACTGAGGCCGCCGGCGCACACCGCGCGTCGCCTGGGCCTCCAGGGGATTCTCCGGCCAGTAGTGCTTCGGATATCGGCCGCGCATATCCTTGCGCACGTCGGCGTACGACCCGCGCCAGAATCCCGCCAGGTCGCGCGTCACCTGAACGGGACGCTGCGCGGGCGAGAGCAACTTGAAAGTGACGGGAACCTGGCCGTTGCCGATGCGCGGCGTCTCCTGGAGTCCGAAAACCTCCTGCAGTCTCACGGACACGACTGGAGCGCTCTCATCGAGATAGTCGACACGGATGTTGGAGCCGCTCGGCACCTGCAGATGTGAGGGAGCGAGCCGATCGAGATCGCGTTGTTGCTCCCAGCTCAGCAGCCCCCGAAAGATGTCGACAATCGACAGGCGCGCCAGGTGATCGCGTCGAGTGACACCATCGAGCCACGGCGCGAGCCAGCCGTCCAGCGATTGCGCAAGGGCGGCATCGGACACCTCGGGCCAGGGCGGATCCCCGACGTCTGCGGGCTGGCGAGCGTTACGCCGCGCAAACTCAATGCGAGCCTGGAGATCGCGCGCATCCCGCGTCCATGGCAGCACCGCGATCCCCAGCTCGCGAACGCCTTGCAACATCGCTGCCCTGGCCGCATCCGCGGGCACGCTGGGCAACGGTTTCTCTTCTAACACGATCTCATCGAGCTTGACGACGCGGCGAGCAATCACGGCCTGCTCACGCGAGTTCCACTCAATGGACTCGCTCCGCTGCAGGCGCTCGGGCACGTACTCCTCCAGATCGTCACGGCCTATGGGAGCAGCCAACAGGATGCGTGCATCCCGGTCAGTGTCATCGAGATCCACGGCCACGATCAGCTCGTGCTTCGCGAGGGCCTGCGCTTCCTCAAAGTGTGCACCACGGCCGTTCGCCAGCGTGTAGGCGCCATGCGAGCCGGCACGGCGGCGCCCGATGCGATCGGGATACGCAAAGGCAAGGAGAATGCCTGCATAGTCGACCTCGCGACGATTGCGGGCGGGGGCGGCCGCCGACGCGTGGCCGCGCGCATCCGCCTGTGCGGTCTTGCCGCGAGGGGTGTCGGGCGGGGAGTCACCGCGGGGCGCGCCCAGTTGGCGCACAAGATCGCGTGCAGCACTCCGCGCACGGTGCAATGCGTAGCGATCTATCTGTGCGACATCGGAGGTACCTCGGAGCAGTTCGATCCGAGTCGTAACATCGGCATCGCGCGAGCCCGAGGAGCCCCGCAGCACATCGCGGTCCGACAATAAAGCGGCCAGATCAGCCGCAAGCGGCAAACAACCCATCTCCCTTGCACGTAGCAACATATGAGAGAGGCGCGGATGAACCCCCAGATCGCCCATCTCGCGGCCGTGCGGAGTAATGCGACCACTCGCATCCAGCGCGCCCAGGTGGGCAAGCAAGTCGCGCGCGCTCGCAAGCGTCGCCGCAGGAGGCAGGTCGAGCCATCGCAAGCGACCTGCGTCGCGAGCACCCCAGCGTGCGAGCTCCAGCGCCAGAGGAACGAGATCGGCGTCGGCGATTTCGGCGGGAGAGAAAGGCGCCAGGCTGCGCTGCGAGCCCTCGCTCCACGCGCGATACGCCACGCCCGGTCCGAGGCGCCCCGCCCTGCCCTGACGTTGATCGGCAGAGGCGCGGGAAATGCGCTGCGTCTCCAGTCGGCCCATGCCGGTGGATGCATCGAACACGGAGCGCCGGACGAGGCCGGAGTCGACAACGACACGCACGCCCTCGATAGTCAGGCTGGTCTCCGCGATGTTGGTCGCCAGGACGACCTTGCGTACGCCCGAGGGCGCGGGCAGCAGCGCGGCGTCCTGCTCCTCCGCGGTCAGCTCGCCAAAAAGAGGCCACACGCGCACCGAGCCTGCAAGATCACCCGATTGAAGCAGCGACTGGACACGCCGAATCTCTCGGGCGCCTGGCAGAAACACCAGGATGTCACCCGGCTCTTCGCGCAGAGCCCGATGAATGAGCTGGGTGACGAGCTTCTCAGGGGTCTCCACGGCCCCACTGGGAGCCCGCGTCGCGACGCCGGGGAGCAATGGCATGCCCTTGCCCGCATACCGCGACTCCACCGGGAACAGGCGCCCTTCAGCGCTGACGATCGGGGCCGGCCTGCTCGTGCCCGGGCCCCCGCCCAGCATCTTCGCGACCGCCTCCCCATCCAGCGTCGCTGACATCACTAGGATCCTGAGATCAGAGGAGAGGTTCTCCCGTGCGTCGAGAGTCAGCGCGAGTCCAAGATCCGCCTGCAGGCTGCGCTCGTGGAACTCGTCGAAGATGACCGCAGCGAAATCCTCGAGAGCCGGATCGTGCTGCAACATGCGTGTCAGGACGCCTTCGGTAACCACCTCGATGCGAGTCTCGCGCGACACGCGAGTGTCCATTCGCATCCGATAGCCCACAGTTCGACCGACGCTCTGCCCGAGCGTCTGCGCCATCCGCTGCGCTACGGCCCGCGCCGCGAGCCGGCGAGGCTCCAGCATCATGATGCGCTTGCCGCGTGCCCACCCGGCCTCCAGCAGCACCAGAGGAACGACGGTGCTCTTGCCCGCGCCCGGCGGCGCCTGCAAAACGGCCGACGGGCTCGCTTCAAGTGCCTCGAGCAGTGAGGGGACTACGGCATCGATCGGAAGGCCGGACTTCACCAGGCTCACTCACTCTCGATCGGGAGGCCACCTGTGATGGGCCCGGACTTCACCAGATCCTGACCCGCTCCTGTGGCGGCAAGTACAACTGGTCCCCCGGCTTCACATCGAACGCGGCATACCAGGCATCGATGTTACGCACCACGCCATTGACGCGAAACTTCGCCGGACTGTGCGGATTGCTCATCACCTGCGAGCGCAGCTGCTCGTCGCGATTGAGCGTCCGCCACGCCTGTGCCCAGGACAAAAAGAACCGCTGATCGCCGCTGAGACCGTCGAGCACCGGCGGCTTGCGGCCCTTCAAAGAGCGATGATAGGCCGCGTAAGCCACACTCACGCCGCCGAGATCGCCGATGTTCTCTCCGAGGGTGAGGCGACCGTTGACCTTGAGATCAGGGAACACGACATAGTCGGAATACTGGTCGGCGAGCCGGCTCACCAGCTTCTTGAACGCGGCCTCATCCGCAGGTTGCCACCAGTTGCGCAACACACCGCGCGCATCCGACTTCGCTCCCTGATCGTCGAAGCCATGCCCCATCTCGTGGCCGATGACGGCGCCGATGGCCCCGTAGTTGACGGCATCGTCCGCGTTGGGATCGAAGAAGGGCGGCTGGAGGATGGCCGCGGGAAACACGACTTCGTTGAACGTCGGGTTGTAATAGGCGTTGACCGTCTGCGGCGTCATCACCCACTCGCCGCGATCCGTGGGCTGACCGAGCCGCTTCTGCTCGCGCCACCACTCGAACTCGTCCGAGCGCTGGGCATTGCCGAAGGCATCGCCCGGCTGGATCTCCAGAGCCGAGTAGTCGCGCCAGTGATCGGGGTAGCCGATCTTCGGATGGAAGGCGGCGAGCTTCTCCAGGGCGAGCTTCTTCGTGTCGGCACCCATCCACCTCAGGTGCTGAATGTCGTACGCGTATGCCGCGCGCAGATTTTCCACCAGCGCGAGCACCTTCGCCTTGGACGCCGGCGGGAAATGCCGCTCCACGTAGAGCTGGCCGAGAGCTTCACCCAGATCCTCGTTGAGAGCGGCAATCGCGCGCTTCCAGCGTACCTGCTGTTCCTGCTGCCCGTTCAGGGTGCGCCCGTAGAACTCGAATCTCTCCTGGTCGAATGCCTTCGGAAGCACGTCGGCCGCGCCGGCGAGATAGTGGTACATGAAGTAGGCACGCCACTGGGCCACCGGCACGCTGCGGAATTGCTTTGCCAGGCCCTCGACCGCATCGAGCTCCCGGACGACGAACTGCTTCTGGTCCTGCAGACCGGCCGCCTCCAGCAACGGCCCCCAGGCGAAGCCCGGAGCCAGCTGTTCCAACTCCTCGCGGGTGCGCAGGTTGTAGGTGAGATCGCGTTCGCGCCGCTTGGCGGCCGGCCAGTGAAGGCGGGCTATCCCCGTCTCGATCTGCAGGATCGATTGCGCATCGGCGGCGGCGTCGTGATCTCCGGCGAGCGTCAACATGCGCTGCACGTGCGCGACGTATTTCTGACGCAGCGTGACGAACACCGGCTCGTCCTTGAGGTAGTAGTCGCGATCGGGCATCGCCAGTCCGCTCTGGGTGATGAACACGATGTAGCGGTCGGGGTCTTTAGGATCGGTGCTGATATAGATCTGGATGGGCGCTTTCACATCCAGGTCGCGCCTGCCGATGAGGCGCGCGAGCTCCTCGTAGGTGTGCGCCGACTCGATCGCCTGCAGGGCCGGCTGCGCCTGGGTCAGCCCGGCCCGCTCGATCGCATCGGTATCCACGTAGCTGCGATAGAAGTCGCGAATCTTCTGCTGCGGACTGCCGGGAGCCGCATCTGCGGGGATCGCCTCGATGATCTGCTTCAGATCGCCGCGGGCCCGCTCGTCCAGCTCCGCGAACACTCCCCAGCTCGTACGGTCCGGCGGGATGGTGTTGGTATCGAGCCAATGGCCGTCGGCGTAGCGAAAGAAGTCATCGCCCGGCTTCACGCTGGTGTCGTGGCTGGCCAGGTCCAGGCCGAAGTCGCCGTACTGGGCATGCGCTGGGGTCGGCCGGGAAGGAACGCGGTTCGCGAAGCTCCCCTTTGCCGGCGCCCCCGGCGCCGCAGCCCCGGAAGCCGATTGCGAGGGTGCGTGTGTGCAGCCGAGCAGAACCCCGGTGCAAAGCAGGCCGAGCATGGCGGTCCTGACCATTCGTCGATCTCCTCGAGATTTCATGAACGCAGAAAGGCCGCGGCAAATACCAGCCAACCCGCGATCAGAGCGAGCCCCCCGATGGGTGTGACGACACCCAGCAGGCGGGGAGCGTTGAACGTGAGCGCATAGAGACTGCCTGAGAACAGCAGGATTCCCACCAGCACCAGGCCGGCGGCCCAGTGCAGCAGGGGCGCATCGATCGAGCGCAAGGCGAGCCCGATGCCGAGCAGCCCGAGCGCGTTGAAGAAGTGATAGCGGACGGCCGTCTCATAGACCTGCAGCCGATCCGGCGGCAGGCTCTTGAGGGCGTGGGCCCCGAAGGCGCCGCAAGCGACAGCGAGCGCCAGTAGCAAACCCGCCACGGCGAGTGTTCTGCGTGCGTCCACGTCGTACTCTTCAGGTATTGCGATCGCCGCCGAGCAATGGCTTGATCAGATCGAGCGGCAGGGGGAATACGATGACCTGGGTGCGCTCGTGGGAAATATCCGCGAGCGTTTGCAGATAGCGGAGCTGCATGGCGCTCGGCTGCTGCGCCAGCGACTGCGCGGCGGCGACGAGCTGCTGCGCCGCCTGCGCCTCGCCTTCAGCGTGGATGATCTTCGCGCGACGCGTGCGTTCTGCCTCGGCCTGCTTGGCCATCGCGCGAACCATGGTCTCGTCGAGATCGACATCCTTGATCTCCACGTTCGCCACCTTGATGCCCCAGTTCTCGGTGTTCTGGTCGAGGATCGTCTGAATGTCGGCGTTGAGCTTGTCGCGCTGCGACAGCAGATCGTCCATCTCGTGCTGTCCGAGCACCGAGCGCAACGTCGTCTGCGCGACCTGGCTGGTGGCATCGAAGGCATTGGCAACCTGAATGATCGCTTTGCCCGGATCGACGACGCGGAAGTAGACGACCGCGTTGACCTTCACCGACACGTTGTCGCGTGTAATGACGTCCTGCTTCGGCACGTTGAGCACCACGACGCGCAGGTCGACCCTGCGCATGCTCTGTGCAAAAGGAATCACGGTGATGATGCCCGGCCCCTTGATGCCGGTGAACCGTCCGAAGGTGAACATCACGCCGCGCTCATACTCGTTCAGCACTTTCAGGACGCTGAAAATGATCAGCAGGATGATGATGACGACGATCGCCGCAGCTGGCATGACGCTCTCCTGATGATTCAGATCGGCTCGACCCACACGGTCAGGCCTTCCACTTTCGCGATTCGCACGGCCTGGCCGGCCTGCAGCGGCAGGCCGCTGCGCGCATTCCACAGCTCCCCGCCGTAGCGCACCACTCCCTTACCCTCGAACCAGCCGCCGACGACCTCGGCTTTCTCCCCGAGCATTCCCTGCATCCCGGTGACGACGCGGTGACCGCGGGAGCGCGCCGCCATCCAGGCGATGGCCAGCACGATGAGGCCGCCGAGCGTGGCGATCGAGGCGATCAGGGACAGGCCGATGCTCATTCCCGGAACTTCCCTGTCGAAAAGAATGAGCGAGCCGATGATGAACGCAATCAGACCTCCGAGCCCGAGCGAGCCGTAGGCCGGGAAGAAGAACTCCGCGACGATCAGCCCGACGCCCAACGCCACCAGCGCCAGTCCGGCATAGTTGACCGAGAGGATCTGGAACGCGAACAGCGCCAGCAGCAGGCAAATGGTGCCGACCACTCCCGGCAGCACGACACCGGGATTGTACCCTTCCAGCAGCAGGCCGTAGATGCCGATGAGCATCAGCCCATAGGCAATGGTCGGGTTGGTGATCACGGCCAGGAACTGCGTGCGCCAGTCGGGCGCCAGGTGCACGACCGGCAGGTTGCGTGTGCTGAGCTTGACGGTCCGCTCGCCGATGCGCACCTCGCGCCCGTCGATCTGCGAGAGCAGATCCGGAACGTCGCGCGCGATGAGATCGATCACCTTCTGCTGCAGCGCCGCGCTCGATGTCAGGCTCGCCGCTCCGCGGACCGCCGACTCGGCCCAATCGGCATTCCGGCCGCGCAACTCTGCCAGCCCGCGGATGTACGCGACGGCATCGTTGATGACTTTGCGCTCCATCGCCGTGCGCGGCACGGGCGCGGCCGGCTTCGCCGCGGCTTCGTCATGGTCAGCCGCCGGCCGGCTGTCCGTGGGTTTGCCGGCAGCGGGTTTGCTGCCGGCGGATTTGCCGTCACCAGCATCCGGCTTGGGGGTCGGCGGCTCGGCGGGAGTGGGGTTCTGCGGCTCGGCAGGCTCCTCGCCGCCGATGGAAACCGGCGTCGCCGCTCCGAGGTTGGTCGCCGGCGCCATCGCAGCGATGTGACTGGCGTAGAGGATGTAGGTGCCGGCGCTCGCGGCACGCGCGCCCGGCGGCGTGACATAACTTACAACAGGAATATGCGACGCAAGGATCGCGCGAATGATGTCGCGCATCGAGGTATCGAGGCCGCCCGGAGTATCCATCTCCAGGATGACGAGCGGATCGCCGTTCGCCTCAGCCGCTTCGAGTCCGCGGACGATGTAGCGCGAGGTCGCAGGACCTATCGCACCATTGATCTCGAGAACGGCTGCAACGCCCGCACGGGGCGCGCCGGGCGCAACGGCTGGCAGGCCTGCACCGGGCGTTACCGGCGTACCCGCGGCAGAGGCGCCAGCGGCTGTCGGTGTGTCGGCCGCAACCATCGTTGCGGACGTCGCCGCGCAGGTGACCGCGATCGCCCACAGCAGACCGACACGAAGGGACTTCACAATGCGCACCCTACTCCCAGCGCAAACGGGATGGCAACTTGAGCTCAGCGCGGTTTTCGACCCCTGGACGTTGGCGACGCTCCGGTGGGCGACGCTCCGCTTCCCGCCGATCGCTCCGCGATTCCCGCCGATTGCTTCGCAATTCCCGCCGGGGCCGGTGCAGCGCAACGCGTTGGCGACGGCCCTCGTGCCGCCGATGCCTGCGGCGCCGGCGGAACGTGCGGCAGGCCTGTGTGCTGCGTGCGGAACGGATGCCCGGCGGCGCGCCGGCCTTCCGGAGTCTCGCCGGTGCCGGCGGGTTGGTAGGCGGGCACCAGCTGATGCTTGCCGGAGCCGATCAGGTCCGCCCGCCCCATGCGTCGCAACGCTTCGCGCAGCAGGGGCCAGTTGTTGGGATCGTGATAGCGCAGAAACGCCTTGTGCAGGCGCCGCACCTTCAGGCCCTTCGGGATGAGCACTGCCTCGCTGGCGCGCGTGATGCGCTTGAGCGGATTCTTCCCGGAGTGATACATCGCGGTCGCGGTTGCCATCGGCGAAGGCAGGAAGGCCTGCACCTGGTCGGCACGGAAGCCGTTCTTCTTCAGCCACAGGGCGAGCTCGAGCATGTCCGTATCGCTGGTGCCCGGATGCGCAGCGATGAAGTAAGGGATGAGGTACTGCTGCTTGCCCGCTTCCTTCGAGTAGCGGTCGAACAGCTCCTTGAAGCGGTAGTACGCCCCGACGCCCGGCTTCATCATCTTCGACAGCGGTCCCTCGGCGAGCGCCTCCGGCGCGATCTTGAGGTATCCGCCGGTGTGGTGCTGGGCGAGCTCCTTCACGTACTGCGGAGACTCGATCGCGAGGTCGTAGCGTACCCCCGAGGCGATCAGGATCTTCTTGATCCCCGGGAGCTCGCGGGCGCGGCGATACAGCTGGACCAGCGGCGCGTGGTCAGTGTTCAGGTTGGGACAGATGCCCGGATACACGCAGGATGGCCGGCGGCAGGCGCTCTCGATCTCGCGACTCTTGCACGCCAGCCGGTACATGTTGGCCGTCGGGCCACCCAGATCGGAAATCACTCCGGTGAATCCGGGCGCGTGATCGCGAACCTGCTGGATCTCGCGGATCACCGAATCCTCGGAGCGGCTCTGGATGATCCTGCCTTCGTGCTCGGTGATGGAGCAGAAGGTGCATCCGCCGAAGCAGCCACGCTGGATGGCCACCGAGAAGCGGATCATTTTGTAGGCGGGGATGTTGGCCTTGCCGTACAGCGGATGCGGCTGACGCCTGTAGGGCCGCTCGTACACCCAGTCCATCTCCCGCGTCGTGAGCGGAATCGGTGGCGGGTTGAGCCAGACATCCACGTCGCCGTGGCGCTGCACGAGCGCGCGAGCGTTACCGGGGTTGGCTTCCAGATGCAGGATGCGAGAGGCATGCGCGTACAGCACGGGGTCGGAGCTCACCTGCTCGTAGGAGGGCATCCGAATCACACTGTGCTCGCGGTCCACGTTCTTCACGCGACGCACGAAGCGCACGACTCGCTCCTGCGGGGTGCCCTGTTGACCGTGCGCCAGTGCGGAGTCGCCATGCGATACGGCAGTGTCGGCCAGCGGTGCCGAGTCGCGCTGCGATACGTCGGCGCCAGCTGATGTTTCCGCCACCGCGTCGGCGGCCGCCGGTGTCGCTCCCGTCATCGCGTAGGGATCGACGGGCGGATTCAGGGGACCGGGTGCATCCAGGTGCGCCGAGTCGATTTCGATCCAACCCTCCGGAGTCTGCTTGCGCACGAATGCCGTGCCACGCAGATCCGTGATCGCCGCGATGCGCTCTCCGGCCGCCAGCCGATGGGCGATCTCGCAGATCTGGCGCTCGCCGTTGCCATACACCAGCAGGTCGGCCTTGGCATCGAGCAGGATCGAGCGGCGGACCTTCTCCGACCAGTAGTCGAAATGGGCGATGCGGCGCAGCGAAGCCTCGATGCCGCCGATGACGACCGGCACGTCCTTGAAGGCTTCGCGTGCGCGTTGCGTGTAGACGATGACGGAGCGATCCGGTCGTCTGCCGCCCTCGCCGCCGGGTGTGTAAGCGTCATCGCTGCGTACGCGCCGATCGGCGGTGTAGCGGTTGACCAGGGAGTCCATGTTGCCGGCGGTGACGCCGAAGAACAGGTTCGGTCGTCCCAGAGCTGCGAAGGGCGCGGCGCTGTGCCAATCCGGCTGCGCGAGGATCCCCACCCGGAAGCCCTGCGCTTCGAGCACCCGCCCGACGATAGCCATGCCGAAGCTGGGGTGGTCGACGTAGGCGTCGCCCGTGACCAGAATGACATCGCAGCTGTCCCAGCCGAGGGCCTGCATCTCCTCGCGCGACATGGGCAGAAACGGGGCGGTACCGAAGCGTTCGGCCCAATGTCTGCGGTAGGAAGTGATGTCGCGGGCGCTCTGCATGGGGGGCGGGATTAGACACCCGGCCCCTCCTGGGCGCCAGGGGGTCGGCGGCGCCAGCGTGGGCCCGGCAGGCGCACCCGGGCCCGGGGGTCAGTGGCGCTGGCATGAGCCGCGGCCTCTCCCGGGCCTCAGGGGGTCAGTGGCGCTGGCGTGAGCCGCGGCCTCTCCCGGGCCTCAGGGGGTCAGTGGCGCTTGTCCGGGGCGCCGGTCTCGGGGTGCTGGCGAGCCTGCGGCGAAGCTTCCAGCTTGCGCAGCGCCTCGGTGAGGCCGGGAATGCGGTCCGAGCCGACCGGGACCTTGAGGCTGGCGCCGGCGAAATCCTCGCCGATCGGCTGGGTGCGCCCGCCCAGGCACCCGGCCAGAAAGCCCTCGGCGACCGCATAGAACGAGATCCGGTTCTGCGGCCGGCCGAAGCCGTGGCCCTCGTCGGGGTAGAGCACATAAGTGACCGGCAGGTGCTTGGCCTGCATCGCGGCCACGATCTGATCGGACTCGGCCTGTTTCACCCGCGGATCGTTGGCTCCCTGCGCGATCAGCAGCGGCCGCGAGATCCGCTGGGCCTGAGTCAGGGGTGAACGGGATTTCAGCAGCTCCCGGCCTTCCTCGGTGCGGGGGTCGCCGATGCGGTGCGCCATGTCCTCGAAGGCCGCCTTCCAGTAGGGCGGAATCGAAGCCAGCAGCGTCTGCAGATTCGAGGGGCCCACGATGTCGACCCCGCACGCGAAACGATCGGGGGTGAACGTGAGACCGACGAGCGTCGCATAGCCGCCGTAGGAGCCCCCGTAGATGGCGACCTTGTCGGCTGTAGCGATCTTCTCGCGCACCGCCCAATCGACGGCGTCCAGCAGGTCATCCTGCATCCGGCCGGCCCACTCGCCATCGCCGGCGTTCAGGAATTTCTTGCCGAGGCCGGTGGAACCTCGATAGTTGACGGACAGAACGGCGTAGCCGCGGTTCGCAAGCCACTGGTGCTCGGGGTTGAAGCCGTAGCTGTCGCGCGCCCACGGACCTCCGTGCACATCCAACACCATCGGCAGCGGATGACTCGGACGACCCGAGGAGCTCGGGTCCGTGCCCGGTGGCAAGGTCAGGTACGACACCAGTGTGAGCCCGTCTCGCGAGGGAATCTCCACTGGCTTCATTGGCTGCAGCGGGGCGCCTGCCAGCTCGGGGCGACTGTCGAACAGCTTTGTCACCTTGCCCGTTGCGCGCTCATAGGAGTAGGTCGTCATCACCTTCACCGGATCGTCGACGACGACGATCCAGCGCCGGTCATCCAGAGTCCGGCTCACCAGCTGAAACTGCGGACCGAGCGCCGCTGTCAGGCGTGCGATGTCCTTGCCCACGTCATCCGAGCCGTCCGGCAGCGGGTGGGTCTCATCGGTCAGGTACTCGACGGCATAGGCCTGCGGCCGGCGGGTGCGCGGCTGCAGCCAGACGTCGGAGATGTCTGCCTTCTCGCTCTGCGCCAGCACGGTCTGTTGCGCCGTGGCGAGATCGACCCGCACCAGGGCTGCAGTGTTGCGGCCCACCGAGCTGAGGATCAGCGCCGTGTTGCCGCCCTGCTCCACCACGAGCGGCTGAAAGGTCAGGCTGTCGGCCTGGCCGTACTTCAGAAGGCTGACCCAGCCGTGCCCGGTGTGCCGAAACAACTCGCCGCCGCCGTCCGCGAGCGTCTTCACTGCCAACCGCGGGTGCAGCTGCAGATCCTCCAGATAGCCGGCGAACTGCTGATCGTTGCGCTCGACCAGCTTGCGCTCGCCGCTGGCAACATCGATCTCATAGAGATCGTGCCACTCCGGATCGCGGTCGTTGAGGCCGATGAGCGCGATGGTGGGTCGCTCCGGAGACAGCCCGACGATCTCGGCACGCACCTTGTCGAGCGGCGTCAGATCGATCTGCCGCCCACTATCGACAGCGACGCTGTAGACGCGCCAATTCTCATCCCCGGCTTCGTCCTGCAGGAACAGCACGTGCCGGCTGTCACCTGCCCACAGGTGTTGGCGGATACCGCGCTTGCGATCGTGGGTGATCGGCTTCGCCTGCGCCAGCTTGCCCGCCGGGGCAAGCCACACGTTCAGCACTCCGTCCTCGGGAGCGAGGAAGGAGATGTATCGGCCATCGGGGCTGAGGCGCGCCTGTGCCTTGACAGGATTGCCGAACAGCGCGGAACGCGAAATCAAGGCAACGGTCGTTGGAGTTGCTTCAGTGCGCATCGGGGAACTCATCGCAAGCATTGCGGCGAGCAGCAGCGCCGCTGCCCTCAATACAACAGCACCTCTTTGCGCTCGGTCAACCACGCGGTCTCATCCGGTATCGTGAGCGCATCGAGGTCGCCGGGCGTGGCGGCCGGATCATCGACCCAGCGACGCAGCAGATCGCTTCCGTTGATGACGTCGATGGCCAGCCGAGCCTGCTCGTACTCGTACGGGAAGTCCCGCCAGATCCCGTAGTCGGGTCGCAGGCGGCGCAAGGCCTTGAATGCGAGGGCGTAGAGGCGCCACGGCCGGAAAGTCTCATGATCGTAATAGGCGGCATCCTCGACGTGCACCTGGAAGCCCGCACACAGCTTGCCGACGTGCTTGTGGAACGTCGGCTCGAACCAACAGGGCCGCAGCCGGCAGCCTCGCAACCACCCCGGCGCGAGCGCGCGCATTTCGGCAAGCAGCGCGGGCACATCCAGATCGGGAGCGCCCAGCACCTCCAACGGTCGAGTCGTGCCGCGTCCCTCCGAGAGCGTGGTTCCCTCGAGCATGACCGAGCCGGGATAGCAGCGAGCCATCCACAGGTTGGGTGCATTGGGGCTCGGGTTGACCCAGGTGCGCTGGCCGACGGGCCAGCCGTAGCCGAACGGGTTGGTCGGCTGCCAGCCCTCCATCGGAATGACCTGGCAGTCGACATCGAGGCGCAACGTCGCGATGAACCAGTGCGCCAGCTCCCCCAGGGTCAATCCATGCCGCATGGGAATGGCACCGGCACCGACGAAGCTCTCGCAGCCGGGCCTGAGTTTCATCCCTTCCACCGGGCGTCCGATGGGGTTGGGGCGGTCGAGAATCCATATCGCTTTGCCTCTGGCCGCCGCTTCCTCGAGCACGTAGCGCAGTGTGGTCACGAACGTGTAGATGCGGCAGCCGACATCCTGCAGATCAACGAGCAAGACATCGAAGGTATCCATCATGGGTGCGGTGGGGCGCCGCACAGTCCCGTACAGGCTGAACACCGGGATGCCATGGATCGGATCGGTGAAATCCGCCGACTCCACCATGTTGTCCTGCTTGTCCCCGCGAAGGCCGTGCTGAGGCCCGAAGGCCGCACTCAGCCGCACGCCTCCTGCCGCAGCCAGCGCATCGAGGGAGTGCACCAGGTTACGGGTCACGGAGGCAGGATGGGCCAGCAGCGCGACGCGGCGGCCGGCCAGCGGCCTGCGCAGCTCGGGCTCTTCTATCAGGCGATCGATGCCGAACTTCATGGGGAGATCTCGAGTGCGAATGCAGCAGGGTGGTGAAAATCCGGTTTGCCCGGCGGGTGGCGCTGTGCCCAGTAGGACACCCGGGCGTCATTGTCTTCAATGACGGCGGCGAGCGCGATGCGTACGGGTGTCGCGGTCTGACGGGCTTCGCGGATGGCCGAGACCGCAATGACCGCTTCGACCTGCAGCGCCGTCGTTTCGCGAGCGACGCGCGTTGTCGGAACACCGACGCCATCGGCCGGCGTCATGCCCGTGCGGTACGCAGAGAACCGATAGGCAGCCCACTCGCCGGAGGGTGAGAAATTCAGCTCGTAGTATCCAGGTGACTCGTCGGTCAGCAGGAAGGCCTCGAAGCAGGTGCGCTTCCAGAGCTCGTCGGCCCGCTGCGCCGTCCGCGGTGAGGGAATGCGCAGACGCGCCAGATCCCCTTGCAGGACGTACTCGATCTCGAGCAGGTCGGGTTCTCGCAGCTGCACGCGGACCTGCAAGGTGCGAATCGCATCGCACGGCGTGGCAGGGTGAGCCGTCAGAGAGGCTGTCTGTTGCGCAGGCATTGCGCATTCTACGACGGGGGTCGACTGTGTCATATTGGACTCCTTGATAAGGCCCGGCAGGCGTGCCCCGCATGCGAGGCACCCGCGGAACAGCATGGGAATGAGGGCTTCTGTGGCGGACGCGTCGTGGGACGTTGTGATCATCGGGGCGGGCGTCGCGGGACTCGCGGCGGGTGCGGACCTTGCGTCCAGGGGCCATTCGGTCTTGATCCTGGAGGCGCGCGACCGGGTCGGCGGGCGCGTGTGGACGCGCCACGAGCCCGAGCTGTCCGTGCCCGTCGAGCTCGGGGCGGAGTTCATTCACGGTGAGATTCCCGAGACCTTCGAGCTGCTGCAGGGAGTCGGCAAAGCGGCGCTCAGCACCTCCGGACAACGCTATGTGTTGCGCGAGGGCAAGCTGCAGCAGCGGGCGGAGGGCTTGTTCGCTGAGATTCAGCAGGGTCTGGAGCGCTTTGTGCGCGAGAAGCGAGCCGACGTCGCTTTCGACAGCTTCCTTGCGGAGGCCGAGCGCTACGGTCTTTCCAAGGACGCGTGCAAGCTCGCGCGCACCGCCGTAGAAGGATTCGACGCAGCAGATCCTGCTCGCGCGAGCACGCTCTCGATCGCTGAAGAGTGGAGCGCCGGCGGCATGCTCGACGCACCACAGTTCCGGCCCTCAGGCGGTTACAGCTCAGTGCTCGCCGCGCTCTCGGGGGCCCTCGACAGAAAACATGTGCGGTTGCAGCTGCACACTCTCGTGCAGAGCGTGCAATGGAGTCATTCTTCCGTCGAGATCGACGCTGAGTTTCTCGGCAAGCCCTTTCGTGCCAAGGCACGCCGAGCGATCGTCACACTCCCCGTGGGCGTGTTGCAGGCACCGCCTGATGCGACCGGTGCGGTGCGATTCACGCCCGACTTGAAGGATAAGCAGACCGCCCTCGCGGGCCTCGCCTCCGGCCCTGTTCTCAAGATCGTATTGCGATTCCGCTCGGCTTTCTGGGAGGAGCTGGAAGGCGGCAAGTACCACGACGCCGGCTTCTTTCAGGCACTGGACCTCACCTTTCCAACCTTCTGGACGGCCCGGCCCGTGCACGCGCCGGTGTTGGCCGCATGGATGGGCGGCCCCGGGGCGGCGCGACTCGGCCAGCGCCCGGTTGCGGAAGTCGTGCGGACGGCCTCGGATAACGTGCAGTCGCTGTTCGGTGGCCACCCGCTCGAGCTCGAAGCGGCGTACTGGCATGACTGGCAAAGCGATCCATTCTCCAGAGGGGCCTACAGCTACGTCACCGTCGGTGGACAGAATGCGCGGGGCGAGTTGGCGGCACCGCTCAACGACACGCTGTTTTTTGCTGGCGAGGCGACGGATTCCGAAGGAGGCACCGTCACCGGCGCGTTGCACAGTGGGACACGCGCTGCGCGCGAGGTGCATAGGAGTTTGAGATCGGGGCAGCGTTGATGTTTCCCGTGAACGTCGTCTTGACGCGACAAATCGGGGATGCCTGTCTCGGGGCGGAGGTACAATCGGCGCCTGACAGACCGCCGGGCCGCCGCCGCAGGCCGACAGGAGGCCCGGCAGGCTCACCGGGGCAGGTCCAGGCTCCCGTAAGGAAATTTACGGCGCCTCTGCCATAAGGGCGCCGACCGGCCGGTCTCTAGCATGGGAATCCACTTTCCGACGCTTCGAGGAGAAACCGAATGAGCCCACGTAAGATGTCCAGTGTTGCCCTTGCCGCCGCCGCTGCGGTGCTGTTCTCGACGGCCGCGATCACGACGGCGAGCGCCGCGGATACGGGCAAGGTGAAGTGCGCAGGCGTCAATGCCTGTAAGGGCCAGTCGGCCTGCAAGTCCGCCAACAATGCCTGCAAGGGCATGAACTCCTGCAAGGGCAAGGGTTACAAGGAATTGACCAAGGCCCAGTGCGACCACGCCAAGGGGAAGGTGATCGAGTAAGCCGAGCGAGGCGGCGGCCCACGAGCCGCTGCCCTGCCGCACTCGAGCGGCCGGGCGTCCTTGGCGGCGCCCGGCCCCGGTTCCGATGAAACCCATGCTCACCCGCCCACCGCTCGGCTTCGGCCTGGGACTGCGCGTCGACCACTACGACGCCATCCTGTCGCAGCGCCCTGCCGTCGACTGGTTCGAGGCACTGACCGAGAACTACCTGGTTCCGGGCGGCAAGCCCCTTCATTACCTGACGCGGATCCGCGAGCGCTACCCGGTGGTGATGCACGGGGTTTCGCTGTCCATCGGCAGTACACATCCCCTGGATCGTGAATATCTCTCACAGGTGAAGGCACTCGCGGCCCGCATCGAGCCGGAATGGATCTCCGATCACCTGTGCTGGACGGGGGTTGCCGGGAGGAATCTGCATGATCTCCTGCCGCTTCCCTACACGGAAGAAGCGCTTGCCAACGTGGTGGCGCGCGTACGCACCGTGCAGGACATCCTGGGACGACGGATTCTGCTCGAGAACGTCTCGAGCTACGTGAGCTTCCGCGACTCCAGGCTCACGGAGTGGGAATTCCTCAAGGCCGTCGCGGAAAGCTCGGACTGCCTGATTCTGCTCGACGTCAACAACATCTACGTCAGCAGCGTCAACCATGAGTTCGATCCGCACGACTACCTGAATGCCATACCCGTCGAGCGGGTGCAGCAGATACACCTCGCCGGGCACGAGAACCACGGCGAATATCTCATCGATACGCACGATCATCCGGTACCCGATCCGGTGTGGGATCTGTACAGCGCTGCCGTGCGGCGGTTCGGCAATGTCTCCACGATGATCGAGCGCGATGCCAACATCCCGCCGCTCGAGGAGTTGTGTGCGGAGCTGGCGGCCGCCCGCAGCGTCGCAGCGCAGGCCCTGGCACGGGCCGCCTGAAGCCAACACGGCACGTATGAGAATGGCACGGCTCACTCGAGTTCAAGGGGATTTCCAACAGTACCTGCTGCGGGGCGACCCCCGTATCGAAAAGCACGTCGTCGGAACGGAGCGCGTGCCCGTCGCGACGCGCTTGCAGATCTACGGTGGCGGCTACGGTGCACGACTGACCGAGGCACTGGAGACGAACTTTCCCGTTCTCGCACAGCTGCTGGGAGAAGGCGACTTCGCTGACCTGGCGGCCGCCTACATTCGCTCGCACGATTCTACGTTCGCGTCGATTCGTTACTACGGTGGCGCGCTCGCGGAGTTTCTTGCCCGTGACCGCGAGTATGCGCAGATTCCCGTACTGGCGGAGCTGGCGCGCTGGGAATGGGTGATGACGGAGACCTTTGACGCCGCCGATGCGCCGACGTTGGAGGCGAGCGCCCTGGCCGGCGTCGCGCCCGAGGAGTGGGCTGAACTGCGCTTCGAATGGCATCCCTCCCTGCGGCGGCTGTCATTGGAGTGGAACGTGCCGCAGATATGGAATGCCCTCACCCGGCAAGCCCAGCGGCCGGAGCCGAGGCTCGCGGCTGAGGCGGAGCAGTGGCTGCTGTGGCGCAAGGACCTGGAGATTTTCTTCCGCTCCTTGGCACCTTCGGAAGCCGCCGCGCTGGACGCGGCCCGCACCGGCAGCTCGTTCGGCGAGCTGTGCGAGCTGCTGTGCACCTGGGTCGATGAAGCCGCCGCGGCAGCTCAGGCCGCCGGGTTGCTGCGCGAGTGGCTGCAGTCCGGGCTGATCGTCGGACGAGCCGGCACGAGCTGAGCCGCGGCTCCGCCCGCCGCCGGTCCGCCGCCGGTCGCACACCGGCAGCACACGGGCGGCCGCGCACATGCCAGCGAGCGCAGCGGGGCCGCCAGTCCGCGCTCGCACCCCAGCCGGCCGCCCGCGTTCCCTGCGGTACAATCGTCCCTCAACCGAGGGACCTCCATGGCAGCTCAGACTTTCGGCAACGTGCTGGAGATGATCGGCCACACGCCGCTCATGGCCGCGCGTCATCTCGATACCGGACCGTGCGAGCTGTTCCTGAAGCTCGAGAACCAGAACCCGGGCGGCTCGATCAAGGATCGCGTCGGCCTGTACCTGATCGAGTCGGCCGAGCGCGCCGGCAAGATCAAGCCGGGGTGTACGCTCATCGAAGCGACCGCCGGCAATACCGGCCTCGGGCTGGCGCTGGTGGCTGCGCAGAAAGGCTACCCCCTGCAGCTCGTCATCCCCGACAAGATGAGCCAGGAGAAGATCTTCCATCTCAGGGCGATGGGCGCGGATGTCGTGCTCACACGCTCGGATGTGAGCAAGGGCCACCCCGAGTACTACCGGGATGTGGCCGAGCGGCTGGCACGCGAGACACCCCACTCCTACTTCATCAACCAGTTCGACAACCCCGCCAACCCGCAGGCGCATGAAGAGACCACCGCGCCTGAAATCTGGGAGCAGACCGGCGGCCGGCTCGATGCCGTCATTTGCGGTGTCGGCACGGGCGGTACGCTCGCGGGCCTGTCGAGGTTCTTTGCACGTACCGCCCCGCATGTGGAGATGATCCTTGCCGACCCTGCCGGATCGATCCTTGCCGACTACGCAAGGACCGGCCAGGTGCGCAAGGCCGAGGGCAGCTGGCTGGTGGAAGGGATCGGCGGCGACTCGGTTCCGCCGGTCGCCGATTTCTCCCATGTCAGGACGACCTACTCGATTCCCGATGCGGAAGCGTTCCGCACGTGCCGCGAGCTGCTGAAGAAGGAAGGTGTCATCGCCGGCACCTCCACGGGCACTCTGCTCGCGGCGGCGCTGCGCTACTGTCGCGAACAGAAGTCCGCCAAACGAGTCGTGACCCTGGTCTGCGATAGCGGCAACAAGTATCTGTCGAAGGTCTACAACGACTACTGGATGCTGGACCAGGGGTTCATCGAGCGCGAGCGCTTCGGTGACCTGCGCGACCTCATCGCCCGGCGCCACTGGGAGCACGCCGCGGTCACGGTGGCCGCGACCGAGCTGGTGACCGCGGCCTATCGGCGCATGAAGCTGTATGATGTGTCACAGCTTCCGGTGATGAAGGATGGGCGCATCATCGGCATCGTCGATGAAGAAGACATCCTGCTGGAAGTTTTCCAGAACCCGCAGCACTTCAACGAGCCCGTGACCAAGGCGATGGAAAGCCACCTGGTCACCGTGCCGGTGGATGCGCCGGTGTCGCAGTTGATGGAGATCTTCAACCGCGGCATGGTGGCGATCGTCATGCAAGGCAGCGAGTTCCAGGGGCTGGTGACGCGCATCGATCTGCTGAACTGGCTGCGACGCCGTACCTGAGCCGTCGTCAGCACCTGCAGCGCAGGCAACAAAGGTAATTGAATGAGCGACAAGTCAGGCGGGTTGCGATTCGGCACCCGCGTCATCCACGGCGGTCAGCAACCGGATCCGCTCACGGGTGCCGTCATGACCCCCATCTACGCTACCTCGACGTACGTGCAGTCGAGCCCCGGCGTCCACAAGGGTTACGACTACACGCGCACACGCAACCCCACCCGCGACGCTCTGCAGGCAGCGATGGCGAATCTCGAAGGTGGCGCGGCGGCCTTCACGTTCGCCTCCGGAATGGCAGCCACGGCGACGGTGCTGGAGCTGCTCGACGCACGCTCTCACATCATCGCCATGCACGATCTGTACGGCGGGAGCTACCGGATCCTGGAGAACGTGCGCAAACGTTCCGCCGGGCACGAGGTCTCCTTCGTCGATCTCACGAATCTCGACGCGCTGGAAGGCGCAATTCGGCCGAACACACGGCTGGTGTGGGTGGAGACGCCGACGAACCCGCTGCTGAAGATCGTCGACCTGCGCGCAGTCGCGGACGTCGCCCGGCGGCACGGCCTGATGAGCGTTTGTGACAGCACATTCGCCACGCCTTACGTGCAGCGGCCGCTGGAAGCCGGTTTCGACATCGTCGTGCATTCGACGACGAAATACCTCAACGGCCACTCAGACGCCCTGGGCGGCGCTGCGGTGGTACGCGAGGACAAGTCGCTGCAGGATCGCCTGAAGTACCTGCAAAATGCGCTCGGCAGCGTGTCCTCGCCGTTCGACTCGTTCCTGACGCTGCGCGGGATCAAAACCCTGGCGTTGCGCATGGAGAGGCATTGCGCGAACGCGCTGGCGGTGGCGCGATTCCTGGAGAGTCATCCCAAGGTGGAACGCGTCCACTATCCGGGCCTGGAAAGCCATCCGCAGCACGCGCTGGCCAAACGTCAGATGTCGGGCCGCTATGGCGGTATCGTCACGGCGGCGCTGCGCGGCACCCTGGAAGACGCGCGCAAAATGCTGGAAAAGTGCCACCTGTTCTCCCTCGCCGAGAGCCTGGGCGGCGTCGAGAGCCTCATCGAGCACCCGGCGCTGATGACCCATGCCTCGCTTCCCGCGTCCATGCGCGCTTCGCTGGGCATCAGCGATACGCTCATCCGGCTGTCCGTCGGCGTCGAGGACGTCGATGATCTCATCGCCGAGCTGGCGGGAGCGCTGGGATGAGCGCGGGTGGGGGTTTGCCGAGTGTTTTTTTGCCTGGGCTGCTTTGCACGCCGCGGTTGTATTCGGCGCAGCTCGCGGCCGCGTGGGCGTTCGGACCGGTGCTGGTTGCCAACCACACTCGCGATGATACCGTCGCCGCGATTGCGCGCCGTGTGCTGGCAACGGCGCCGCAGCGGTTCGCGCTGATCGGGCTGTCCATGGGCGGGTACATCTCCCTCGAGATCATGCGACAGGCTCCCGAGCGGGTCGCAAAGCTGGCTCTGCTGGACACGAGCGCTCGTGCGGATACACCGGAGCAGAGCGCCTTGCGGCGAGATCTCGTCGCGAAAGCACGCACCACGAGCATGAGCGAAGTGGCCGACCTGACGATGCCGAACCTGCTGGCGCCCCAGCACCTCGGCGACGAGAGCCTGCGCCAGGCCATTCGCACGATGGCGGAGGAAGTCGGAGCCGAGGCGTTCGCGCGGCAGCAGAACGCGATCATGACTCGCCCCGACTCGCGGCCGAGTCTGGGAGCCATCCGCTGTCCAACGCTCGTGCTGGTCGGTGAGCAGGACGCGCTCACGCCTCCGGATCGCGCTCAGGAGATTGCCGCCGGAATCGCCGGTTCGCGGCTCGTCACGGTACCTCGTTGCGGGCACGTGTCTACGCTCGAGCGCCCGGATGAGGTGTCGCGGGCTCTGGTGGAGCTGCTGAACAGTTGAGCGCCGCAGCGCCTGCACGCCCGTCGTTCGCTGCCCTGCGGCACCCGGGGTTCCGCTTCTTTTTCGTCGGCATGGCCGTCACGATGCTGGCCGACAACATCGAGCACGTCATCAGCTACTGGGTGATGTTCCAGAAGTTTCACTCCGAAGCGCTCGCCGGCTTCGCGGTGATCTCCCACTGGGTGCCCTTCCTCCTCTTCTCGGTGTACGCAGGCGCGCTCGCGGAACGGTTCGATCCCCGGCGCATCATCCAGCTCGGGATGGTGCTGTTCATGGGCGTGTCGGTCTGCTGGGGCATTCTGTTCGCCACCGACGCCTTGCAGGAGTGGGAGGCGGCCACGCTGCTCGTGATTCACGGGTTTGCCGGAGTACTGTGGAATCCTCCGGCGCAGCTGTTGCTGCACGACATCGTCGCGCCCGATGAGCTGCAGAGCGCGGTACGGCTGAACGCGACGGCGCGCTATCTGGGGATTTTCTGCGGGCCCGCCGTCGGCAGTGCCCTGCTGCTCGTTGTTGGACCTGTGCATGGGATCTTTATCAATTCGCTCATCTATCTGCCGATGCTGCTGTGGTTGTGGAAGGCGCCCTACGGACCCCGCTTCCGCAAAGGCGGCGAGCACGCTCCGGCGCGCGCGGTCCGTGGCCTGAGCGACATCATCGACGCCTTCAAGAGCATTCGCCAGAACCCGATCCTGCTGAGCATGACGCTGCTCGCGGGGGGCGCCGCTTTCTTCGTCGGCAACTCCTATCAGGCGCAGATGCCCGAGTTCGCGCGCGACCTCGGCCACGGCGACCCCGGCCTCACCTACGGCATGCTGTTGGCGGCGGACGCCGCCGGCGCGCTGACCGCCGGGTTCGCACTCGAGGGCGGGCGACTGCTGCAAGCCAATCCCATGACGGCACTGGTGCTGGCGCTGCTGTGGTGCTTCTGCATCGGCGGCTTTGCCCTGTGCAGAGCCTACCCGCTGGCGCTCGCGCTGTTGTTCTGCGCCGGATTCGTCGAGTTGTCCTTCAACTCGATGGCGCAGGCGCTGGTGCAGATCAACGCGCCCGTAGCGATGCGCGGGCGCGTGATCGGAGTGTTTTCCATGGCTGCCAGCGGCATGCGCACGTTTGCCGGCGTCACGGTCGGGCTGCTTGGTGGCCTGATCGGCATTCACTGGTCGCTTGCGCTGAGCGCCGGAGTGTTTCTGTTCGTGATCGGCGCGCTCTTCTCGGTGGAGCGGCGACCGGTCCCGGCGCAGTCTTAGGCCGCCAGCCGCCGCGCCGGGCCGGGCCGTCAGCCGCCGCGCCGGGCCGCAGCCACCGCCTTTGGCCGCAGGCACCAACGCCTGCGCGCACCGCACCTAGGCGGGCAGAACGACCCGCGAGTCGGAATCGTCGTCGTCCGCAGGGCCCGAAGGCGCCTTCGGAGCCGGTGGCGCTTTGCTGGGAGAAGGCGGCGGAGGCTGCATGGGTTTGAGCTCCACCGTCGGCTGCCCGCTGGCCCGCCAGCCCTCGATGCCCTGAGGAAACCACGACACGTTGCGATATCCGTAACTGACGGCGCGCTTCGCGGCGTTCCAGCTCAACCAACAGCGGGTATGGCAATAGATCACGACGGGACGCGCGAGATCGCCGCCTGTGGAGGCTGTCAGCTTGGCGCGAAAGTAGGTCTCCACCGAGACCGGTACGACGCCCATGCCCGCGCCCGGAATCCACAGCGCCCCCGGAATGCCGGGATGTGCGGTCGGTATCCAGGGTGCCCCTGGTGCGAGATGTTCCGGGCGCCGTGGGGTATTCGACACGTCGATGACGACGGCGCCTGAGCTGAGCAGATTTCTCACCTGCTTCGCGGTCACCACGGTCGCTCCGTGCAACGTCGTCGGTGTTGGCGAGTTGATGTCGCCGGTCCAGTATCCGGCCGGCTCCGCAACGGCACCCGCGGAGCTATCCGCGCGGGTGGTCGCAGTGCCGCCGGCAGGCGCACACATCGCGGTTGCCGAGACGGCAATCAACAATATCCCGGCAAGCCCCCGGCGCCCGCGGCGAATCACCTCAGCCTCCGGCACCCGGGATGGCGAAACTGTGGTTGAACGTCGCATTCGAGCTGTCGCGCGCGACGACCGTCATCTGTCCCTGGTGCTGGGGAACGAACCCGAAGGTGATCACGGGATCGCTGCTGAGGGAGATGTCGGAGTCCAGGTGAAAGACGTTGCCGCCGTCGTAGGTCGCGTCGATGGTGCGGATGAAACGCGCCGGCGTGTAGAGGCGCGTGAGCTGGTTCATCTGCATGCCGTTGAAGTTGGGATGGCGGATCATGAGCTGCGCCTGCAGCGGCTTGCCCGGTGTGAAGGGCCCCAGCAACCGCAGCTTCATCAGTCCGACATCTTTGAGCGCGGCCGCATCGTCCGGGCCGGCGGGCGCGGAGCAGCCTCCGGAGGCTTTTATGAATTTCGCCGTCGTGTACAGCTTGCCGTCGCGCGTTTCGGCCACTGCGTGCAGGTTGGTGTAGGCGTCCACACGCACTCGCAGCTTGAGGCTGTGCACGTCCGCCTTGGGTCCGAAGGTGAAGTGGGCCGCCAGCGGCGAGGGGTTGTCGTCGATGATGAGATAAACGCTCTTCACCGGCTGGTTGGTGAGGAAATCCAGCGTCACGGGGACCAGGGCGGCATCCAGTGCGCGGGGCGGGGCGTCCAGCTGGATCACCGCACCCCCGTCCTGCATCGCCCGGCCGGGGAAGATGGCTTGCGACAAAGCCTTCCACCGCGCGACGCGCGTTGCGTCGCTCTCTTCCTGTGCGCCGGCCGCACGCGGCAACGCAGCCACGAGCAGCGCCAGGAGCGCTGCGATCATCCACAGGGCCCGTACGCGATGTGCACGCGCCCGGTTTGTCATTGTTCCCATTCGAGCTCCTTGTAGGCCTGGGTGACGTTGTGTCCCTGGTAGGCGTCGAAGAGGCTCCATCGTCCACGCTCGGACTGGCCGACACTCCCAACGGCGGCATCGATGTCGATGCCCTTCTTGATCGCCGCGCGCGTCTCGCGCAGCAGCCCGTTGAGATAGCGCTCCAGGTCGAGCGAGGCTGCCGGCCATTTTACGCTCACCGGACCGTGACCGGGTATGGCGCGCCGGGCAGCCACGCTTTTCAGGGAGTTAAGCTCGGTCAGCCAGCCCTTGAGGCTCCCGTCGAGGGAGGGAATGCGTTGCACGAACAGCAGGTCGCCGGTGAACAGCGTTCCCGTCTGCTGCTCGAAAGCGCTCAGGTCGCAGTCGGAATGCGCCAGTGCATGAGCCTGCAGCTGCAGCAGCTTGCCGCCGCCCAGGTCGAGGCGATCCTGCGCCTGCACCAACCGGGTTGGGGCCACGATCGGGCCGGCACGGCCCGCGCCGAGAATCTCCTCGAGGCGCTTGCGGTAGTAATCACCGCGGACTGCCAGCGCCTGTGGCAGCTTCTGGTGGCCGATGAATTCCGGACGGTCCTGTTGGAAGGCACCGGCACCGAAGATGTGATCCGGATGCACGTGCGTCATCACGACGTAGCGGATAGGAGCTCGAGTGGCCTTCAGGATGGAGGCACGCAGCCGCTGACCGTCCTGCAGGCTGCCGCCAGGATCGATGACCGCCACGGCATCGCGGCCCACGACGAAGCCGATGTTGGCTATGGCGTCGTCGTTGGCGGCCGTCGCGTCCTCATCCACACCCCGACGAGCGAAGATACCGGGGGCAATCTCCTGGACCACCGGCGTGCCTGGTGCCGCGTGGGCGTCAGACGGCGCGAGGCGAGCCGTGTTGGGTGCCGCGGCGGCCCCCGCCGCGCAGGGCCGCACTGCGGCGCAAAGAGTACCGACGAGAGCTTGACGGCGTGTTACCACATCAGGACACGGTCCGCCGGCGCGCGGTACATCTTATCGCCCGGCTTGACGTCGTACGCAGTGTAGAAAGCCGGTTGGTTCGTCAGCGGCAGAGAGCCACGCACGGACTCCGGAGCGT
>DATNEN010000236.1:0-4335 GCA_035552975.1 Steroidobacteraceae bacterium
CGCTGCTGATGCGCTCCATCGTCTAGCCCCGGGCGTCGATGAGAAGGACCTGCGAACGGACGTCCAAAAAAATTTTCCGCGTCCGCTTTTGAGGGAATCCCTCGATTTCGGACGTCTCGCCCGTGCGCAGCGTGAACGTAAACTGCCCCCTCCGGGAACCGAGCATCGACGAGCTAGCCGGGACTGGCCTGGACCACCGGGGCCGCCACAACCCGCCGGCCGCCTCAATCTGCCGATCCGAGCGAGCCCGTCGTCTTGGTCCTTTTCGGCAACCCGACGCGGGCCTGCAGTGCCTCCGAGTCGAGCGCCCCTTCCCACTTCGACACGACGATCGTGGCCACCGAATTGCCCACCAGGTTCACGAACGTCAGCGCCTCGGCCATCAAGCGATGAATTCCCAGCACCAGGGCGATGCTCGCCACGGGCACTGAGCCCAGTGAGCCCAATGTGCCCGCCAGCACAACGAACGCCGCTCCTGCGACCCCCGCGGCACCTTTGGACGCCACCAACAGCACCGCAAGCAGCGTGAGTTGGTGCGTAAGATCCAATGGGGTGTTGGTCGCCTGCGCGAGGAACACGACGACAGTGGCGAGGTATAGGCACGTGCCGTCGAGGTTGAACGAATAGCCCGTCGGGATGACGAGGCCGACCACGGACTCGTCGCATCCGAGCTCGCGCAGGCGTTGCATGATCCGTGGCAACACCGTCTCGGTCGAAGTGGTGGCCGCCACGACCAGCAACTCATCGCGAATGAAGCGCAACAGCCGCCACAGGCTCACGCCAGCCCAACGGGCCACGGCCCCCAGCACGAGGAACACGAACACCAGCGACACAAAGTAGAACTCGAGTATCAGCTGCCCGAGCGACCAGAGAGAGCCCGTGCCGAACCTCCCGACGGTGAAGGCGATCGAGCCGAACGCGCCCAGCGGCGCCGTCCACATGATGAAGCCCACGATGCGGAAAAAAATGCCGGACAACCCTTCGATGATCGTGAGCACCGGGCGGCCGCGCTCCCCCGCCATGCTCAGCGCAAACGCAAACAGCAGCGAGACGAGCACCACCTGCAGCACGTTCGGCTGAGCAAACGCACCGACGAAGGTATTGGGAATGATGTTCAGCAGGAACTGCGAGACGCTCTGTTCACGGGCCTGTGCCGTGTAACCGCTGATCTCACGGGTGTCGATAGCGCTCGCGTCGATGTTCATCCCGGCGCCGGGCCGCCAGAGGTTCACCACCAGCAGCGCGATGACGAGCGCCACGATGGTGATCGCGAGGAAATACCCGAGCGCTTTCAGCGCGACGCGACCCACCCGCTGCATGTCGTTCATCCCTGCCACGCCGTGAACGACGCTGCAGAAGATGATCGGCCCGATCATCATCCTGACCAGGTTGATGAAGGCATCTCCGAACGGCTTCATCTTCACCGCGAGCGCAGGGTTCGCCCATCCCAGGAGGATGCCCGCCAGCGTCGCGAGCAGTACCTGGAACCAGAGTTGAGTCACGAGGCGCGAACGCCTCGGAACGGCGACGGTGGTGGCCGATGCTGTCATCGAGCCGCCGCGCGACGCATTACTTCGCGGCGGCCGAAAGCCGTGCGCCAAGGCGCGGATAAACGCGACGCGCGTTGCCTTCGAAGACCTTTGCCCGATCCGCAGCACTCAGTGGCAACGCATCGAGATAGCGCTTCGTGTCGTCGTAATAATGGCCCGTGCGCGGATCGATACCTCGCACCGCGCCGACCATCTCGGAACCGAACAGGATGTTGTCGACCGGCACTACCTTGAGCAACAGCTCGATGCCTGGAAGGTGATACACGCAGGTATCGAAGAACACGTTCTTGAGGAGCAGTTCCTCGAGCGGCGGCCGCTTCATATCCTGTGCCAGACCCCGGTACCTACCCCAGTGGAAGGGCACTGCCCCGCCGCCGTGAGGAATGATGAAACGCAACGTCGGGAAGTCCTTGAACAGGTCCGAGGTCAGGAACTGCATGAACGCCGTGGTGTCGGCATTGATGTAGTGCGCACCGGTGGCGTGGAAGTTCGGATTGCAGGAAGAGCTGACGTGCACCATGGCCGGAACGTCCAGCTCGACCATCTTCTCGTACAGCGGATACCAATGCCTGTCGGTGAGCGGCGGTGAATTCCACAGGCCCCCGGAGGGGTCGGGATTGAGGTTGCAGCCGATGAAGCCCAGATCCTTCACACAGCGCTCGAGCTCGGCGGCGCTGTTGGCCGGCGGCACGCCCGGAGACTGCGGCAACTGGCACACCCCGACGAAGTTCTCGGGGTACAACCCGCACACCCGCTGGATCAGATCGTTGCACACCCGGCTCCATTCGAGACTCGTGGCCTCGGTGCCGATGTGATGCGCCATCGCGGAGGCGCGTGGGGAGAAAATCGTCAGATCGGTACCGCGCTCGCGCTGCAGTTTCAGTTGCGCTTTCTCGAGACTCTCGCGGATCTGGTCGTCGGAAATCTGCGGCTTGGCGAGCGCTCCGGCGCCGGCGCTCTGCAGCGCGGCAACCTGGCCGTCGCGAAACTTCGTCAGCTCAGCGGGTGCCGTGGTGTAGTGACCGTGACAGTCGATGATCATGGGTTTGCAGCTCGAGGTGGACGCGGCGCCGCATGATAACATCGGGCGACAGTCCCTTGGGCGGCACTCCGTTTGGCGGTACTCCCTTCGACTATGAGCACGATGCAGACACGGCCCCTGGGCCGCAGCACTACGCCCATTTCCGCCGTCGGTTTCGGGTGTATGGGCCTGGTGGGCTGGTACGGCACACGCGATGACCGGGAGGGCCGCGCCACCCTGCTCGAGGCCCTCGATCGGGGCGTGACCCACCTGGATACGGCTGCCTCCTATCAGCTGGGCGACAACGAGCGCTTCGTCGGCTCGGTCGTCCGTGAGCGCCGCAAGGACGTGCTCATCGCCAGCAAATACGGCATCACGCGCGACGCCGCGGGCGCGCTCAAGATCGACAATCGCCCGCAGTCCATCCGCGCCTCGGTCGACTCGAGCCTGCAGCGTCTGGGATTCGACTGCATCGACCTGTTCTACCTGCACCGCATCGACCCCACGGTCGCCATCGAAGAGTCCGTGGGAGCGCTCGCCGACCTGGTGAAGCAAGGCAGGATTCGTTTCATCGGCCTGTCCGAGTGCAGCGTCCAGACGCTGCGCCGTGCTTGCGCGGTCCACCCGGTTTCCGCCGTGCAGACCGAGTATTCGCTATGGGCGCGCGAGCCCGAGGACGGGATGCTTGCAGCGTGCCGCGAGCTGGGAGTGAGCTTCATCGCCTACAGTCCCCTGGGCCGCGGATTCCTCGCCGGCAACTTTCGCACACTCGCCGATCTTCCCGAGAGGGATCACCGCCGGCCGCTGCCCCGCTATCAGGATGCGAACATCGCACACAATGCCCGCATCGCGGATGTGATTCGGGATTTCGCGCAGCGCAAAGGCTGCACGCCCGCGCAGATCGCGTTGGCCTGGGTGCTCGCGCAGGGCGATGGTGTCACGACTATTCCCGGAATGAAGACCCGCGCGCACCTTCGCGAGAACGTGGGAGCGCTCGATGTGCGATTGACCCTCGCCGAGCAGCAGGAGCTGCGAGCGCAGGTCGCGGCGATCCCGGCTCAGGGGGATCGCCACGGCGCGGCAATGATGCAAGCGATCGACCGCTAGGCCGCGCGGCGCGGGCCGCGACTGCGCATACCCCGGCGGGCCGGCAGGGCGCGGGCCCCGCCCTCAGGTGCTGAGCGCGGCCTTCTCCAGCCGATCGAGCGTGCGCATGGCCGGCAACACCTGCTGAACGCTGGCGTTCGGCTCGCGCTTTTCCTTGATGGCCGCGAGGAACTCGCGGTCCTGCAGCTCGATGCCGTTCATCGACACATCCACCTTGCTGACGTCGATCGGCTTGTTGTTGCCGTCGACCAGCTCGTCGTAGCGCGCGATGTACGTGCCGTTGTCGCAGATGTAGCGGAAGAACGTGCCGAGCGGGCCGTCGTTGTTGAATGACAGCGACAGCGTGCAGATCGCGCCCGAGGCGGTCTTCAGACCGACGCTCATGTCCATGGCGATCTTCAGCTGCGGGTGATAGGGCCCCTGCAGCGCAAAGGCCTGCGAGGCGACCTCACCGGTCTGGTACGCGAACAGATCGACAGTGTGGCAGGCGTGATGCCACAGCAGATGATCCGTCCAGCTGCGCGGCTTGCCAGCCGCATTCATGTTGGTGCGGCGGAAGAAGTAGGTCTGCACGTCCATCTGCAGCACCTTCAGCTCGCCGGCCACGATGCGCTTGTGGATCCACTGATGGCTCGGGTTGAAGCGGCGCGTGTGGCC
>DATNEN010000237.1:0-10140 GCA_035552975.1 Steroidobacteraceae bacterium
TAGACAATAGAAGCCTTGACAAAGACAGCCTAGGCAACTATAGTGCGCGCCATCTCCCTTCAGGGAGATTTTCTCGGAGAGCGATCTTGGTGAGTATCTACGACAGCGAGACCTACGAGCCCAGCAGGAGCGTGGCTCATCTGCTGGGTCAGGTGCGGGCGGAGCTGCTGGCCGCCCTGGACCGGGAGCTGGTGGCGGACCGGCACCTCGCCGACATCGGCGTCACCGCCGCGCAGTTCATCGTGCTCGCGCGGCTGGCGGCGGCGGAGCGCAAGAAGTCCGCTTCCGATCTCTGCAAGGAGATGACGTATGACGCGGGAGCCATGACGCGCATGATCGATCGCCTCGAGAGCAAGGGCCTGATCCGCCGGGCGCGCTGTCCGCAGGACCGCCGGCTCGTGTACCTGGAGATGACCGAGCAGGGGCGGGCGGCCTACCCGAGATTGCGCGAGATCTCGATGGCGATTCAGAACCGCTTCCTGCGCGGCTTCAGCCGCGCGGACGCGCGCCAGCTCGAGAGCCTCCTCGGGCGGATGTTGGAGAACGCGGCCTGAGGACCGAAACCGTTTTTTTGCCCGACGAAATTTGCCTAGGCATTTTTCGCCGTGGCAGATGAGAAGCTGACTGGGAGACCAGAGACATGACGACTCGCAATGAAAGTGCAAAGCCTTCGGCCTGGAAGAGCCCCAGGGTGCGCTGGCTGGTGCTGATCCTCGGGGGCTTCATCATCCTCGGCGGCGCCTATGGCTTCTACTGGGATCGTGACCTGCGCTATACGGCCTACACGGACGACGCTTATGTCAGCGGCAACGTGGTGCAAATCACGCCGCGCATCTCGGGCACCGTCGTGGCCATCGGGGCCGACAATACCCAGTTCGTCAAAGCGGGGCAGACCTTGGTACGCCTCGATCCCGCGGACGCCAAAGTAACACTGCAGGAAGCCGAGGCTCAGCTCGCCAAGACGGTGCGCCAGGTGCGCAATCTCTTCGCCACCACCTCGGAGCTGCAGGCGAACGTGCAGGTCCGCCGTACGGATCTGGCGAAGGCGCAGAGCGACTACACCCGCCGGGCGCGTCTCGCGCGCAGCGGCGCGATCTCGCAGGAAGAGCTGCAGCATGCGGGCGATGCCGTGCGGTCGGCGCAGGCGGCGCTGCTCGCCGCGCAGCAACAGTTGGCCGCGAACCGGGCGTGGATCGACGGCACGACCATCGCGAGCAATCCCCAGGTGCGCGATGCCGCCGCGGCGGTACATGCGGCGTATCTGGACTATGCGCGCACCGTCCTGCCCGCGCCGGTCTCCGGCTTCGTCGCCCGGCGCGACGTGCAGCTCGGCGAGCGTGTCAGCACCGGCACGCCGCTCATGGCCGTGGTGCCTCTCAACCAGGTCTGGGTGGATGCCAACTTCAAGGAGTCGCAGCTCGACTCCATGCGGGTCGGGCAGGCGGTCACGCTGATCTCCGATCTCTATGGGAGCGGTGTGGTGTTCCACGGCCGCGTCATCGGATTCGGCGCCGGGACGGGCTCGGCCTTCTCGCTGCTGCCGGCGCAGAACGCGACCGGCAACTGGATCAAGATCGTGCAGCGGGTGCCCGTGCGCATTGCGCTCGATCCGCGGGAGCTCGCGCAGCATCCGCTGCAGATCGGCCTTTCGATGAAAGCTTACGTCAACGTGCGCGATGACGATGGTCAGCGGTTGCCGGAAGTCGCCACCAACGACCACGACTACTCGACGGACGTATTCCAATCCGTTGCGGCCCAGGCGGACCGGAAGGTGCGGGAGATCATCGCCGCCAACGTGCCGGGCACGGCTCGGACGGCCCGCAACAGCGAGCCTCACCGGCTGGCGGCGCGCCTGCGCGCCGGCCCGACCATGCTGTCGGCGCCCGGGCCCGCGAGCACGCCGGTCGCGCTGAGCGACTGACGGGCCCGCCGCTCGTAGGAGACGGTCTCACCGGAAGGTAGTCAACATGAGCGCAGTCATCCAGGAAAGACGGGACATGCCTCCGCAGCGGGGTTCCGCGGCGCCGGCGCCGGCTGCCGCGGCCCAGCCGTGCCTGAAGGGCAGCGCGCTGGCGCTCGGCACGCTCGCGCTCTCCCTCGCGACGTTCATGAACGTCCTCGACACCTCGATCGCCAATGTGGCGATCCCGGCCATCGCGGGCGACCTCGGGGTCTCGCCGGATCAGGGGACGTGGGTGATCACCTCGTTCGCGGTCGCCAATGCCATCTCCATGCCGCTCACCGGCTGGCTCACGCGCCGGATCGGGCAGGTGCGGCTGTTCGCGGCCTCGACGTTCCTCTTCGTCATCGCTTCCTTCCTCTGCGGCCTGGCGCCCTCGATCGGCATGCTGGTCGCGTTCCGGGCGCTGCAGGGACTCGTGGCGGGCCCGATGATCCCGCTGTCGCAGTCGCTCCTGCTGTCGAGCTACCCGAAGGCGAAGGCGGGCGCCGCACTCGCCATATGGTCGATGACGACACTGGTGGCGCCGGTGGTCGGACCGGTGCTCGGCGGCTGGATCACCGACAACTATTCCTGGCCCTGGATCTTCTTCATCAACGTGCCGATCGGCATCGCGGCGGTGATCGTGACCTGGGCGGTCTACCGGCGCCGCGAGACGCCCACGGCGCGCCTGCCCATCGACAAGATCGGGCTGGGCCTGCTCGTGCTCTGGGTGGGCGCGCTGCAGATCCTGCTCGACAAGGGCAAGAACCTCGACTGGTTCAATTCATCGTTCATCGTGACGCTGGCCATCATCGCGGCGATCGGATTCGCGGTGTTCCTCGTCTGGGAGCTGACCGACAAGCATCCGATCGTGGATCTCAGCCTCTTCCGGGGACGCAACTTCACCGTGAGCACCGTCGCGATGTTGGTGGGGTACGGTCTGTACTTCGGCAACGTGGTGCTGCTGCCGCTCTGGCTGCAGCAGTACATGGGCTACACCGCGACGCTCGCGGGCGTCGTGCTGGCGCCAGTCGGGGTGCTCGCGATCGTGCTGACGCCCTTCGTCGGCCGGTTCCTCACCCGCATCGATCCGCGCTGGATCGTCACCAGCTCCTTCCTGGTCTTCGGGCTGGTGATGTTCATGCGCTCGTGGTTCAACACGCAGGCGGACATCGGCACGCTCCTGGTGCCGACCGTCATCCAGGGTGCGGCTCTGGCGACATTCTTCGTGCCGCTGCTCACGCTGGGCTTTTCGGGACTCCCGGCGGAGCGCATCCCCGCGGCTTCCGGCCTCATGAACTTCGCGCGCATCACGGCCGGGTCGTTCGCGACCTCGATCACCACCACACTGTGGGATCGGCGCGCGACCCTGCATCACGAGCATCTGGTGGAGCATCTGACCGGCTCCAACGCCGCGATGACGCAGGCGATGGCGCAGTTGCACGCGGGCGGCTTCACCAGCCAGCAGGGCTACGCGCTGCTCAACAACCTGGTCGACAACCAGGCGTACATGCTCTCCGCCAACGACATCTTCTACGTGTCGGGATTCCTGTTCGTGATCCTGGCGGGCCTCGTGTGGCTGGCGCGCCCGTCGAAGTCAGGGGGCGGCGCGGGCAAGGAAGCCGCGGCCGGCGCGCATTAGCCTTGGCTACTGCGTCATTCCAACTGGCGCAGGAATCGCGGGGCGAGCGACCACGCCAGTACGCCTCGATGGGCGGCCGGCGCGCCTTCGAAGCGGACGCATGCGACGGCGCTTTTTTTGAGCTCGAAGGTCTCGTCACGCGCATCACCCCGCAGACAATAGGCGAGCAGGCGCCCGAGGTGCGGCTGATGGCCGACGACGGCCACGTAGTGGGCCTGGCCGCGCTGGCTTCGTAGCGCCGCCAGCAGGTCCTCCGGGCGGCTTTGGGGCGCGAGCGCATCGCACTCGACCGCCTCTGGCCACCGCGCTGCCTGCGTGAGGATTGCCGCGGTATCCCGAGCGCGCACGAGAGGACTGGTCAAGACCCGATCCGGCCGCTTGATGATGCGTTTCACGCCTGCGGCCGCTTGCCGCGCGCGCCTGGCCCCCTCGGCGGTGAGCGGGCGCGCGGTGTCGTCGGGCCAGCGCTTGGCGTCCCGTGGATACGCGATCGCATGGCGGACGATGATGAGATCCATGCTCAGTGCCGGTTCGGCCCCTGGGCGTGCGATTGGCCCGGAGCGCCGGCGGCTTCAGGACTGCGCAGCTCGCGCAGCTCCTCCATTCGCGAGCGCAAGCCCTGCCAGCGTTTGCGGTGCACCTTGCGCCAGGGCTTCTCGATCCTGCCGCTCAAGCGAGCGGCTTCCCGCGCATGGAGCTGCGCCATTCTGCCCATGATGAAGAGCGTCTGCGGGTTGAAACCCGCCGGTGGGCGCGTGGCGAGGCGGGTCAGATATCCCGCGAGGTCGCCGGCATCGTGTTGGGTGCCGAGCTTGCTTTGGAGCTCGTGCAGCGCCGCCAGCATGTCATCCGCTGCTCTCGCGTAAACAGGCGCGACGACCTCGAGCGCATACCGCAGCTTCTTGGCGCGGATCCGGACCTTGTGATGTTCCCGCAGTGACGATTCGGGCGTCAGCCGGCGGGCGCATTTGCGCAATTTGCGGTAGCGCTTGCGGATCAGATCGGGCACAACGCGCAACGCGCCGGTGCTGCGCGTGGAACGGGATGAGGTCGGGGAGGACCGCGCAAGCTGATCGGGCAACCGGTCGAGCCACTCGCGCGCTGGCTTCGTATCCAACGCCCGCAGCATACCGGATCGGGCTGCGTCTCTCTCGAGCTCGAGTTGGCGCAGCAGGGGGTCGAGCGCCTGGCGGTCTTCTTCGGGAAGGGTGCGGCGGAACTGGGTCACCAGGTCGAGGCGAATGTCCACGTCCCGCACGTTACCCAACGCGTCCACCAGGGCCTTGAGCTTCGGCCGGCCCTTCACCACGGCGGCTGGGAGGTGGTCCTTGAAGAGACCGAGGACGGTATCCATCCGTCGGCCAGTGATGCGCAGCGCGTGGAGGGCAGCCGCTCCCTCGCCGAGCCTGGCAGCGGGCTCGTGGGCGCGCCACTCTTCGAGGAGTCGGCGCAGTGCCGAGGCGGCGAAGTCGCCCGCGGAGGTCGCAGGATCGATGGCCGGCTGGACGGGTGCGGGACTCCGATCAGAATCGCCGAGCCGCGGCGGCTCGAGAGCGGCCGAGCGAAGCCCCGCCGCGAACTTGTTCTCCGTCGCCGGACTCAAGCCGCACTCCGCACACAGCCGCTGCGCGAGCCGCTCCAGGGCGGTGGCCTGATCAGGGTCGGCCGCCTCGAGCTCGACACGCGTCAGGATCATGGGCCGGCGGTGTCCGTTGGCGCGCGAGAATCGCGCCTCGTCGAGAGCGATCTCGCCCACGGGCGGGCCGGCATGTCGGCCGCGAACTGCAAAACGGCTCCGGGAGGTCTGGACCTCGAAAAGGACGCGAAGCGGCTTCACGCCCGCGACGTCGCGAACCCGACGCCCGACCGGGCCTGTGGCCTGAGCCAGGGCTTTAATGCGCTTTTGGGACGCCCCGTGAGGCAGGGGCTCGGAGATTTCCCGCCGGTCGGCGACTTCCTTGCGCGCGGAGCGGAGGCCTTTCAGAGTCGCCTCGAGCCCGCCTTCCTTTTGGCGCAGCCGAAGCGCAAATCCGGCGCGGAACACGCGCCAATCCTCCGTATCGAGGTAGGCGTCGTGGAGGTGCTGGACCGGCAGCGGCTCGATCCTCAGGTCATCGAGGTTGGCGTGCTGCTCCAGCCAGCGCTGAACGCCCGCCAGGTCGGGAGCCGCGAGCTGCCATTCGACCTCGCGCGCCTCGCCGCCGCTGCCGTTGCCGGCGCCCCGCGCCGCGGAGGTGCGGGCAGGGGCGGGGACGGAGCCACGGGCGGAGCGGTGGGGTCGTGGGGGCATGGGATACGCCAGAATAAACCCAAATTGACGCTTCCACGGCCGGTTCCGTATGATGCGCGCCCCCGTGCGGTGGGTCCGGCAGGCAGCAATGCCCGCCGCCGTGGCACGAGGCCGATCGGCACGGCATGATGCCTGGCGACGAAGGCAGGGAGGCGCGCGTGCGGGCGAGTGGGCGATGCAGTCCGCGTGCCCGTAGCTCAGCTGGATAGAGCACCGGCCTTCTAAGCCGGTGGTCGCAGGTTCGAGTCCTGCCGGGCACGCCAGCCGCCTGCGGGCGGCAACCCGGGTCCGGAGGGCACGGGAGGGGATGGATGGATGGATGCGACAACGGTGGACGTAGCTCAGCTGGTAGAGTCCCGGGTTGTGATCCCGGTTGTCGTGGGTTCGAGTCCCATCGTCCACCCCACCAATCGAGTGGGCCGTTAGCTCAGCTGGTAGAGCAGGAGACTCTTAATCTCTTGGTCGTAGGTTCGATCCCTACACGGCCCACCAAATCTCTCGAATATCAGTATCTTGCCGGCGCTATTGGCTGCCTGCGCCAAATCCGATTGGCCGCCGCTCCACGCCTGGTTCTGCTCGCGATCACAACGGGCGCGCGTCGCGGTGAGCTGCTGTCGCTCAAATAGGTCGACGTAGATCTGAAGGCCGGGCGTGCGACGCTCCACGACACGAAGAACGGACTCTGGCGCGTGCTTCACGGGGCTCGCGACATCCCGACGTGGATGCGCGAGGCGGAATCCAGCTAGCGACCTCCTCGCACCGTTGCACGAAATTGCACGAGAGCTGATGCGGCGAATCGCCGAAGTCCATGGGTCGCTCAGTGCAAATTCAGTGCAGTGACGTATTCGTTTGCCCTCCCTGGCCCGCGTACGACGTGGACCTCAGGAAAGGAACGGATGCGGCGCGGTTGCGAGTCGGTGCAGGGAGTAGCCGATCGCACTCGCTACGGCGATGCTCCACAGGACCGGAGTGATCCAGAACCAAAACCAAAGACGGAATTGCGGATGGGCAGCGTAGACCCAGTAGTACATCCCCGAGGCGTAGACCACGACGTAGAGCAGAAGGAATTCCGAGATAAAGCTCTGACGTTTCGCAGGGCGAGTCGCGAGTTTCTGCAGCGCGAAGACGGCGTAGGAGATCCAAAGGATAAATAGGCCCACTGCGAGCATGCCGACACTCGAGGGCGGCTCCCCCTCCAACAGGAGATCTAAAGAGCCGAACAGCAGTACCACGCCAAGCCATAGCAACGGAGGTGTAAGAACGGCGCGGCAAAGCGCCAAACCCTGCGCGCCAGGGACGCCAAGCCCAGGCATCAGGGCCAGCTCGGCCAGCTGCGCGCGCGTCAGCTTCGAGATCTGAGTGAGGAACCCAGCCGATACGAGTCCGGCCGCGGTGAGTGCCACGGCACCGACAAACCAGCGCCGGCCACTCGCGTCGAGCCACGGGAAGCCGATCGCGGCTACTATAAAAAGGGCCAGGACCATGGCGCCGATGATCACCTGGTGCGAGAGGTGCGCGAACATACCGCCTAGGCAGGTTCGAATGATTCGAACGGCAGGCTGGCGCTCCCGAGAGCCGTGCCGGCTTGAGGCGGATGCGTGCCTGACCGCCCCTGTCGGGTCAAGTCGACCGCAGATGGCTCGAAGTCGCTCCGCGAGACTTAAGGGTCGCGAGCCGCGTTCCATCATCCGACGCCAATTGACGGCCGCCAGCAGTGGCACAGCGGCTGCGAGGATCGCGATCGCCGCACCAAGGAGCGCGAAATGCCATCCCTTGACGCGTTGATCGCCCGGGCCCCTTGCCGTCCAACAGGCTGTGAGCACGACCACGAGCAAAACTCCGCCGGCGGAAATCGATCGGCGGGGCGCAAGCAGTCCTGCGAGTGCGATGACGAGCACGAGCACCGGCGGGATCCAAGCCTGCCACACAGGGTTTCCAACAAGCGCGGCAATGGTCAGTACCACGGCGGGAACGAGCAACACCGTTGCGAGGACATATGCTCGGCGCTCAAGTCGCTGTGACCTGGGCAAGCACGAGCGCTTCGCGTCCAATACAAAGACGCGTGCCCCTGAACCGAGCAAGTACGCGAGAAAGAGCACCGACAGAGAGAATACGATTGCGGCGACAACGGCACCCGCGTAGCCGCCCTGGGCCGCCAGCGGATACGCGACCGCAGCGCAGCCCCAGCACGCGAATGTCGAGATCGCCGGCCGGCCGATCGAGCCGAACAGCGCCGAGAGGTCTTCACGGACCCGTCGCATCACCGCGCAACCTCAATGAACAGATCCTCGAGATTGAGCGGATCGAGACGTGTCCCCGGGGCAGCAACAATGTCGGGCCAGTCTGCCCCGCGACCGCGAGCGATCACCAATGTGACAGAGCCGTCTGGCTGGGGGCGCCTGGAAACCTCACCCGGAACCTCGGCCGCTGAAAGCGCCGGCGACGCCGCGGGAAGGGTAAGGCGCGCATGCGTTTCGGAGAGGTCATCGAGGGGGGAATCGACAACGATATGATGGTCGTGCAGGAATATGACGCGCGAGGCAATACGCTCGAGATCCGAGACGATGTGCGTCGAGAAGAATACGGTCGTCCCGCGTTCAGCGGAGCGGGCAACGATCTCGCGGAGTAGATCGCGGCGCGCGACTGGATCGAGCGCAGACGCCGGCTCATCGAGCACCAGAAGCTCCGGGTCGGGCGCGAGCGCTCGAATGACTGCGACGCGCTGTCGCTCACCGGGTGAGAGACTCGCGAGTCTCTGGTTCGCGGAGAGTTGCCAGCGTGCGAGCGACAGGTCGACGAAATCGCGATCCCAGTTCGGGTACTGCCGTCCGACAAATTCGAGCATTTCCCCAATGCGCATCCAGGCGAATGCATCCGCTTGCTGTGGGACGTAGCCAATGCGCTCCTTCGCCGTATCGCTTAAACCCAGGGAAGCCTCGCCGAAAACAAAAGCCTGACCGAGATCGGGTTGCTCGAGACCGAGCAAAATACGGATGAGCGTAGTCTTGCCCGCGCCATTGCGCCCGATGAGACCGAGTACGGTGCCACGCGCGAGCCCGAGGGACACCTTGCTGAGCACCGCATGGCCGGTATAGCGCTTCGTGATCCGCTCGCAGCGGATATCGTCATCGGGCGGCATCACTGCGGAAACGACGGCGCTCATTCAAAGTCCTCCAGGAGTGATTTCAGGCGCCGCACGACAAGGCGCGCGGGGAGATTGAGCTCGCGCGCCTGACGAGCGACCTCGGCAAGCTGGACTTGCAGACGCGCGAGCCGCTCTTCCGTGGGTAGGACCGCATGCGCGCCCTGGGCCACTACCATGCCTTTGCCCCGCAGCCGCGTAAGGAGACCTTCCCCCTCCAGCTGGCAATAGGCGCGTGAGACGGTCATCGGATTGATGGCGTGCTGAATGGCCATGTCGCGGACGGACGGAAGTACTTCACCTGGAGACAACTGACCGCTTGCGATCAGGCGGCGCAGCTGAGCGCCGATCTGCTGATAGATCGGTTCGGCCGCACCAGGGAATATTGTGAATCGGTCGACTTTCATCTCATGTGTATCAAGACACTAATACACATGGCGATGCGAGTCAAGAGCCGGTAAGCAGGAAATCTCGGTTTGGGCGCTTCCTGGATCCAACGCTTGGCGCGTGTTCAGCTATTCGGATGTCGGCTTGCCGGGATTCTAGCAGGCGCGCCCGGGTGCCCGGTGTGGCCGGGTTGCGCCGGATCGGGTGGCTTGCTTCTGCGGCGATACCGCCTCGGACGCGATTTGTAGCCTTTCGCGATCGCGAGTAAGCTGCCGCATTGGAGGTCGCAGTTATGCTGAAGCATGCCTTCACACTGGGATTGTTCGTCATTGGAGACCTGATGATCGTGACCGGCAGCACCGCGGTCGGTAGCTCCGTAACCACGGGCATCATTGGTCTTGCGTTGTTCGCCATCGGATTTGGCGCTGAAGTCAAGGCGTGGCGTCTGGTTGCGCGTACTCACGGCCCACACGCCAATCGGCCATTCAAATAGCTCTCTGGCATCGGCCGCAGCCAGGCGGCCCGCGGAGAAGGCCGGGGGCATTTAGGGTTTCCGGACATGCTTGCCCGCGCTCTACTTGCGAGCGACGTCGTCTGACGCAACTCGCAGCTTTAGACCGCCGTACTGCGCCATCTACAAAGGAGTCCCGCGCTTGTTCGCTCTTTCTTCGAGCACCCGGAGACACAATATGCCGGGTATGCGTAGCTGCCTTTGCGGTCTCAGGCAGCAAGTCCTT
>DATNEN010000238.1:0-15463 GCA_035552975.1 Steroidobacteraceae bacterium
CGGTCTTGCCCGCATTCGTCTTCAGGGTGAGGGTGTCGCCAGCGAGCTTGATGACCGTGCCCCGCACTACCGGAGGCGGCCCGGGCGGCTGAGCAGCGGCAAATCCCGACACGCACAAGGCGGCCCAAGCCGCTAGTGAGAGGACTGTTGTTTTCATTGGTCACCTGGTGGGTTGCGATACAGCATCTGTTCAGGCCGGCTCCGCGATTATCCGGCAGGAGGGTGAGGCAGTGGGAGCAGGCTCGGAAGTAATCTTTTGCGGCGCTCGAGCGTTATCTGAAGCTAGGGTGCGACGCATGCGTCGCACGGGCAATCCCTACGAGGGATTGCCCCGGACCGACGATGAGCAAGCGCAGCTTGCGCAAGAGGAGGTAGATATGAAGCTTCGCACTACCGTACTGGCGGCGTTGGCCGCTGTGACCCTGGGAACACTGTCGGCATGCGTGGTGGAACCCGCTGGAGGCTACTACGCTGACGTGGCTGTAGCCCCTCCGCCCCCGCGTGTGGTCATCGAGCCCGCGGTGCGCGTGGGTTACGTGTGGGCCCCCGGCTATTGGCGTTGGAATGGCCATCAGCATGTGTGGACCGACGGACACTACATCCGCGAACGACGCGGATATCACTGGCACGGCGCCCACTGGGAACAGCGCGGTGGCCGGTACCACTTCGAGCAGGGCCGCTGGGAGCGCTGAACGAATCATCGGGCGCGGGCTTGCACAGGGGAGCCCGCGTCTGAGGAGCCCCCAAAGGTCCTCTGCAGCCAGGGGTCCAGCGCGAGCTTGCCCGGCCCGGCGATGGCCAGCCACAGGAACAGGGCCAGATACTCGAACTCATCGAAGCCGAGCAGCGTCTCCAGCGAATCGACCTCGCCCCACTTGGCTGAGCGGATGGCCACGATCATGACGATCCCCAGCGCCCCGGCCGAGATGCGCGTCAGCAGCCCCAACAGCAGGAACAGCCCCCCGAAGAGCTCCACGCCTGACACGAACGGGGTGAGGATGTGCGGGAAGGGAATTCCCCAGCCGATGAAGTTCTCCGTGACCTGCGGCAGGCTGTTGAGCTTCCCCCAGCCGCTCCACAGGAACACCCACCCCACGGTAATGCGCGCGAACAGCGGGGCGAGCCAATTCAGATGGCGCGCAACGCTTGCCGGCCAGTCGAGCAGAAATCGCACCAGGACGCTCATGGGGAACACCTTTGCGGGATCGTTGTCGTCAAAGACCGGGCTGAGCCGTGGCATATTGCAGGCCGAGTGACTTTTGCCCGGGCCGGCGGTGGTGGGCCCACCCCCTCCACCGATTCCCGCGCCCGACAGTACGCCTGCCGCCCCAGCCGAAGTAATATCGCGCCGCGGCGCCTGTGCCGACGCCCAACGCACACCCGGTCGCCGCATCGCCGACGCACCATGACAGATATTCTTCAAGACACGCGCAATACCGGACCCGAAAAGCCGGTCTCCCCCGGTATGGGGCCAAGCGGCGCCGCAGACGAGGGGATCACCCGGCTGTTGCAGGCGCTGCGCCCCGACCTGGTGCGCTTCGCCCACTGGCTGGCACGCGACCGCGCCATCGCGGAGGACATCGTCCAGGAGTCGATGCTGCGGGCGTGGCGCTCGCGGGAGAGCCTGAAGGATGCGACCTCCGCGCGGGCGTGGCTGCTGACCATCATCCGGCGTGAGCATGCCCGTCTCTACGAGCGCAAGCGTCTGGAGCTGGTCTGTTTGGATGACGAGATCGACCATCATGCGCTGGCCGCCGGCGACGACACCGACCTGCACACGCTGCGGGCGGCCATCCTCAAGTTACCGATGGAGTACCGCGAGCCGCTGATCATGCAAGTGCTGGGAGGATTTTCGACTGAGGAGATTGCTCGAGAGTTGAGCCTGTCCGCCACAGCGGTCCTGACTCGCCTCTTTCGGGCGCGGAACAAGCTTCGCGCTATCTACGGGCTCGCACCCTCTTCCGAGCCGACGGCCACGGGAGACACGCCGTGAACTGCGAGGAGGCAACCCTGCTCATCGGGGCCGACCCCTACACCTCTTCACCCGAGCTCACCGAGCACCTGCAGACTTGCTCCGGCTGCACCGAGTTCCACCGCGAGATGCTGGGCCTCGAGGCGAACATCCGGCGTGCCCTGGAAGTGCCTCCTCCGTCGAGCGCTGCGACCCCAACCACCGCGAGCATTGCGAGCTTCAAAGACGCACGGCGCGCAACCGCTGCGGTCGCGGGAAAGCGTACGCGGCCGGCTTTGTGGCGGGGCTGGGCGCTTGCGGCGAGCCTCGTCGTGGCCGTCGTCGGGGCGATGTGGCTCCTGCGCCCATCCGACACACTCGCCCGCGACCTGGTCGCCCATGTGCAAAGCGAGCCGAACAGTTGGGTCAGCACGCAGGTGGTCGATGTGCGAGCTCTGGAAGACCTGCTGCACAAAGCCGGCGTGACCGGCTCGAGCCTCACTTCTCAGCAAGTGACCTACGTTCAATACTGCTTCTTCCGCGGACATTTCGTACCGCACCTGGTGCTGCGCACGTCGCAGGGACCTGTGACCGTGATGGTGCTGCCTGACGAGCACGTCAGCCATCGCGAGACCTTCCACGAAAGCGGCTATGCGGGAGTTATCGTGCCTGCGCCGCAGGGCAGTCTTGCCGTGCTATCCCGGGGAGCCGCGAGCATGGACAGCATCGCGCAGCAGACGTGGTTCACCGTCGGCAAGCGCTCGCAGCCATAGCCGCTCGCCGGCCATGCTGGACAAGTACGCCTCATTTGCTGAGCTTGCAGCGCGGGAGAGACACGGTCAGGACTACCGCATCTGTGCCCTCGAGCGCGCCGGCTCGCGCGTCATCGTGCTCGCGCCGCACGGCGGCGGGATCGAGATCGGCACTTCGGAGATCGCCGCGATGGTCGCGGGGGCCGACCATAGTCTGTTCGTGTTCGAGGGGCTCAAACCGTATGGCGCGAACCGCGATCTTCACATTACCAGCCACCGCTTCGATCATCCGCACTGCCTCGCGCTGACTTCGGCCCACGAGGTGACCCTCGCGATCCACGGATGCCGCGGAGACTCCCAGATCTTCGTGGGCGGGCTCGATGGCGATCTGACGGCGTGTCTGGCCAAACATCTGACCGGCGCGGGTCTGGCGGCGAGCCGGGACGGGCATGGCTACCCTGGCCGGCATCCGCTCAACATCTGCAATCGCGGCGCGCGGGGGCGCGGCGCGCAGCTGGAGATCACGCGCGACCTGCGCACTGAGGAGGCACGCCCGATTGTCGCCAACGCCGTGCGCTCAGCCCTCGAGGACTATCTGGCAAGTGTTGAACTGACTGAACGCCAATCGCCTCGGGAGCTCACTCCTGCATGGCTGTGAACAGCAGCATGCGAGCCTTTTCCCAGTCGCGGCGTATCGTCCGGGCACTCAGCCCCAGCGCCAGCCCGATCTGTTCCTCGGTCAAGCCGGCGAAGTATCTCATCTCCACCACGCGTACCAGTCGCGCATCGAGCTTACCCAGCTCCTCCAACATCTCATTCACCCGCAACAGCTCGTGCTCCCTTAAGCTCGCTGCGTCCGGAGTCTCCGTCGAGAGCGTTACGTGAAGCTCAGCACCGCCGCGCCGTGCCGCGAGGCGGCGGCGGACCGCATCGACCACTATCGAACGCATGGCCCGGGCGGCATAGGCCAGAAAATGCGTGCGGTCCTGCGCCTCGAGCTGTCCCACCTGCACCAGCCGCAGGTAGCATTCGTGAACGAGCGAGGTCGTGTTGAGCTCAGCGCGCTGCGCCGAGCCGTGCAGACGGCGATGCGCGAGCTGATGCAGCTCGTGATATGTCAGCTCGAAAACGCGATCCATTGCGCTGCTGTCACCCTCCCTGACTGCCTGCAGCAGCTGCGTGAGATCTCCCATCGAGGGATCTTGTAGGGCGCCCGGGCGCCAGGCAAGCGAGCCGGTGTCCGCTTTCGCCCTCGAATGACGTGTTCAACCACGAGGCGGTAAAGAATCAGCCCGCGTTTCGAGGCGCGCCGCCGGGGGAGGTCGACCTATGCGTAAAGATTTTCGACGTGCGACGGCCACGCTGGCGAGCACATTGGCCCTGACAGGCAGCGCCTACGCCGGCGGGAGCACCACACCGGCACCGTTCAAATCTCGAGCCGTTCCTGGATAGCACCGGGTCACCCTGCCGGCCAGTCCCCAATTCACCATTACCGCGGTCCACGATCCCTACGGGTGTGCGCTCACGACCGATGGCTCTGGCGCCGCCGACGCCTCGCCAGCTCAATCAGATCGTCGAGCTCGAGCTCGGGCTGTATTCCGCGCAGCGGCCAGGCGTTCGACTCGAGCTCGCTGAGCGCCTTCGAGGCCTGGTCGCGCGCGGGACTGACTCCTGCGGATCGCAACGTGGATGGCCGCGCGGCCGCGCGTGGCGCCGTGGCCGCCGGCGAGCAGATCTTCAACACCGCACCGCTGTTCATCACCGACGTGCGCGGCATCAACGACAACGCTGCGTTGGGAAAGCCCGCCGTCATCAAGGGTACCTGCACGACCTGCCACGACTCACCCAAGTAGGCAATCATTCCCTGTCGCTGCCACTGGACATCGGAGTCGGACACCCCTCGCTCGCAAACTTCGAGACCGATCCCAACATTGCCGCCGCTCTGGCGAAGGTGGATCCGGCCGGGCAGTGCGCGGACCTCAATCGTGTCAAGGGACCCATTCTGCGCGGCCTGGCAGCGCGCGCTCCCTGCTTCCATAACGGCGCCGCCGCGAGCCTGCGCCAGGTCGTGGACTTCTACGACAAGCGCTTCAACATGCAACTCAGCGATCGGCAGAAGGCCGATCTCAGCGCTTGCCTCGGCTCGCTCTGAGCCGTCGGCAATTCGCCCCCCGCGTGCTACGATCAGGGATGATCGTAGATCACGCGGAATCCGCATCGCTGTCGGCGCGCCTTGCCGACGACGCGTAAGCCAACCGTCTCTCAGGGAATGCAAAGAAACCTCAATCAGCCGCCCCCTCGTGCGGCGCACGTTGCGGCGCAACTTACAGCAGTCTTTCAACCTCCGCTCCGTCGTGTGATGCAACTCACACTCAGATTTCACAGATTGCAGCTGGTTCACAGGCTCGACCAAAGGCTCATGCTACGGTCCGTGGCCGTAGTGATATAGCCGGTTTGCCAGCACGGGCGGCATGAGCAGCACGGAAGAAAAGCGAAGTCTCACGCGCAAGCGCGCAGCCTGGATGCACAGGGCTAGGGAAAGCCTGTGCATCGGCTGGCTGGCGTTGCTGCTGCTCTTCAACTGCGCCCACGCCGCTCCGGTGCCGGGCGAATACCAGGTCAAAGCGGTCTTCCTTTTCAACTTCACGCATTTCGTCGAATGGCCGGCGGATGCCTTCGCCGGACCCGCAGCGCCGTTCGTCATCGGCGTGCTGGGCCAGGACCCCTTCGGAGCTGCGCTGGATGAGGCGGTTCGGGGTGAGACCGTCAACGGCCGGCCGCTGGTGGTGCAGCGCTACTCGGGCGTCGGGGACCTGAAGCCCTGCCAGATCCTGTTCATCGATCGCTCGATCGATGGGGAGATGGAGAAGGCCCTGGCGAGCCTCGGGCACCAGCGCACCCTCACGGTGAGCGATCTGGATTCCGCGACACCGCGTGCGGTGATCATCCGGTTCCTCAACGAGAACCAGAAGATCCGCCTGCAGATCAACGTCGACTCCGCGCGCAACGCCGGCCTCACCATCAGCTCCAAGCTGCTGCGGCCCGCACAGGTCATCGGCACCGTGGGCAGCGGCTGACATGAGCGCACATTCCTCACCCATCCGCAGGCAACTCATCGGCATGGTGCTGCTGACCACCGGCGCGGTCGTGCTGCTGACTACCGCGGCGCTGTTCGCCTATGACTTCGTCAGCTTCCGGCAGAGCAGCCGCCAACAACTGGATACCCTCGGCCGCGCCATCGCTGCCAACGCCACGGCCGCGCTTGCTTTCGACAACAGCGACGACGCCGAATCGGTGCTCGCCGCCTTTGAGGCTGACAGGCACATTGCCGGCGCGGCACTCTACGATCCCAACGGCAAGCTGTTCGCGGTCTATCCAAAGGGCACCTCACCGAGTGCCTTTCCCACGCGTCCGCAAGAGCGCGACTTCACGTATCGCTTCGAGGCGTCCTTTCTCTCGGGATTCCTGCCCGTCAGCGAAGGCGGCAGGCGCCTGGGAACCCTGTTCGTCCGCTCCGACGTCCGTGCGATCAACGAGCGGATCCGCGTCTATGGCGGCATCGTCGCCGCCCTGATCGGCGCCTCGGCGCTCCTCGCCTATGCCATCTCGCGGCAGCTGCAGTATCGCATCTCGCGCCCGATCCTGGAGCTGGCGAAAGTGGCAACGGCGATCTCGACGCGCCGGGACTATTCCGTGCGCGCACCCCCCGCCGACACATACGAGTTGGACACGCTCACCGGCGCCTTCAATCACATGCTCACCGAGATCCAGAGCTCCGAGAGCCGCCTGCGCGTGCAATTGAGCCACCTGAGCCTGCTCCAGCACATCACGCGCGCCATCAGCGATCGCCAGGACCTCTCCAGCATCTTCCAGGTCGTGCTCACGAGCCTCGAGCAGAGCCTGCCCATCGAGTTCTGTTGCGTCTGCCGCCGCGACGGCGGATCCGGGCCCCTGCTCGTCAACACGATCGGCGCTGCGAGCCGCGCGTACTGCGAACACCTCGAGCTCAACGAGCAGGCAGCTCTACCGGTGGAAACCAGCGGCTTTACGGCGTGCCTGGAAGGCCGGCTGCTGTACGAGCCCGACACTCGCGCGGTGGCTCTACCGCTACCACAGCGATTGGCGGACAGTGGCCTGCGCTCCATGGTCGTCGCCCCGCTGATGGCCGAAAGCACGTTCTTCGGCGTCCTCATCGCTGCCCGGCGCCAGGCCGAGGGCTTTACGAGCGCGGACTGCGAATTCCTCAAGCAGTTGGCCGAGCACGTCGCACTGGCAGTGAAGCAGTCTCAGCTCAACAGCGCCCTGCAGCAGGCCTATGACGATCTGCGCCAGACCCAGCAGACGGTGATGCAGCAGGAGCGCCTGCGCGCACTGGGACAAATGGCCAGCGGTATCGCGCACGACATCAACAACGCGATCTCTCCGGTGTCCCTGTACACAGAGTCGCTGCTCGAGCGCGAGCCCAATTTGAGCGAACGGGCGCGCGCCTACCTGACGACGATCCAGCGGGCCATCGACGATGTAGCCGGCACGGTTGCCCGCATGCGCGAGTTCTACCGGCAGCGCGAGACCCAGTTGACGCTCGCCAAGGTCGATCTGAACCGCACGATTCAGCAGGCCATCGACCTGACGCACGCACGCTGGAGCGATTTGCCCCAGCAGCGCGGCATCATGGTGGAGCTGCGCAAAGAGCTCTCCAGGGACCCAGCCGAGGTGATGGTCGCCGAGGGCGAGATGCGCGACGCCCTGACCAATCTCATATTCAACGCCGTGGATGCGATGCCGGAGGGAGGAACGCTGACCTTGCGCACTCGCGTGACGGAGCCCGCGGAGACCGATCACGCTCGCCGCGTGCACGTGGAAGTCAGCGATACCGGCATCGGCATGGACGAGGCCACCAGGCGCCGCTGCCTCGAGCCCTTCTTCACCACCAAGGGCGATCGCGGCAGCGGCCTTGGCCTGGCGATGGTGTATGGCATGGTGCAACGGCACAGCGCCGAGCTGCAGATCGACAGCGAGCTCGGTCGTGGAAGCACCTTCCGCCTGGTATTCGCAGAAGCCGACCAGGACCAGGAGGGCACCGTGCGCATGCCGACCGTCGCCATCCCCCGGCGGCTGCGCATTCTGCTGGTCGATGACGATCCGCTGCTGATCAAATCTCTGGAGGACATCCTGCAAGCCGACGGACATGCGGTCACGGTGGCAGGCGGTGGACAGGCGGGCATCGATACCTTTACCGCATCGGTGAAGGCCGGCAAGCCGTTCGCGCTGGTGATCACCGATCTGGGAATGCCGCACGTCGACGGCCGCCGGGTAGCTGGGGCGGTCAAAGCCGCCTCCCCGATGACTCCGGTGATCATGCTGACCGGCTGGGGACAACGACTGGTCGCCGAGAACGACATCCCTCCGGATGTCAACCGGGTACTGAACAAGCCACCGCGCCTGAACGACCTGCGGCAGGCCCTGGCCGAGCTCGCGACGGTGGGCGACTCATCCGGGCGGCCGGATGAATCACGGGAGGCACTCGCGTGACGGCCCGGTTGCTCGTGGTGGACGATGAGATGGCGCAGATGAAGGCGCTGTGCACCACGCTGGAGATCGAGGGCTACCGAACCACTGGGTACAGCTCTCCGCAGGAGGCGCTCGAGAATCTGCGCGCCGGCGAACACGAGCTGCTGCTCACCGACCTGATGATGCCCGAGCTCGATGGTATCGGTCTCATCAAGGCCGCGCGCGCCATCGACCCGGAGATCGCCGGCATCGTCATGACGGGCCACGGCACCATCGACACCGCCGTTGCAGCCATGCAGGTCGGCGCTCTCGATTACGTGCTCAAGCCCTTCAAGTTGAATGCCATCCTGACGGTGATCGGCCGTGCCCTCGATATCCGCCGCCTGCGCCTGGAGAACGCGGCATTGCAGCGGCGCGAACGCGAGCAGACTGCCGAGTTGGCGGCCGCCTACCGCGATCTGGAGTCATTCTCCTATTCCGTGTCGCACGACCTGCGTTCTCCCTTGCGCGCCATCCGAGGTTTCACCGACCTGTATCTGAGCGAGTTCGGCGAGGGCATCCCCGAGGAGGGACGCCGACGCCTCAACCAGGTGATCGCCGGTGCCGAGCGCATGGATCAGCTCATCGAGGATCTGCTGAAGTTCTGCCGTTTCAGCCGCGCGCCGTTGAACCGGCGGCCGGTGGATCTGAACGCGATCGTGAAGCGGGTGCTGAACGATCTGCGAACGCGCGAGCCCGAGCGCGTCGTCGATGTAGAGCTCGAAGAGCTGCCCGGCTGCGAGGGGGATCCCTCGCTGCTCGAGCAGGTGGTGATCAACCTGCTCTCGAACGCTTTCAAGTTCACGCGCAAGGTCGCGAATGCGCGTGTACACATCGGCACGATCGTGCAGGACGCCGCGCCCGCGGTGAACGCGACCGCGGAAAAGAGCGGCGCGCCCGCAGAGGGCGTGCGGGCGACCGAGCGCGTCTACTTCGTACGCGACAACGGCGCCGGTTTCGACATGAAATACGCCGACAACCTGTTCGGCGTGTTCCAAAGGCTTCATTCGCGCGAGCAGTTCGAGGGCACCGGGGTCGGCCTCTCGATCGTACAGCGCATCCTGCAGCGTCATGGCGGCCGTATCTGGGCCGAGAGCGCGCCCGGCAGCGGCGCCACCTTTTTCTTCGTCGTGTAAGTTAGGGATCAATCATGACATCCGCATCGCAGCATCCGAAGCCGATCCGCATCCTCTTCATCGAGGACCTGGAGTACGAAGCGGAGCTGTCGCTTGCACAGCTGCGCCGCGCCGGCATCGATTGCGTCTGCAAACGCGTGGAAACCGAAGAAGCCCTGCGCGAGGCATTGGGGAGCTTCACACCTAATCTCATTCTGTCGGATTTCAGCCTGCCGCAATTCGACGGCATCGCGGCGCTGCGCATCGCGCACGAGCTCGCCCCGGAGGTCCCGTTCATTTATGTCTCCGGCACGATCGGCGAGGAACGCGCCATCGATGCGCTGCTGTGCGGCGCCGTCGATTACGTCCTGAAGACGAATCTCACGCGTCTGCCGCCGGCCGTGCGGCGTGCGCTCGCCGATGCCCAGGCCCGCAAAGAGCGGCAACGCGAGCAGGCGCAGCTCGCGCGTCTGGACCGCGTGCTGCGCATGCTGAGCGGCATCAATGCCCTGGTCGTTCGGGTCCGCGACCGCAAGGAGCTGTTGCAGGAAACCTGCCGTCTCGCGGTGGCGGTCGGCCGCTATGCTACGGCGATCATTTCGGCGAAGTCCCCGGGAGCGCCCACGATGCAGCCGATCGCCTGGAGCGGTGTCGATGAGAGCGTGACGGGCGCACTTCGTCGCGCCCTCGTCGACAGCAGCAAGGAGCGCAGCAGCATTGTCGGCAGGGTGATCAGTAATGCAACGCCCTACGTCTGCAACGACACCTCGCACATCGATGCGACACCGCAGGTGAAGGAAGTGATCCAGGGGGCGGGCCTGTTGTCCGTCGTGGCCCTGCCGCTCGTGGTGGACAACACAGCAATCGGCGTACTGGTGCTCACTGCGCACGAATCCGGTGCCATCAGCGAAGAGGAGCTGCGCATGCTACGGGAGGTCGCCGGTAACCTCTCCTTCGCACTGCAGTTCCTCCAGAAGGACACGACGGTCAAGTTCCTGTCGCACTTCGATGCGCAGACCGGGCTTGCCAAGCGCTCGTTGTTCTGCGAGCGACTCTCGCGTCTGTTGAATCACCCCGCGGGGCGCCGCTCGCGTTATGCAGTGGCCGTCATAGATGTGGAGCGACTGAGCCTGATCAACGACTCCTATGGGCGCAGAACCGGCGATCTGCTGCTGCAGCACGTCTCGGACAGGCTCAAGCGGCGTTTCCCGCAGACCGACCACATCGCCCACTTCGGCGGCGGCACCTTCGCCATCGTGCAGGAGCTGGGCACGCGCTCCATCGACGAAGTCGCGGTCGGCGCGCAGGAGCACGCCGTAGCGCTTTTCGGCGAGCCCTTCGTCATCGAGCAGCGGGAGATTCCCGTGGCCGTCCGGTCCGGATTCGCGGTGTTCCCGGTTCACGGCAAGGACGCGAACATGCTGGTACAGAACGCGGAGGTCGCCCTGCGCAACGCGCGCGCCTCCGGCGAGAGGCAGCTGCACTACAGTCCGGAAGAGCACTCGCAGATGGTCAGCCGGCTCGCGCTCGAGCACAAGCTGCGCCTCGCGCTCGAACGGCGCCAGTTCGAATTGCACTATCAGCCGAAGGTCGATGTGCGTACGCGCCGCATCCAGGGGGTGGAAGCACTCATCCGCTGGAACGATCCGGACTCCGGACTGGTCTCGCCCGCAGCGTTCCTGCCGGTGCTGGAAGCGACCGGCATCATCGTCGATGTCGGGGACTGGGTCATCCAGCGGGCGGCGCAGGATCTGCAGGATTGGCTGCACGCCGGACTCGCGCCGGTGCGCATCGCGGTCAACGTCTCCCCGCTGCAACTGCGGCTGCCGGACTTCGCACCGAGCTTCCTGAAGGCACTCAAGGGCTGGTCATCGGAGGCGGCCGGCCTGGACATCGAGATCACCGAGGGAGCCCTGCAGGAGGATTCTGCAGCGGAAGTCAGAAAGCTCAAGCTCCTGCGCAGCGCCGGCGTCCGCATTGCCATCGACGATTTCGGCACCGGCTACTCATCCCTCAGCCGCCTCTCCTCGCTCCCCATCGATACCCTGAAGATCGATCGCAGTTTCATCCGCCAGGTGCCGGAGGAAGCCGCCGGCAAGATCCTGGTCGGGACGGTCATCTCGCTGGCCCGGGCATTCAATCTCACCACGGTGGCCGAAGGCGTGGAAACCCAGCAGCAGCTCGACTTCCTGTGGCATGTGGGCTGCAACCAGTCGCAGGGTTACCTGCACAGCAAGCCAGTGCCCGGGGCGGAATTCGCGCAGCTTCTCGAGCATGGCAAGGGGCGCATGCTGCTACCTGCTGAAGGCGGTCAGGCGCAGGGCCGCGGCGGGTCGGAGAGCAGCTCGAGCACCTGAGCCCCGTCGCCGGCACTCGCCCGCCCCTTGCCGGCCGCTCGCGGCGTTGCCGCGGCGATCCGCGCGCAACTTTCAGACCTCGATGGGCGCTCGCAGCCGCTCTCGTTGGAGCGCCCCGGTTGGCGCTATCATCCCGGCACTCCGACCAACCATTGAGTGGAGAGCATCCATGGATTTAGAGCTGAAGGGCCGCAAGGCCATCGTCACCGGAGCGACCCAGGGCATCGGCTTGCGCATCGCGCAAACGCTTGCCGATGAGGGGGTCGACGTCGCGATCTGCGCGCGGACCGCGGCCAACGTGCAAGCGACGGTCGAGAGCCTGAGAAAAAAGGGCGTCAACGCGATCGGGGATGCGCTGGATGTGTCCGACTCCGCCGCCTACGTGAAGTGGATCGATTCGGCCGCGCAGCGCCTCGGCGGCCTGGACATTTTCGTCTCCAACACGACCGCCTCGCCCTCCGTCGGCGGCGCGGACGGCTGGAAGCTCGGGTTCGAGATCGACATCATGGGCGCGGTGCGCGGCTGTGAGACCGCGCTGCCGCACCTGCGCAAGTCCAAGGGCGGCGCCATCGTGCTGATCTCCAGCATCTCCGGCCTCATCTCCAAGGTCATCCCTGCTCCCGGCGCACACCAGTATGGCGCGTCCAAGGCGGCTTTGATCGCCTACGGCTCGATGCTCAGCAAGGAAGTCGCCAAGGACAACATCCGGGTGAACACGGTTTCTCCGGGCCCGATCTATTTCGACGGCGGCGCGTGGGATCGGATCAAGACCAACGTGCCGCAGCTCTACAAGGCCGCGCAGGAGGCCTGCGTGATCGGCCGCCTGGGCAAGCCCGAGGACATCGCCAATGCGGTGGCGTTTCTGGCCAGCCCGAAGTCAGGATTCACCGTCGGACAGAATCTGCACGTCGACGGCGGCTACATGCAGCACATCGACTTCTGAGCACGGGCCCGCGGGTCGCCGGCGTGTGGCGCGGGCGCGGCGGTGTCAGCCGAGCTCGGGTACCGGACCTTCTGTCGGGGCGGTGAAGTGCCGCTCCGCTGAAGAGATGGTGTTCACGAGCAGCATGGTGACGGTCATCGGACCGACCCCTCCGGGAACGGGCGTGATGTAGGAAGCCTTCTGCCGCACGCCCTCGAAGTCGACATCGCCCACCAGCTTGCCGTTGGGAAGGCGGTTGATGCCCACGTCGATGACGACGGCGCCGGTCTTCACCATCTGCGCGATGATCAGGTTCGGGCGTCCGGCGGCCACGACCAGAATGTCGGCGAGTATGGTGAATTGCGCCAGGTCGCGCGTCTTGGCGTGACAGATACAGACCGTCGCCTCGCGCTGCATCAGCATGAGCGCCATGGGCTTTCCCACGATGTTGCTCGCGCCGACGACCACCACATTGCGTCCCTCGACCGGAATGCCCTCCGTCTCGAGCATCTTCACGACCCCGTACGGGGTGCATGGCGGAAACACCGTGTTGCCGGCAACGAGCGCGCCGACGTTGTACAGATGGAAACCGTCGACATCCTTGGTGGCCGCGATGCAACCGAGCACCTTGCGCATGTCCACCTGCGGTGGGAGCGGCAGCTGTACCAGGATCCCGTGCACGGCCGGGTCCTCGTTGAGGCGTCCGATCGCCTCCAGCAGCTCCTCGGTGCCCACCGAATTCGGGAAATCCAGGCGGATCGAGCGCACGCCCACCTCTGCGCAAGCCTTGATCTTGCTCCCGACATAGACGGCCGAAGCCGGATTGCCGTCGACGAGAATCACGGCCAGGCCCGGCACGACCCCGCTCTCGCGCAGCGCGTTCACACGCTCTCTGCAGTCCTGGCGGATCCTGGCGGCCACTGCCTTCCCATCGATGATCTTCGCTGTCACACCGGCCTCGTCGCGCTTGGCGCGAATGCCGCGCCGCGTTCATGGTAACTGCAAAGCCGGTGAGGTGCGACGCCAAAGGCTTCGGCGAGTGACCGGCGTCCCAATGGGTACGCGGGTAGCGGCGGACGCGACGATCGGTGCAGGCATGTCGCGCCGGATTGCGCGCTCACCGTCCGCGGTGCGTTGGGTTACAGTCGCGCGATGCTCCTCTTCGAGCTGGTGATTGCCTTGCTGCTGGTGGGCGCGGTCCTCGCCCTCTGGGCCGACCGGCTGGCCGTGCCGTATCCCGCACTGCTGGCCCTCGCCGGGGCGGCTCTCGCTCTGCTGCCGGGCACACCGCAGGTCACCCTCGACCCACAGCTCGCCCTGGCCCTCTTCGTAGCGCCCGTGCTCCTCGATGCGGCCTTCGATGCATCGCCGCGAGATCTGAAAGCGAACCTCGTGCCGGTCGTGAGTCTCGCGCTCGCAATGGTTGCGCTCACCATTGGTGCAGTCGCGCTGGTGGCACGCAAAGTGGTGCCGGAGATGTCGTGGGCCGCCGCGGTCGCGCTTGGCGCAATCGTCGCACCTTCGGACGCTTCCGCGGCGACAGCCGTACTGCGCCGTCTGCAGCCTCCACATCGGTTGCTGGTCGTGCTCGAGGGCGAGAGCCTGTTCAACGATGCGAGCGCTCTGCTGGTGTTTCGTGTCGCGCTCGCCGCGGCGATGACAGGAGCTGTGTCCGGGTGGAGCGTCGTGCCGCTGTTTCTCGTCACATGCGGTGGCGGCGTCGTAGCCGGAATCGTGCTCGCCCGTGCGTACTTATGGCTCACGCGTCGCGTGGACGACATCCCCATTTCGGTGCTGCTGCAGTTCGTCGGCACGTTTGCAGTATGGGTTCTCGCCGACCGGCTCGGCTTGTCCGCAATCCTGACCGTCGTCGCCTACGCCATGACGCTGGCGCGGCGAGCGCCGGGGCGCACGGACGCGCGTCACCGCATCTCCTCATACGCGGTGTGGGAAGTCGTCGTATTCGTGTTGAATGTGCTCGCATTCGTTCTCATCGGCCTGCAGCTGCGCACCATTCTCACGCGCATGCATGGCTCGGACTGGCAGACCTACGCCCTGTGCGCTGGCGCGGTGTGCCTCACCGCAGTTGTCGTGCGGGTCGGGTGGGTGATGTCACACACCGCTTTTGTCAGGTGGTGGGCGGCCGCGCGCGGCGGCTTGACTCAATTACCGAGCTTTCGCGGCAGTGTCGTCGTTGCCTGGTGCGGCATGCGCGGAATCGTCACTCTCGCAGCCGCCTTGGCTCTCCCGGATGGCTCGCCCTCCGAGGCGTTTCCGTATCGCGATCTCATCATCCTGTGTGCCTTCTGTGTCGTGCTGTTCACTCTGGTCATCCAAGGCATGACCCTTCGCCCACTGCTGCTGTGGCTGAGGCTGAAGGACGACGGCTCGGTAGAGCGCGAAGTCAGGATTGCTCGCGTGGAGACCGCACGGGTTGCCCTGCGTATCCTCGCCGAGCAGCAAGCGCACCCCTCCATTGAGACTCTGCGCCGAGAATATGAGGCGCGGCTGAGACTGGGCGATGAAGCGCCCTCGCCCTCGCAACCTTCCAGCGGCCTTACCGATATCCAGCGGCTCGCCGTGCGCGCCCAGCGGCAGGCGCTGATGGACTTGCGCGAGCGCTCCGTCATCGGCGACGACGCGTTCCACGCAGCCGAAGAAGAGCTCGATCTGCTGGAGCTCACCGCCGACTCGCGGATCCGACCCGTACCCTGAGCGGGACCGTGATGTCGCCCGGCCCCCCTCCCCGGGGCCGCCTGCCCAGGCGGCGCCCCCTGCCGCCTCCCTGCGCCCCCCTGCCGCCCCCCTGCCACCTC
>DATNEN010000239.1:0-8738 GCA_035552975.1 Steroidobacteraceae bacterium
CTCGGGAGTGTGAAACGCGTCGCAGGGAGGGGCGCGCGACGGTTTATTGGCGGGTGACTGCGAACCGCGTCGCTGCGGCGCACGAACGAAGCACGTTAGCGCGCCGGCGCGTGCAGAGCCCGCTGCCCGGCGGGTGACTGCGAACCGCGTCGCTGCGGCGCACGAACGAAGCACGTTAGCGCGCCGGCGCGTGCAGAGCCCGCTGCCCGGCGGCTAGGCGTACGTGTCGAGCAAACCCAACCGGACTCGCATCACACTCGACACGGACGGGGCGTCTTCCGCAACCGCCGATATCCCGGTGACGGGCGCGATGGCCGCTGGCCTGGCCTGTTGCCGGGGCGGCTCGCGCGAGACGCCGGCATCGGCAAGGGTGAGTCCCTGGCCGGCGAACATTTCCCGCAGCCGGGGCAATGCCTGCTCCAGCGCCGCGCGGGTATCGGCCTGGGCGGCGCCGAACATCACGCTGGTGGAACCGTTCTGCACGGAGATGTGCACCTCGACGGGGCCCAGGTGCTCGGGTGAGAGCTTCAGGGAGGCGGAGTCGATTCCCTGGTTCGCCATCCAGGTGACCTTGCCACCGAGCTCGTCGTTCCACGCGGATGTGCCGACAGGGGATTTCAGGTCGGCGTGATGGGTCGGAACCGCCTGGGCGGGAAGATGCGTTGCGATACCCACCGGAGGATTCAATCCGGCGGCCGCCAAGGCCGCGGAGCTCCCACCGTCATCAGGCGTCGAAGACGAGTCCTGCGAGGAGGAGCCGCCGCCAGACTGGGTGGAGTCGGTGGAGGTCGTCGCGGTTTTCGTGGTGTGCGCGTCCGCGTCTCCCACGAGCAGCGCTGCCAGATCCTGCTCTGTGGTGGCGGCCGCCGAGCTCTTCGCCTTCGTATCGGTCGCAGAGCTCGCTCCTGTCGTCCCCACCGGGGCGCTAGCCGCGGCAGCGACACCGGTGAGCGAAGCCGTCGCGGCGTTGGTCTGGGCCGTGTCAGAAGCGCTCGGCGGTCGCGGCGCTGCGCTGGCGGCAGATGCCGGCGGCGACGCCATATATTGTGAAAGCAGCGCGATCGCAGCGGCGATGGCGCTAGGGTCCGTGTTGTCGCTGTCGGCAGGGGTTTTGGTATCGTCGGCCGTGGGCTTCGCGTCTGCGGATTTCGCAGGCGCGGGGGTCGCGGCCTTGGGATCGGCCTTCGCATCCGCGCCGGACTGTGCCAGCAGCTGCAGGAAATTCGGGGCGCCGCCGCCAGGAGCTTGCGTCGCCGGTGATCCGCCGGGGGTGGCCGGGTTGGCAGGGGCTGCGGTGCCCTTCGATCCCGTCGCACTGCTGGGGCTGTTGGGTCCGGCGGCGCCTTTAGCGCCGTTGCCCGCGGAGTTGGATCGGCCGCCCGCGCCCTTGGATCGTGCAGTACCGCTGGACGTGGCGGGAGTGTCAGGTGCTCCGGCGGCGCTGCTGGATCCGGGCGCGGCTGCCCCTGGGTTGGCACTGCCGGAACCGGCGCCAGCGTTCGGAGCACCGCCGCCGAGCACGCTGGCGATGCCGCCACTCGAGCCGCGGGGCGAAGCGGCGCCTGTCGAGGCAGCCGGAGAAGTGGAAACGGACTCAAGAGCCACGCCGATGTACTCCGTGCGCTGGGCTGCGCTGTGAGAATTCGTCGGATTCTTTCTGCTCGTGCCGCTCGAGCTCTTTGCGGTCGGCCGTGTTCCAGACCTGCACCATGTGATCGACCGCGCCGGCGCGCTGCGCAGCTCCCTGCCAGTTGCGCCGTTCGGTGTCTCTTTGGTCTTTTGCCCGGGCCACGATCTGGGCCTGCTGTTTCAGCGCCTCCTCGAGGCGCGCGAGAAACACCTGGTAATCGCGGGCGCTGGCGGCGCTGATGCCGCTACCGGCCTTCGAGCTGAAATCGCGCAGGTAGCCGGCGCGGTACTTTTCGAGCTCGGTGAGCTTGGCCTCGCTTTCCTGGACTCGCCTCTCGCTCGCGGCAAGAGCCTGAGCGCGGCGCCGTTCCTGGTCGTCGACGACCTTCTGCACGACCGCCATTCTCTGTGAGCGCTTGGTTGCCATCTATCAGCCCCGTGTCGCCCCGCCGGCGTCACTTTCCGCCAAGGTCGCCTGCAGGGCTGTGAGGCTCGCCGCGAAATCGGCACGCTCGTGCAGATCCTGCTGCAAAAAGCGTTGCATCCGCGGCCAGAGGGCGATCGCAGCGTCGATCCGGGGATCGCTGCCGCGCGTATACGCTCCAATGGCGATCAGGTCGCGATTCTGCTGGTAGGTGCTGAGCGTCTGACGGAACTGTCGCGCCGTCTGGATCTGCTGCGGCGAGGCGATTTCGTGCATCGCGCGGCTGATGGAGGCCTCGACGTCGATGGCCGGGTAGTGGCCGCTCTCGGCAATCCGCCGGGACAACACAATATGTCCATCCAGAATCGCTCGCGCGGCATCCGCAATGGGATCGTTATGGTCGTCGCCCTCAGTCAGCACGGTATAAAACGCCGTGATCGACCCGGAGCCCTCGGCGCCATTGCCGGCGCGCTCGACCAGCTGCGGGAGCCGGGCAAACACTGAAGGGGGATAGCCCTTCGTGGCCGGTGCCTCGCCGATGGCGAGTCCGATCTCACGCTGCGCCTGCGCGAAGCGTGTCAGTGAGTCCATCAGCAGCAGCACGCTCAGCCCCTGATCGCGGAAATACTCTGCGATCGCCGTGGCTAGCCAGGCGCCGTGCAGGCGCATCAGGGGGGGGTGATCGGCGGGAGTCGCGATCACGACCGCGCGCCGGCGGTCCTCCGGTCCGAGGATGCGTTCGACGAATTCCTTCACTTCGCGGCCGCGCTCGCCGATCAGGCCGACCACGATGACGTCCGCGCTCGTGTAGCGCGCCATCATGCCCAGCAGAACGCTCTTGCCGACGCCGCTGCCTGCGAACAGGCCCACGCGCTGCCCGCGACCTATTGTCAGCAGCGAGTTGATGGCGCGCACGCCAACGTCGAGAGGCTCCGAGATGGGATGGCGCTGCAGCGGGTTGATGGGCTTCCCGGTGAGGCGCACGGTCGCTTCGCAATCCAGCGGCCCCAGCCCATCCAGCGGCATGGCCGCACCGTCGACGATGCGGCCAAGAAGTTGCCGCCCTACGCGCACAGTTCCGGCCCGCTGCCGGGGAACGACGCGAGCATTAGGACCCAGTCCGTGAGCATCGCCGGTAGGCATCAGATACAGCCGGTCGCCTGCGAACCCGACGACTTCGGATTCGACACGCGAGCCGTCTCCGGCGATCACATCGCAACAGTCGCCGATCGATGCCTGACAGCCCACCGCTTCGAGAGTGAGCCCGATCATGCGTGTCAGCGAGCCCTCGACAGGAGGCGGGGGCGTCAGCTGCGCCCGCCGTCTGCGTCGTTCGAGGCGCTCGGTCCAGGCGGCTCCTCGGGCCGTAGTCAGGTCGGCGGCGCTCATGGCACGCGTTCTTCGCCCAGGGTGCTCGTCATGACCGCGTGCACGCGGCTTTCCAGACGCGCGTCGATCTGCGAGGTTTCGCTTCTAACGATGCAGCCGCCGCGCGACAGGGTCGGATCCTCGACGACGGTCCACGCGCGCTCGGTTGTAGGCGTCGCGAGGCGCTCGCGGACGGCGGCCGCATCTTCGGGATGCAGGTGCACGCGCACTTCGCGTGCCGCAATCGGCAGTTGCCCAAGGGACTCGCGGATGATCGCGATTACCTGGGCGGGGTCGATCTTCAGCTCGCGCCGGGCGAGTTGCTTGCCGACAGTGAGCGCCAGCTGTGTCAGCTCGCTCTCCACGCGGGCGTCCAGGTCCTGCAACGGACGCCCCAGCAGCTGCAGGATCGAGTCGATCTGCTGCAGGCGCGCATCGAGCGCCGCGATGCGGCCTTGCATCTCGGACTGCGCTTTGGAGAGACCGGCTTCGTAGCCGCGGGCCTCCGCTTCCTGCCGCGCCAGACGCGCGGCGTGCGGTCCGGAATTGCGGTCGTCGCGTGGCCGGCCGACGACCGGACCTTCCATCTCGGGCATCGCCCAGCGTTGGACCGCATCCGGTCCCGCGGGCGCGGGGCGGCGCGGGTCAGACAAACTCTTCTCCCTTGCCGCCGAGATTGATGGCGCCGGCTTCGGCCAGCTTGCGTGCGGCGGCGAGGATTTCCTTCTGCGCGGCCTCGACCTCGGAGATGCGGACCGGGCCCTTGGCCTCCATGTCGTCCTTGAGCATGTCGGCGGCGCGCTGCGACATGTTCTTGAAGATCTTCTCTTTGAGGGCCTCGTCCGAGCCCTTCATGGCGAGCATCAGGCGGTCGCCCGGGACCTGACGCAGCAGTTCCTGCATGCTGCGATCGTCGAGGTCGATCAGGTTGTCGAACACGAAGATGAGATCCTGGATCCGCTGTCCCAGTGCAGCGTCCACGTGCGTGATCTGCTCCATGAGCGCGCCCTCGGCGCTCGGCTCCAGGAAGTTGATGATGTCTGCCGCGGCCTTGGCGCCGCCGAGCGCTGCGGAGGTCACGCCACCCTGCTTGCCCGCGAACTGCTTCTCCATGATGTCATCCAGCTCCGACAGCGCGTAGGGCTGCACGCCGTCCAGTGTGGCAATGCGCACGACGACATCGGCACGGACGTTCGTAGGCAGGAGCGCCAATATTTCCGCGGACTGATCGGGGTCGAGGTAAGCCAGCACGATGGAGATGATCTGGGGATGCTCCAGCCGGATCAGCTCGGCCACAGCTCTCGGGTCCATCCATTTCAGGGCTTCCAGGCCCTTGGTCGAGCGGCCTATGTTGATGCGGTCGATGATGCTCGCGGCTTTGTCCGCCCCGAGCGCGTCCACCAGCACTTTCCTCAGGAACTCGTCCGTGCCGACACCGACGGCGGTCTGGGTCTCCACGGAGGTGGTGAAGTCGGATACGACGCCCGTGACTTCCTCCCGCGACACGCCGGTGAGCTTGGCCATCGCAGTGCCGATGCGCTGGACCTCCTTCGCCCCCATGTGCTTGAGCACCTGCGCGGCTTCCTGCTCGCCCAGGGTCAACAACAGGATGGCTGCGCGCTCGGTGCCGCTGCGCGCATCTTTCCGTTCGCGCTCATTCATCCTGGTTTACCCATCCACGGACGACCTGCGCGACGCGCTTGGGGTCCTGGCTGACCAGCGAGCGTGCCTGGGCTACCTGCACTTCATGCGTAGCTGCCTTTGCCGTGTCCCTCTCGGCCACCTGCTGGGGCAGGGCGACTGGAGCGCTCGCGACGGCGACGGCGCGTGCCTGTCCCATCAGATTCTTCACCAGCGGCCGCAGGACCGACAGCACCAGCACGAGCAGCACGATGGCGCCGGCTCCCAGCTTCGCGAGCTGCTGGAACAGCGGCGACTCCCAGATCGGCGGCTTCTCGACGTCGCCGTCCTCGGCGGCCGGCGCTTCCGGCGTAAACGACTGGTTCACGACGTTGACGGCATCGCCGCGCGACTCGTCGTAGCCCACCGCGTCCTTGACGAGCTGAGTGATGTGATCCAGCTGCGGCTGTGTCAGCGGCACATCGACCGTCTTGCCGTCCTTGTTGGTCGTATGGAGGTTGTCGATCAGGACGGCGACGGTCAGCCGATGCAGCTTGCCCGCCGGCTGGCGCGTGTACGCGACCTTGCGATCGATCTCGTAGTTGCGGGTGGCTTCCTTCGAGGTGCTGCTTTCGTTGGCGGCACCTACGGAAGTCGTGCCCGCGACCGCTTCGGTCGCTGCTGCCGGAGTCTTAGCAGCAGCGCCCGCAGCGGCCTGGGCTTTCGAAGCGTCCGCGGGTTTCGGCGCCGCAGCGTTCGGCGGCGGCAGTGCAACTCCGCCCGCGGGGGGTTGATTGGTGAGTGAGCCAGGCACGCCCTGCGGGCCGGAGCCGTCGCGGTTCACCTGCTCGGAGGTCTGCTCGCTGCGTACGACCTGGCTGTCAGGCTTGTACTGCTCGCTCGCTTCCTCCGTCGTCGACATGTCCATCTGCGCGACGACTTGCGCGCGGACCCTTCCGGGTCCCACCAGTGGAGTCAGCAGCGTTTCGATGCGCTGTACGTAGTCGTCTTCCAGGCGGTGCACGAGATCGAATTGTCGCTCACTCGAACTCTCCTCGCTGGTTGTAGGTGAGGAGAGCAGGTGCCCCTGCTGGTCGACCACGGTGACCTGGCTGGCTTCCATATCCGGGATGCTGGAGGCGACCAGGTTCACGATGGCCTGCACCTGCTCCTGCTCGAGCCGCCGTCCCTGCTTCAACTGTACGAAGACCGAAGCGCTCGCGCCGCGGTGATCGCGCACGAAGGCAGACTGCCGGGGCACCGCCAGGTGCACCCGGGCACCTTCAACGGGGCGAAGATTGGCGATGGTGCGTGCCAGCTCGGCCTCCAGCGCGTGCTGATAGCGCTCGTTCTCGACGAACTGACTCACGCCGAAGCCGGGATCCTTGTCCACTGCAGCGAATCCGCCGCCGCCCTCCGGGAGGCCTTGTCCGGCGAGCTTCAGGCGGGCGTCGCTGATGCGCTCCGCAGGCACTTCGATGGCATTCGAGCCCGGTTGCAGGCGATACGGGATCTGGGCGGCATCGAGCGCTTGGGCGACCGATGCCTGATCCTCGGGGGACAGGTTGTTGTAGAGCAGGCTGAAACTCGGGCCGCGCGACCAGAGCACGACGGTGACGCCAACGGCGACGGCCGCCGCGATCCCGATCAGGAGGAGGAGAGGCTTCAGGCCCGCGGGAATTCCCGACGGGGCCGGTGTGCTGATGACTTCGGCGGCCATGGGTCTTTGTCTATGAGCTCACTCAGATCTGCATGTTCATGATGTCCTGATACGCGCTGACCAGGCGGTTGCGGACCTCGGTCAGGGCGCGAAAGGACACCGTTGCCTTCTGCATTTCGAGCATCACCTGCGGCAGGTCCACTCCGGGCACGCCGCGCTCGAACTTGTCGGCGAGTGAGGTGGCGCTCTGTTCAGTCTGGTTCACCTGGTCGATGCCCTTCTTGAGCATCGTTGCGAACTGGCTGGCGCCGGTTTGTTGAGTCTGATCCGGCGCCGTGGCGCCGCCGGCCCGCGTTTGCGCGGACAGGGAGCGGATCTGAGCGAGAACGCGATCGATTTCCATCTGGCTCATGGGTCGTCTCTCTGTGGTGCTCAGGCGGCCGGCACGTCGATGCCGGCTTCACGCAGGCGGGCGAGCTTGTAACGCAAGGTTCGTGCGCTGATGCCGAGGCGCTCGGCCGCCTCGCGGCGATTTCCGCCCCCGCAGCGCAAGGCGTCCAGAATCAGGTCGCGCTCGGTCTGTCCGAGGGAGTCCGCGAGCGAGCTCGCACACGCCGCGGAGCTTGTCGCTTCGGTGTTGCCGGCCGGAGGCGCGAGCGCCGGAGCCGGTGTCGTATCGTTGGCCAGCTCGAACTGGATGTGCTCCGGGCGGATGACCGGGCCGTTGACCAGAATGAGCGCTCGCTGCAACAGGTTGTCCAGCTCGCGCACGTTGCCCGGCCATGCATAGGTGAGCAGCAGATGGGCCGCTTCGGCGCTCAGGGCGGGAATGCGCTCGCCCGCGCGAACGCGACCGCTCAGCAGCTGCATTGCCAGCGGCAGAACGTCATCGCGGCGCTGGCGCAGTGGCGCGATGGCGAGAGGGAACACGTTGAGACGGTAGTAGAGATCCTCACGGAAGCGGCCGGCGGCCACTTCCTCACGCAGTCGGCGATTGGTGGTCGCAAGCACGCGCACGTCCAAGGGGATCGGAGTGCGCCCGCCGAGGCGCTCCACTTCGCGCTCCTGCAGCACCCGCAGCAGCTTGGCCTGCAGAGCGAGCGGCATCTCGGTCACTTCATCCAGCAGCAGGGTGCCCCCCTGCGCTTGCTCGAATTTTCCCGGGTGGCCGGCGTGCGCGCCGGTGAAGGCGCCGCGCTCGTAGCCAAACAACATCGCCTCGAGCATGTTCTCCGGGATCGCCGCGCAGTTGACCGCGATGAACGGGCGGGTGCTGCGGGGTGAGCGGACATGGATGAATCGCGCAAGCACTTCCTTGCCGGTGCCCGACTCTCCGACGATCAGCACCGTGCAATCGCTGGCGGCGACGCGCCGTGCGAGGTCTGCAAGACGTTGTGAGTTAGCGGAGCATGCGACTGGATCGGTCGCGACGCTCACCTCTGTGCGTGCACTCACCTCAGCCTGCGCTGGGGGTGCGCTCTCGATACTGCTCTCACCATCCGACATTCAAACCTCCACCAGGCAGGTGGGTATACCGGGGTGGATGGTGCAAGAGGCGTGCCGGCGAGAATCGGCACTAAAGCGTGAGACCGGTCACATGGGCGGCACTCGGATGCCGCCCGAGCGTCAATCTTCCGGCGTTACATCGCCGCTGACGATACCGAGCTTGCGGAGCTTCTCGACGAGGGTCGTGCGTCGCAGGTTCAGCAGCCGCGCAGCGTGCGCAACCGTGCGCTTGGAGCGCTCGAGCGCCTGCTCGACGAGACGCCGCTCGATCGCCAGCAGATGCTCGCGCAGGTCGAGACCTTCATCGGGAAGAATGGCCAGGGAATCCGCGCCGAGTGAAGCGATGGAGGAGGTGGGCTCGCTGATGTTGGGATCGAGCGGTGCCGACTCCAGGACATTGAGCACTTCCTGCTCGTCCAGGGCGCCGGCATGCGCTTCGACGGCGATCGACTGCGAAGGATCGTCGAGCGCCGCGACGCACAAGGAGCTGTCCAGCGCCTTCACCTCCAGCGTCCAGTCGACCGGCGGTCG
>DATNEN010000240.1:0-10546 GCA_035552975.1 Steroidobacteraceae bacterium
TCCGGAACTGAGCCTCCGTGCGCTCCAGCCCCTGCGGCCCCACCATCATCAGAATGTCATAGTCCTTGGAAATCGAGCGCACATTGCCCGCGGGGACGACGCACTCCACGATCAGCAACCTACCCTGCGGCGGCACGACGCGCCGAACGTTTTCGAGAATGCTGGCGCACTGCTCGTCCGTCCAATCGTGCAGCACGTGACGCATCAGGTAGGCGTCCGCTCCTGCAGGAGCCGTCTCGAAAAAGCTGCCGGCAACGGTCTTGCACCGCTCGGCGACAGACTTGAGGTGGGCAGATTGGCCGGCACGCCCCACGACATGCTCCATGTCGAACAGGATGCCGCGCATCTGCGGATACCGCCGCAGCACGCCGGCAAGCAAAGATCCGTTGCCGCCGCCGAGGTCTGCGAGCACGCCGATCCCGGAGAAGTCGTAGGCATCCAGCATCGCACCGGTCTCATACCCATGGAACGATGTCATTCCCGCATCGAACAGCGCGGCGAGCTCCGGCTTGTCCTTGAGGTATTCGAACATGCTCGTGCCGAAGATCTTCACGATCCCGGATTCGCCGGTCTGCACGGTGTGATCGAGCTTGTCGAAAATCTCGAACACCTGGTGAAACAGCTTGGCGCCTGCGTGGAAGGAGCCTTCGGCATCCGCGCGCAACGCCACCGACAACGAGGTGTGCTCGAACGTGCCCTCGGAGGTCTCGTTGAAAACGCCATGGCTGGCGAGCAGCCGCAGCATCCGGTAGAGCGAGGGCGCATGACAGCCGGTCGACTTGGCTATGTCGGTTGCCGATTTCGACGCCCCGAGTGGGATCTGGTCGGCGATGCCCAGATTGGCCACGATGCACACGGCCTTCGCGTGCAGAGTGTTGAGCACCATCTGCGAGAGCTGTTCGGTATCACGTAGGGACATGGGTGCGCTCCGGTTCTTCTTCTATTAAAATCAATGTCTTAGAGGGCCGTTGGGCGCCTCAATCGCGGAAGTTGTTGAACTGCAGCGGGACCTCGATCTGCGCACCGCGCAGCAGCTGAATCGCGGCCTGCAGCTCATCGCGCTGTTTGCCGACGACCCGCACCTTGTCGCCCTGGACGCTCGCCTGCACCTTCAGTTTCGAGTCCTTGATGAGGCGCGTGATCTTCCTGCCCGCTTCCGGATCGATGCCATGCTTGAGCACCACCTCCTGGCGGGCGCTGGCGAGGTTCGTCAGCGGCTCCTTCGCATCCAGGCAGGCGATGTCGATGCCGCGCTTGGACAGGCGCAGCTTGAGGATCTCCAGCATCTGCTTGAGCTGAAAATCCACCTGCGCGTGCAGCGTCACGGTCAGCTCGAGCAGCTCGTAGCGGGCGCCCGTATCCTTGAAATCGAAGCGCTGGGAGAGCTCGCGCCCGGCCTGATCGACCGCATTGGCGACCTCGTGAGCGTTGATTTCCGAAACGACATCGAACGATGGCACCGGCGGCTCCTGTTTGCGAGGGTCGCGCTGCGCCTGTGCGCTGGCCGCCCGGCGTGACGCACCGGCCACGCCCCCGATAGTCACTTCCCCGGCTGCAACTCGGCTTCGAGCTTCTTGCGGTTCCTGCGGGTCAGATCGACAAAGCGGGGGGTGAGCCCCACATCCTCATACACCGGATCACCCTGCTCATCGGTGGAGATGACCTTCTTCCCGGGTACGTAAGGCATCGCCGTGCCGACTTCGGCCAGGGCGATTCCGAGCAGATCGGTGATGAGCTGCTCGGCCGTGCGGCCGGGGAACATCTCCGCGAGGGCGCTCAGCCGGGCGGCGTCGTCGAGGGGCAGTCGGACGAGGTACTGAGTCGCTGTCCGCGGCTCTGCCGCCGTCTCGCGCCAGCTTGCCAGCAGCTCTATGAAGCTCAAGGGGCGCCACTCCGTCGGGGGTTTGCGGCTATTGTAACAGCAGCGCCCCGACTGGGAGGCTCGAAGGGGCGGGCGTCCTTGACGGCCAAGCCGGCGCCCCGCCATACTCTCCCGCAAATGTCGCAGCAGCATCGCAACCCGCTTCGCCTCTGGTGGTGGCGCACTCCCTGACGGAGTGGGCCCGGTCGCTGCTTAGTTTCTCGACTTTCAACGTTTCCAAAGCACCGAACCCATCTCCGGCCGCCCCGGTGATGGGTTTTTTGTCGTGCGCACGATTTGGACCTGGGAGCAGTTGTTTGAAACCGCCATTCGATATCTCGGGCGATCTGGACACGCCGGTGTCGGCATTCATGAAGCTCGCCGACTTCGAGCCCCGCTTTCTGCTGGAGAGCGTCGAGGGCGGCGAGCGCCTCGCGCGGTATTCGTTCATCGGGTTCGGCAAAGGGCTGGAGGTCCGCCTCGACCGGGACGGACTCACGGTCGGCTCGCAGCGCCGCCCGGTGCCCGCCACGACGGCGCAGCTGCTGAGTGCGCTGCGTGACGGCTTGCGCAGTGCGCCGCAACCGGCGCCGAACATCGAGGGCGTCCCCCTGGCCGGCGGCCTCGTCGGCTATTCGTCCTACGATGTAGTGCGATTCTTCGAGCGCCTGCCGGCTCGCACGCGCAGCGGTGTCCCGGCGCTGCACTACGTCGCGCCCCGCTCGCTTCTGGTGTTCGATCACCTCACCCGGGGCATTGCCCTCGTACATGCAGGCAGCGAGGAGGAACGCCGCTCGCTCAGAAAAGAGATCGTCGCCGCCCTGCGCGGCGCCCTGCCCAACGGCGTGCGCAAGGGTCGCTATTCTCCCCCGACACCGGCCTTCAGCCGCGACGACTTTCTCAGCGGAGTACGGCGCACCCAGGAGTACATCGCGGCCGGAGACGTGTACCAACTGGTCCTCTCCACGCGCTTCGCGGGCCGCCATGAGCTCGATCCTTTCCAGGCCTACCGCGCCTTGCGACTGATCAACCCCTCCCCCTACATGTACTACTGCGCGCTCGGCGAGGTGACCGTCGTCGGGTCCTCCCCGGAGGCTCTCGTGAAGCTGAAAGGCGGGCGCGCGCAACTGCGGCCGATTGCAGGCACGCGCCCGCGCTCCAGTGATGTTGAGATAGATCGCGCCCGTGAGACGGAGCTGCTCGCCGATCCAAAAGAGAACGCCGAGCACGTGATGTTGGTGGATCTCGCGCGCAACGATCTCGGGCGGGTGGCCCGCGCCGGCACCGTACACGTCGATCCCTATCGCGCCATCGAGCGCTACAGCCACGTGATGCACATCGTGAGCGGCGTCAACGCCGAGCTCGCGCCGGGCAGGGACGCGTTCGACCTGTTTGCGGCGGCATTCCCGGCCGGCACTCTGGTCGGTGCGCCGAAAGTGCGCGCCATGCAGATCATCGATGAGTTGGAACCGGTGAATCGCGAGCTCTACGGCGGCACGGTCGGATACTTCGGAGCGCGCGGCGACATGGATCATGCGATCACGATTCGCACGCTCGTGTTTCATGGCGACGAATACAGTTATCAGGCGGGTGCCGGCATCGTTGCCGACAGCGTTCCGGAGACGGAGCACGAGGAAGTCCTCGCCAAGAGCGGCGCGATGGTACGCGCGCTGGAGATTGCGGAGGAGGGCTTGTGAGTCCGCGGCTGCTGCTGATCGACAACTACGATTCCTTTACCTACAACCTGGTGCAGGCCTTTCTGGTGCTCGGCGCCGACGTGCGCGTGTATCGCAACGACGCGATCAGCGTGAGTGAGGCGCTTGCCCTCGCCCCGACTCACCTGTGCATCTCTCCCGGCCCCGGCACTCCCTATGACGCCGGCGTCTCGATGGACATGATCCGGGCGTTTGCCGGCAAGGTCCCGGTGCTGGGCGTGTGTCTCGGACACCAGTCCATCGTGGAGGTATTCGGCGGCAAAGTCGTGCGCGCCGGTCGCCTCATGCACGGCAAGACTTCTCTCGTGCGGCATGACGAGCGCACCCTGTTTGAGGGCTTGCCACAGCCCTGCGAAGTCGGCCGCTACCACTCGCTGATCGCCAACCCGGGCTCCCTGCCGGCGGATCTGGAAGTCAGCGCTCAAACCCCTGAAGGGGAGGTCATGGGCGTTCGGCATCGCTCGCTCATGGTGGAGGGAGTGCAGTTCCATCCCGAGAGCATTCTGACGCCCGAGGGGCCGCGGCTGATGCAGAACTTTCTCACCTTCACCTCGGGTGTGCGCTCGGTCGGGCGCGCTGCGGATCTCGCTCATGCCCACTAGTCGCGAGCTGCTGGAAATTCTGCTGCAACGGCGCGATCTGAGCGAGCCGCAGGCGCAGGAGCTGCTCGGCTACCTGACGAAACCGGACAGTGCGCCCGCGATGTCGGGAGCGATCCTCGCCGCGTTGCGCACCAAAGGCGTGGTCGCCGATGAGCTCAGAGGTTTCGCTCGAGGGATGCGGGAGCGGGCACGCCGGCCCAACATTCCTGCGAGCTTGCGCGCCATCGACGTGGTCGGCACCGGCGGGGATGCCTCCGGTAGTTTGAACATCTCGACCGGGACGGCGCTGCTGACTGCGGCCTGCGACGTTCCAGTGGTCAAGCACGGCAACCGCTCGATCTCCAGCCGGGCCGGCAGCGCCGATGTGCTCGAGGCCCTGGGCCTGAAAGTCCCCCTGGACGAGCAGGAGGCCGGCGCCTGCCTGGCGGCCTGCCACTTCACGTTTCTGTATGCGCCCTACTACCACCCGGCGATGAAAACCGTAGGGCCGGTGCGGGCGGCGCTGGGTGTGCGCACGATCTTCAATGTGCTCGGTCCCCTCACCAATCCCGGTACGCCGCCGTTCCATCTCATCGGCGCCTACAGCCTGGAGGTCGCGAAGCTCATCTCACAGACCCTGGCGGGCCTGGAGGTGGAGCGCAGTTTCGTGGTTCACGGTGCTGAAGGGTGGGATGAGCCGACACCGGTGGGCGAGTTTACGGTGTTCGATGTTCGACCCGGGCGCGTCGACGTGCAGACGCGGGCGCCGGCTGACTACGGCATCCTCACGTGCACAGCCTCCGATCTGTCGGGTGGCGACGCCCGGCACAACGCGGGCGCCCTGAAAGCAGTTCTGTCGGGTGAAGATCGGGGCGCGCACCGCGACTGTCTATTGCTGGGCACTGCGCTCGCGCTCGAAGTAGCTGGCGCGGTGAACAGCCCACGCGAAGGCGTAGAGCGCGCGGCATACGCGATCGACAGCGGCGCCGCGCGCCGCGTGTTGGAAGTGATCGAGACCTTCTCGAAGTCGGGGCAGGGGCAGGCAGCATCATGAGTGCCGATTTCCTGCAGCAGATGGCCGAGAGCAGTCGCGAGCGGGTGAGGATCGCGCGGCGCTCCGTCTCGGATGCCGCGCTGTTGGACCTCGCGCAAGCCACGCCTCTTGCGCCCGCTCTGCAGCGTCATCGCGAGGGATTCGATCTGATCGCAGAGATGAAACTGCGCTCGCCGGCGGCCGGTCAGCTCAAGTCGGGCGACGAGGACGTGCCGGCACGCGTGACGGCCTACGCGCAGGGGGGTGCGGCTGCGGTGTCGATCCTGACGGAGCCGAGCCGCTTCGACGGATCGCTGGCGCACCTGCAGGCGGGCGCACGCACCCTCGCACCCCTGCGTGTACCGGCGATGCGCAAGGACTTCCTGGTCGACCCGTACCAGGTCCTCGAGGCACGTATCGCGGGAGCCGGTGGAGTCCTGGTGATCTTGCGCATGCTCCCCAGGCCGCACATCGAAGCTCTGTTGGAACAAGCCCGCACGCTAGGACTGTTCGTACTGCTGGAGGCATTCGATGAGCAGGACCTCGAGCAGATGCATGATCTCGTAGCAACCGACCGGGGCGGGGTCGTGCTGGCCGGCGTCAATTGTCGGGACCTGGTGACTCTGCAGGTCGTCCCCCACCGTCTGGAGCAGTTGGCTCGGCTGCTGCCCGCGACAGTGCCGCGAGTGGCAGAGAGCGGTGTCGGCTCTGCCGAGGACGCGCGCCGCGTCTCGGCCGCTGGTTACGATCTGGCGCTCGTTGGCAGCGCGCTGATGCAAGGAGGGGACCCTCGCGCTCTCGCTGCGGCGATGCTGGCAGCAGGTCGCGCAGCCCATGCAACAAGGGGCGCGCGGTGACGGCCATGTGGATCAAGATCTGCGGGATGACGACACCTGAGGCGGTGACCGCAGCGCTGGATGCGCGTGTCGACGCCATAGGCTTCGTGTTTGCCGACTCCGTGCGACGCCTGACGCCTGAGGCAGCGGCGCACCTCGCTGCCCCCGCGCGCGGCAGGCTCGCATGCGTTGCGGTGACACGCCACCCTTCGCAGCAGGCACTGGATGAGATCCTCGAGGTTTTTCGTCCTGACGTGCTGCAGACCGACGCTGTCGATCTGACAACTCTGCAGGTCCCGGCGCAGTTGCCGCGACTGCCGGTGCTGCGGGGCGTTCCAGCATCCGGGTCGGTTCCGGCGCGACTCCTGTTCGAAGGTCTAGCCAGTGGTACCGGCAAGACGTGCGACTGGAGCGGCGCACGGCAGCTCGCCGGACGTACGCAGTTGATCCTGGCAGGCGGATTGAGGGCCGACAACGTCGCCGCCGCCATCGCCGAGGTGCAACCGTTTGGTGTTGACGTGTCCAGCGGGGTGGAAAGCCGCCCCGGCATCAAGAGCCCAGCCGAGATCGCGCGCTTTGCCCATGCCGCCCGCGCCGCGTCGGCTATTGCACAGGGTTCGACGCATGCGTCGAACGGGGAGCCCGCGAGGGCGAACCCAGGATCGACACTGAGCGGGCAAACGCCCGCGCAAGGGGAGAAATCATGACTTCCTCAGCGGCCCCCGACATCGATCGCCAGCGCCTGCTGGCCGACTCCATCGCCGGCAAGTTCCCGGATGCCCAGGGCCGGTTCGGACCCTTTGGCGGCCGGTACGTTCCGGAGACCCTCATTCCCGCATTGGAACGCCTGGAGCGCGGCGTGCGCGAGCATCTGCACAGCCCGTCGTTTCAGGACCGGTATGTCGGGGAGCTGCGCAGCTGGGCCGGCAGACCCACTGCGCTGACTTTCGCAGGGCGGCTTTCCGAGCGATGGGGCGCGAAGGTCTGGCTGAAGCGGGAGGATCTGACGCACACCGGCGCACACAAGATCAACAATGCGCTCGGCCAGGCCATGCTGGCCCAGAAGTTGGGTGCCAAGCGCATCGTCGCTGAGACCGGCGCGGGACAGCACGGTGTGGCGACGGCGGCTGCGTGCGCACGCTTGGGATTGCCGTGCACGGTCTACATGGGTGAAGTCGACATGGAGCGCCAGGCGCCGAACGTCGGCCGCATGCGGCTGTTGGGCACGAAGGTCGCTCCGGTCACCAGCGGCGATCGCACGTTGCGCGCGGCGATCGATGAGGCGCTGCGGGACTGGGTGTCCGACCCCCTCGATACCTATTACGTGCTCGGCTCAGCCGTCGGACCGCACCCTTATCCCTACCTCGTGCGCGAGCTGCAGGCCGTCATCGGCCGGGAAGCGCGTGCCCAGATGTTGAGCGAAGCGGGATCGCTTCCGGATGTGGTCATCGCCTGTGTCGGTGGCGGGTCGAACTCCATCGGCGCATTCCACGCCTTTGTGCCTGACAGCTCCGTCGAGATCCTCGGTGTCGAGGCAGGCGGCCGCGGCAGCGGGCTCGGCGAGAATGCGGCCACCCTCGTCCACGGCCGGCCCGGTGTACTGCACGGGACGTATTCGCTGCTGCTGCAGGATGCCGACGGGCAAGTCCAGGAGACTCACTCGGTCTCGGCCGGTCTCGACTACCCGGGTGTAGGTCCGGAGCACGCGCTGCTGCGCGCCGTCGGGAGAGTCACCTATGAAGCGGCTACCGACGAACAGGCGCTCTCGGCCGTGCGGGAGTGCTGCGAGTACGAGGGGATTCTGCCGGCGCTGGAGAGCGCTCACGCTCTGGCCGGAGCGCGCGCCTGGGCCGCGAGGCATCCTGGAGGGAAGATCCTGGTATGCCTTTCCGGCCGCGGCGACAAAGATATGCCGACATTGCAGAGCACGCTGCTGGCGGTGCGGCAATGACCCCGGCAGAGAGCATCGGAGCGGCCATCCGCAAGGCCTCCGCCGAGGGTGAGCCGGCTCTGGTGGCGTTCCTGACGGCCGGTTATCCGAGCCGGGAGCGCTTCCGCGAGCATCTGCTCGCCGTATCCTCCGGGGCCGATGTCGTCGAGATCGGTGTGCCGTTCACCGATCCGATGGCGGACGGTGTCACCGTTCAGCGCTCCAGCCAGGCGGCTCTCGCGCAGGGAGTCAGCCTGCGTTGGATCCTGGAGGAGCTGCAGAGCCTGCGGACTGCCCATGCCAGGTTGGCCACTCCGCTGTTGCTCATGAGCTATCTGAATCCGCTGCTGGCTTTCGGGTACGAGCGTCTGGCGGAGTCCGCCACGCGCGCCGGAGTAGCCGGGTTCATCGTTCCGGATCTGCCGTTCGATGAGAGCGCGGAGCTGCGTAGCTTCCTCGACGCGCGCGCCATTGCGCTCGTGCAGATGGTCACTCCGGTGACGCCGCCGCCTCGCATGAAGATGCTTTGCGCTCAGGCCCAGGGTTTTGTCTATGCGGTGACCATGACCGGGACGACCGGCAAGAACGTCACGGTCCCCAAGGAGGTGACCGGCTACCTCGACTCCGTCAGATCGCTGTCGCCCGTGCCCGTCTGCGCGGGCTTCGGTATCCGCAGCCGCGATCAGATCAGGCTGCTCAAGGGACATGTGGACGGTGTCGTCGTCGGCTCCGCCCTGGTCGAGGTGCTGGAGCGGGGCGAGGATCCGGCGAAATGGCTGCAGACCCTGCGCAAGTAGCCGCCGATGCCGGGAGCCTGTCGCAGCGGCAGGCTCCGCGGCCGCGCAGCCACGGGGGCTTCGCCCTGCTTCTGGGTGCGCTGGCGATGGTGAGCCCGTTCTCCATCGATACCTTTTTTCCCTCCTTCCACGCGATCACCGCCGAGTTTCATCTCACCCCCTGGCAGATGCAGCAGGCGCTCACGGTGTACATGGTGCCGCTGGCTTTCATGTCGCTGATCCAGGGGCCGCTGTCGGACTCCGTCGGCCGCCGTCCGGTGATCGTGTTCGGCTTGGGTGTCTACTCGCTCGCCTCGATAGGCTGCGTCTGGGCCCCCAGCTTCGGCGCTCTGCTGGCCTTTCGAGTGGTCCAGGGCATGACTGCCGGAGTCGGCACCATTGTCGGCCGCGCCGTCATTCGCGACCTGCATGAGGGACCGCAGGCGCAGCGGCTCATGAGCCTGGTCGTCATGGTCTTCGCGTTTGCCCCGGCGGTGGCCCCGATCATCGGTGGCTGGATCCATGTCACGCTGGGATGGCGTGCCGTATTCGCGTTCATGGCGATCATCGGGGTCAGCCTGTCGCTCGCGACCCATCGGAAGCTTCCGGAAACGCATCCAAAGTCCAAGCGCGTGCGCCTGCATGTCGGGCAGCTCGCGCGGAATGCGTGGGACGTGGTGCGCAACCGGGAATTCCTCACGCTGGCCGTTGCAATGGGCGCCAACTTCGCCGCCATTATGACCTTCATCGGGGCCGCTCCCGCCGTCGTCGTCGATCACTGGCACTTGCGGGACACGCAATTCGCGTGGCTGGTCGGTCCGGTCATCGGCGGTTTCGTGGTCGGCGCCTGGATCTCCGGGAAGCTGGCAGGCCGCATGCGCGGAAGCACGCAAGCGGAGATCGGGTTCGTCACCGCGCTCGTGGCTGCGTGCCTGATGGTTGCGTTGCAAGCTTCGGTGACCGAGCCACCGGTGCACTTGCAGCAGGCCCTGTTGGCCTCGATGTCCCTGGGCGTGCAACTCGTGTCGCCCGTACTGAGCCTGCGCATGCTCGATCTGTTCCCACGTGCCCGCGGCGCCGCGGCATCCGTGCAATCCTTCGTCCAGATCTTGATCTCGGCCATGGTGTTCGGGCAGTTGTCCCCGCTCTTGAGCGGCTCGCTGCTGCGGCTGGCCGTCGGCTCGCTCGTGGCGGCGCTGGTTGCATTTGCGCTCTGGCGCCGTGCGCCACTATCGTCACCCGCATGAGTACTCTCGTTGTCGCTCGCCGCTTCTGCGGTCCGTCGGCTTCTTCCAACGGCGGCTATTTCGCAGGCCTGGTGGCCGCGCTCGCCTCTCACACGCTAACGGTCAGGCTCCTGCGTCCGCCACCGCTCGAAACGGAGCTCACCGTTCTGGACCTGCCCGAGGGCAGGATTGAGGTGCGTGACGGAGAGACGCCCGTGGGGGAAGCCGCGCCTGCGGGGCTCGATCTGAGCGTACCGTCGCCGCCGACGTATCTGGAGGCGATCGAGGCGTCGCGCCGCTACGCAGGGTTCGTTGCGCATCGGTTTCCCACCTGCTTCGTGTGAGGGCCGCAACGCGCCCGCGGCGATGGCATGCGCATCTTTGCCGGTCCGCTGACAGAGCAACGCGATGTAGTCGCCGCGCCCTGGGTGCCCGATGCCTCTCTGGATCGTGGTGACGGGAAAGTGCGGCCGGAGTTCATGTCGGCGGCTCTGGATTGCCCGGGGTATTTCTCGGTCTGCTCCGACGACCGCATGATGTTGCTCGGGCAGCTCACACCCCACGTCGATCGGCTCGTGCACGTCGGTG
>DATNEN010000241.1:0-17428 GCA_035552975.1 Steroidobacteraceae bacterium
CGAAAGGCGGGGACGCAAAGCCACCGGTCTAAAGCGAGGAGCCATGACAGCGGGGTTGCCAGCAAGGTGCAAGTTTTTTCAACGAGAACAGGGCGCTTCACGCCCGGGCATGGCTCTATGCGCGCGTTTGGCGACGCTCCGGTGGGCGAGGCTTGGCTTTCCGCCGTTCGCTGCGCGATTCCCGCCGATGCTTCCGGCATTGCGGTGCCTGCCCGATGACGAGCGGTCGAGGGTCTCGTCTATCGACCGCGGAGCAGGAGGGGCCGGGCCTTTCAGCCCAGTCGCCTTTTGCGTCGGAGAATGAGGCAAGCACTCATACGGAGCGCACCGGATGAACATCATTTTCTTCTCCAAGCGCCGGGGCGCCGCGCGCCAGCTCAATCTGGCTCATCCGCTCGCGCTGGGTCTGGTTGCGACGCTCGCTCTGGGGTTGCTCGGTGGGGCCTTCACGCTTGGGATGCATCTGGGGCAGGGAGGTGGAGCGCGCCTGGCGCGCGGTGACACCGACCACTGGACACAGATTCTCTCGGACCAGAAGCAGCAGATCGCCGACCTCAAGCAGCAACTCCAGGAACGGGTGGACGCGATGGCCGTGCGGCTGGGTGCGATGAACGCCCACGTCATTCGCCTCGATGCCCTGGGCAAGCGCCTGACCGAGATGGCCGACATCGACAATCGGGAGTTCGACTTCGATACGGATCCGCCGACCGGCGGACCGGAGTCGGACGGGGAAGGGGTGAGCGCGCAGATACCGGACCTCACGGCCATGATCGACCGTCTGGACAAGCGGGTCACGCTGCGCGATTCCCAGCTTTCCGCGCTCGAGAACGTGATTCTGGCGCGTGACCTGAAGAAGCAGATCCACCCCGAGGGGCGGCCCGTCAACCAGGGCTTTATCTCCTCGTATTTTGGCGAGCGCGAGGACCCCTTCACGGGCCGCGAGGCGTACCACAAAGGCGTGGACTTCGCCGGTAGCGCGGGGGAGGACGTCGTTGCGGTGGCCGCCGGCGTCGTCACCTGGTCAGGAGAGCGTTCCGGCTACGGCAACCTCGTGGAGATCAATCACGGGGACGGATACGTCACCCGCTATGCCCACAACGAGCGGACCCTGGTGAAGGTCGGGGACACGGTGAAGCGTGGCGAAACCATCGCACTGATGGGGTCCACTGGCCACTCGACCGGTCCCCACGTCCACTTCGAGGTTCTGCGCAACGGCCGACAAGTCGATCCGCTGAGCTTCATCGGCAAATAGCCTTTCAGCGCCCGCACCGCGCCCACGGTCGGCCTCCTCCTGGAGGCCTGCCCCCTTTCGCGCTTGCCTTGAAAAGCCCTGCCAGCGAACCAATTGGGCGTCTGAGGCGTCTATTGCGTACAATACGCGCCCTTTGTGGCCGCCACGCCTGAAGTCGCTCAGGGGCATCCTAAGGCCTTACGGCGCATCGGTTTTTTTGACCCAGGACAGTCACGTTGCTGCAATTCCTCACGCGCGTCTTCGGGAGCCGCAACGAGCGGGTGATCCGGGGCTTTGGGCGCATCATCCGCGCCGCGAACCAGCTCGAGCCGCAGATCAAGGCCCTCAGCGATGAGGCGTTGCGGGGGAAGACCGAGGAATTCCGGCGCCGTCTGAAGGAAGGCGCCAAGCTCGACGATCTGGTCCCCGAGGCGTTCGCAGTCGTGCGCGAAGCGGCGCTGCGGACGCTGAAGATGCGGCACTTCGATGTGCAGCTCATCGGCGGCCTGGTGCTCCACGAGGGGAAGATCTCCGAGATGCGCACCGGCGAGGGCAAGACCCTCATGGCCACGCTGCCGGCGTATCTGAATGCACTGCCCGGGGAGGGCGTGCACATCGTCACGGTCAATGAGTATCTCGCGCAGCGCGACGCCGACTGGATGGCGCCGGTCTATCGCTTTCTGGGCCTCACGGTCGGGGTGATCAAGAACTCCCAGGACCAGCAGGAGAAGCGCGACGCCTACGGCTGCGACATCACCTACGGCACCAACAACGAGTTCGGTTTCGACTACCTGCGCGACAACCTGGCCTTCCGCCTCGAGGATCGCGTGCAGCGCGGCCTGGCCTATGCGGTGGTCGACGAGGTCGACTCGATCCTGATCGATGAGGCGCGCACGCCGCTGATCATCTCCGGACCCGCGGAGGAGAGCACCGAGCTGTACCTGCGGATCAATCAGCTGGTGCCGCGGCTGAAACGGCAGAAAGAAGAGGACGGGCCCGGCGACTTCTCCGTGGAGGAGAAGACCAAGCAGGTCCACGTCACCGAGGAGGGCCACGAGAGCGTCGAGAGGCTGATGGTCGAGTCGGGTCTGCTGCGCCAGGGCGAGAGCCTGTATGACGCGGCCAACATCCGCCTCATGCATCACCTGAACGCCGCACTGCGCGCGCACGCTCTCTACAAGCGGGACGTCGAGTACATCGTTCGCGGCGGTGAGGTCATCATCGTCGATGAGTTCACGGGCCGCACCATGCAGGGCCGGCGCTGGTCGGACGGCCTGCACCAGGCGGTGGAGGCGAAGGAAGGCGTCCGCATCCGCGAAGAGAATCAGACGGTCGCCTCGATCACGTTCCAGAACTACTTCCGCCTGTACAAGAAGCTCGCCGGCATGACCGGCACGGCCGATACGGAAGCCCCGGAGTTCCTGCAGATCTACGGCCTGGAGGTCGTCGTGGTGCCCACGCACCGCCCGATGATCCGCAAGGACAATCCGGACTTCGTGTACCTGACGCAGAAGGACAAGTTCAAGGCGATCATCGAGGACATCCGTGATTGCGTCGCGCGCGAGCAGCCGGTGCTGGTCGGCACGACCTCGATCGAGACTTCCGAGTTCCTCGCGGGGCTGCTGCAGGAGGAGTCGATTCCGCACCAGGTGCTGAACGCCAAGCAGCACGAGCGCGAGGCGTTGATCATCGCGCAGGCCGGCAGTCCGGGCGCGGTGACCATCGCTACCAACATGGCCGGCCGCGGCACCGACATCGTGCTCGGTGGCAATCTGCAGGCGGAGCTGGCAAGCCTCGGGGAGGTCGACGCCGCCACGACCGAGAAGGCGCGCACCGCATGGGAAGAGCGCCACGCCAAGGTCCTGGCGGCGGGCGGGCTGCACATCGTCGGTACCGAGCGGCATGAGTCGCGCCGCATCGACAATCAGCTGCGCGGCCGATCGGGCCGCCAGGGCGATCCGGGCTCCAGCCGCTTCTATCTGTCGATGGAAGACAACCTGATGCGCATCTTCGGCGACCCGATGCGCACCAAGCGCCTGCTGCAGATGGCGGGCATGCGCGAAGGCGAGGTCATCGAGAGCGGCATGCTGACGCGCCAGATCGAGAAGGCGCAGCGCAAGGTCGAGTCGCACAACTTCGATATCCGCAAGCAGCTGCTGCTGTTCGACGACGTCGCCAATGACCAGCGCAAGGTCGTCTACCAGCAGCGGACGGAGATCATGGGGACTGAGGATTTGTCCGCGGCGATCCGCGGCATCCTCGAGGAGTCGGTCGGCACGCTGATGGATCAGTACATGCCCAAGCACGCCGCGCCCGCGGATTGGGACATGGCCGGCCTGTCCGAGGCGGTGCTGAAGGATTTCAACGCGCGCGTCGACCCCAAAGCCTGGCTCGATGCCGAGCCGGAGATGGAAGAGCCGGCGTTTCGCGAGCGCCTCGGCCGCGAGGTCATCGCGACCTATGATGCAAAGGTCGCGCGCCTGGGCGAGCCGATCATGCGTCACGTCGAGAAGGATGTGATGCTGCGCATGCTCGATCAGCACTGGCGCGAGCACCTGGCGGCGATGGATTACCTGCGCCAGGGCATTCATCTGCGCGGCTATGCGCAGAAGGACTATCGCTTCGAGTACAAGCGCGAGGCGTTCGAGCTGTTCGCGGCGATGCTCGATCGGGTCAAGTTCGAGACGGTCTCCATTCTCACCAAGCTCGAAGTGCGCACCCAGGAAGAGATCGATCGCGAGGAAGCGGCAAGACTGGAGCGGCAGCAGCGCGCGATGCGTGCGCTCCAGGCGCAGCACTCCGAGCTTCCCTCGCTGCTCTCCGGGGACGTGCAGCAACCGGCACCTGAACCGGGGCAGCCACATCCACCGGCCCCCCGCGGAATCGCTGCGCGTCCGCCGCCACCACCGCAGCCGGAGGTGCAGGGAACGTTCGTGCGCACCGAGCGCAAGGTCGGTCGCAACGAGCCCTGCCCGTGCGGCTCCGGTAAGAAGTACAAGAATTGCCACGGCTCGCTGTCGAGCGGGAATGACCTGGTCGCCTGAGCGCAGACACGGCGCGCTCGCTGTGCACGCGCGCATTTAACAGTCTGTGACAATACCGGCCAAGCCGTTCGTTCGAGTCGTCGCCGCAGCGCTCTACGATGGGGCCGGGCGCGTGCTCATCGCCGAGCGTCCACCCGGCAAGCACATGGCCGGGCGCTGGGAGTTTCCGGGCGGCAAGATGGCTGCAGGCGAGTCGGAGGCCGAGGCTCTCGCGCGGGAGCTGCGGGAAGAGCTTGGCATCGTCGTGGGCTCTGGCCGGGCGCTGATGAGGCTCTCCCATGCGTATGAGGACCGTCAGGTCGAGCTGTCGCTATGGGTCGTTCTCAGCTACACGGGCGAACCCGCCTCTCTGGACGGCCAGCGTCTGAAGTGGGTGTTGCCGCAGAGCCTTGCGGACGAGGACATCCTCGAAGCGGACCGGCCCTTCGTCGAGGCCCTGGCGCGCCTGCCACCCCCTTGAGGAAGCCGGCACCAATCTTGCGAAGCTTCAGGGACGGCTGTGTAGAATGGGCGCGGCTTTCGCAGCAATCGAATGGACGGACATGGCAGCGCAGAACGACCTCCCGGAAGTCAAGCTGGACCCGGCCGGGTTGTACAAAGAAGAGACGTTCACCGATCGCCGGGCGGGGACGTTGCGGCGATTGACGCCGGTCACCCTCGAGGGTGCGACCGATCCGTCGCGGCCCGTGCTCTTTTCCGGCCAGACCCAGCTGCTCACCCCCGCGGGTGTGCTGCCGCTGGTGTTCGAACTGGAGGCGGGGACCCTGGAAGAGGCCCTCCAGCAGTTCCCCGAAGGGGTCAAAGCTGCGCTCGAGCAGGCCATCGAGGAAGCCCGCGAGATGCGCCGCGAGTCCGCATCGCGGATCGTGGTTCCGGAGGTGGGAGCCTCTGTGGGACCGGGTCCGGGGGGCGGGGGCGGCAAGATCAAGTTTCCTTAGATCATTGGCGGAAATCGCGTGCCGCGATTTCCGCGGAGTTGAGGCCCTCAGCTAGCCCATGCGGCTGGCAAAAAGCGTGGTTTTTGCCAGCGTGCCGAGCCTCCGCGGCAGTTTTCGCGGAGTTGAGGCCCCCAGCCAGCTCACGCGGCTGCCCGCGATGGGCCAGGCAAACAGCGCCGTTTTGGGCGGCGTGCTTTTACCCATTTAGATTCAATCAGTTACGCTCTCTCTGGATTTCTCGAGCGCAGTCGTTGCCGACACGGAACGCGGCCCTGGACGTGGGCGTTTATAGCTCACCGACTCCCTTCGAGGTCAGGGTGTGAGCGAGGACGATATGAATCAGCCCCGAGACACTGCCGGCGCGGCTCCGGTGGTGACGATCGGCATCCCGGTCTACAACGGCGAGCGATACCTGGAAGAGGCGATTCGCTCCGTGCTCGCGCAGACGCACCGCGACCTCGAGCTGGTGATCAGCGATAACGCTTCCACTGACCGCACCCCCGAGATCTGCCGCGACTACGCGTTTCAGGACGGCCGCGTGCGCTATTTCCGCAATCCCACCAATCTCGGCGCGGCTCCGAACTACAACCTGGTTTTCGGTCACGCGCGCGGGCGCTTCTTCAAGTGGCTCGCGCACGACGACCTGATCACCCCGACGTTCGTGGAGAAGGCCACCGCCGTTCTGGAAGCGCGTCCGGATGCGGTGATGTGCAACTCGGTGGTCTCCTATATCGACAGCAAGGGGACTCCGCTGGGCCTGTACGACACGCAGCTCGGGAAGGCCGACGTCGCCTCGCCTTCGCGGCGCCTGGCGCAGGTCACCTTGCCCTCGCACTCGTGCGTCGATTTCTTCGGCATGTTCCGTCGGTCGGCGCTGGAGGGCTCGCTGCTACATGGCAGCTTCCATGGCGCGGATCGCGCTTTGCTGGCACAGATGTCACTGCGCGGCAGGATGATCCAGATCCCGGAGCCGCTGGTGCAGATGCGTGAGCACGAGAACCGCTACACGCGCTCGCAGCTGCGTGCGGCTGACCGCGCCTCGTGGCACGACACGAGTGCGTGCGGCCGAGTCAGTTTCCCCACATGGAGGCTCTACGTCGAGTATCTGAAGATGGTGCGCGCGGCGCAGTTGGGGTCGGGAGAGCTGATGCGATGCTATGCCGTGCTGGCACGTTGGTGGACGGTCAATTGGAACATCGCACGGGCCGCCGTGGACGTCGTCGCGATCGTGGCTCCCGGAGTGCCGGGCGTTGCCGAGCGCATCAAGACTCGCTTGTTCGGAGCCGCACCGGGGCATTGGGTCGCCGCCCGCCGGCGCTGACTAAGCATTGAACATGGACCACGCTGTCGCGGCATTTCCTCCGCAGCGCCACAGGCGCTCACCCACGTCATTGCGCATTGCGATGGTCGCGGCATGTCCGGTGCCGGCACGGCGCGGGACGCCGCTGCGTGTCGAGCGCCTGGCCGAGGCCCTCTGCGCCAGCGGGCATCAGGTCGAGCTCATCACCTACCACGTCGCCGACGACGGCGAGCATCCGATGGATTTCCCCGTACATCGGATCTTCCACAAGCCGCGCTACCGCCGGATGGTCGCCGGGCCGAGCGCGCGCAAGCTCTTTCTCTACGATCCACCGCTGGCCCTGAAGGTCTGGCAGGTGGTCGGGCGGGGCGGGTTCGACCTCATCCACGCGCACCATTTCGAGGGCCTGCTGGTCTCCCTGCCGGCGCGGGTGCGCCACCGCATTCCGGTCGTGTATGACGCGCACACCATGCTCAGGCTGGAGCTGCCATCGTATGGCCCGCAGCTGTCACGTTGGATTGCGGGCCGGGTCGGCGGCTGCCTGGACGGCTGGCTCCCGAGAGCCGCCGATCACATCGTGGCGGTGACCCCCGACATTCGCGACAGCCTCATCGAACGCCACGGCTTGTCACCCGAGCGGATCACGGTCGTCATGAACGGCGTGGAAGCGAACAACTTCCGCGTCCGCGAGGCCCCTGCGTCGCCGGATGGCGCGGTGCGGCTGATTTACTCCGGCACGCTGGCCCCCTACCAGGACATCGATTTGCTGCTGGACGCCTTTGCACGCGCGCGGCGCGTTCGCAAGGACCTGCGACTGTGCTTCTCGGTCAGCTCCTCGTTCGAGCCCTACGAGGCGCAGGCCAAGCGACTGGATATCCGCGAGGCCATCGAAGTGATCGATGACGGCTTCGACGAGCTGCCGGGGCGCCTGGCCGCCTCCAACATCGCGGTCCTGCCGCGCACGGCCTGCCCGGGCATTCCGCAGAAGCTGCTCAACTACATGGCCGCGGGCAAGGCCATCGTCTCCAGCGAGGGCTCGGCGAAAGTGATCGAGCACGAGCGCACTGGGTTGATCGTTCCCAACGGCAACGCGGATGCCTTCGCAGACGCCTTACTGCGGCTTGCCGACGATCCCGAGCTCGCCCGGCAGCTCGGTGACAGCGCGCGCGTGGACGTCGAGAGAACCTACAGCTGGGAGCAGTCCGCCGAGAGCCTGCAGGGGGTCTACGAGCAGGTGTTGCTGCGGCACAAGAGCCTGGGCAGCCCCGAGCGCATCTAGTTTATTGGCGAAAATCGCCTGCGGCGATTTTCGCGGAGGCGAGGCTCTCAGCAAGTCCATGCGGCCGGCAAAAAGCGTGGTTTTTGCCGGCGTGCCGGTTCTCAGCCGCAGCCTTCAACTACAATGGGACCAGCTTCGGGCGCAGGCCTCGGGTGGTGAGGTCGTTGCGCACTTCTTCCGTATAGATCGAGTTCATCAGCAGCACGATGTCCGGCCGTACTGTCCGCAGCGCCTCGGGGCTGAGGATCTCCCTGCCGGAGCCCGCCAGAAACTTGCCGTGCTTGTGCGGGTTGATGTCCACTATCGCCGTCAGTTCCTCGGCCATGCGCAGTGAGCCGATCAGCGAGACGCACTTCGAGCCCGAGCCCCAGACCGCGATCGTCTTGCCCTGGCTGCGCGCCGTGGTGACGATGTCCTGCAGCTCCTGCAATTGCGCCTCGACGTGTGTCTGGAAATCTTCGACCAGCCGGGCGGTGCGCTCGAGGTCGTTCTCCTGGGGCAGGCGAGCCGCGGTTCGGCCGGGCGCAGGCCGCGCTTCGAGCATCAAGTACTGCCCGCCATAGGCTTTGTACAGCTCGAGCACGTCGAACCCGGTCTCACGGAACAGGCGAGCGAGCGAACCGCGCGTGAAATACGTGCAGTGCTCGTAATAGATGTCCCAGAACACTCCGTGCTCGAGCACTCTCTCCATGTCCGGGAGCTCGAAGAACACGTTGACGTGGCGGCGATCGCCGATCGTCTGGCGTACGAGAGTGACGAAATCGCGCACCGGGCCGATGTGCTCGAGGGTGTGGCGGCAGCAAACGTAGTCCGCCTGCAGGTGCGAGTAGCGCGGCCCGTAAAAGTCGCGAATGAAGCGGATGCGCGGGCTCGCGGTGCTCTGGGTGCGCTCGGGTCGATAGCCCGGGTCGAGCCCGATGCCGTTGCAGCCGGATCGCTCGCACAGCGCGACCAGAAACTCTCCCTTGCCGCAACCGATCTCCAGGACCGACACGCCGGGGCCGATGCCGTACTTGGCGATGTGATCGTCGCACACGTCATTCATGAAACGCATGAAGCGCGGCGAGAAAGCCTGCGTCTCTTCATACGCCGGGGAATACTTGTTGAGGCTCACATCGAAGCGGATGTTGGAGATGAAGCCGCAGTCGCGACAGAACGCGAGCTCGATATCGCCGCGCGGGAATGCGAGCGCCGCATCCCGCGTCGGCAGCATCAGGCAGCTGTGAGCCGGGACGCCGTTGAGCTGATAGAAGGACTCCAGGTCGCTCCCACCGCACGCGGGGCAGGGCAGCGGTTGTCCGGTCAGCAGCTCCGGGATCACCGGGAAAGCGAACTCCGCGGGACTTCCGGCGCGCAGGGCGCCCAACTCGATGCTGTTCTTCTGTGTCATAGGATGGACGGATGTGGCACGGGTACGATGAAACGACCCCCGCGGCGACGGTATTCGTCCTGCTGGGTCATGATCTCTTCTTTGAAATTCCAGGGGAGGATCAGCACGTAGTCCGGCTGGGCCTCGAGCAGCCGCTCCGGCGGCTCGATCGGCAGTCGCACGCCGGGAATGTAGCGCCCCTGCTTGTGAACGTTGCGGTCGACGACGAAATCGAGCAGCTCCGGCCCGAGCCCGGCGTAGTTGAGCATGATCGTGCCTTTGGCCGCCGCCCCGTAGCCGGCGATGTGGGCGCCGCGGCGCTTCAAGTCCTGCAGCAGGGCGGTCAGCTCCGAGCGGATCGCGGCCACGCGTACCGAGAACCCCGCGTAATAGGCAAGACGGTCCAGGCCGAGGCGCTGCTCGCTCTCCAGGTATTCCGTGATGGAGCGAGTCGGGCGCGCGTGCTTTTCAACGAACAGGCGGAGGGAGCCGCCGTGAATAGCCAGCGGCTCGACGCGATTCAGAAACAGGCCGTGGCGCTCGAACAGATTGCGCAGCGCGGTGACCGAGAAGTAGCACAGGTGCTCGTGATAGATCGTGTCGAACTCGCCGTGATCGATGAGATCGCGCACGTACGGTGCTTCGATGACTGCAACACCATCGTCCTTCAGCAACGTCGCGATGCCGGCAACGAAGCCGTTCGTGTCGGCGACGTGGGCCAGGACGTTGTTGGCGTGAATGACGTCCGCGATCTTGCCTTGCCCGGCGAGATCCCTCGCGAGCTGCGCTCCAAAAAAGGCCTCGAGCGTGTCGATGCCGCGCTTGCGCGCGACCGCGACCGGGCCTGGTGCGGGATCGATGCCCAGCACGGGTATGCCGCGCTCCCGATAGAACTGCAGCAGATAACCGTCATTGCTGGCGAGCTCGACGACCAGGCTCTTTGGCCCCAGGCGCTGCTCTTCGATGCGCTGGCGGACATTGATCGCGGAATGCCGCAACAGCATGTCCGTGACCGAGGAGAAGTAGGGATAGTCCGCCCCGAACAAAGTCTCCGGAGGGACCGTATGGAGTATCTGCACGAGAGCGCAGTCGGCGCAGAAGGCGACATCGAGCGGGTAGCGCGGCTCCTCTTCGCTCAATTGCGAAGGCGCGAGAAACGCGTCCGAGGCTGGCAGGTCGCCCAATGAGAGAAACACCGTCAGATCCTGGCCGCCACACGAGCGACAGTGCGCCTCGGTTGCGAGCCCGGCCTGCGATGCGGCACCGGCGTGTGCCGCGGCGGTCTCCCTGATGCCGGCGTGCGGGTGCGCCGTTGGGAGTGTACTCATGCCGCCGACCGTGGTTGCGCGTCGCTGCTGCGCGCGGTTCCGCCATTCCGCCAACGCAGCGACTGATCCAGGGAGCCCGCATCCTGCAGCTCGCGGATGCGTTTGAGCCGGATGAACTGGGAGCTGAGGAACTCTTCGGCGGACGTGCCGTGCGCACTGAAGGCGGCAGCGACTTGCTCGATACCCTTGCGCACCGTCCATTGCGGCTGGTACGAGGGCAGGCGCTGAGCGAGCTTGTCGCAGTTGACGCGGTAGTTGCGCATATCAGGGCTCGCGTCCCCCGCGTAGGTCACTTTGGAGGACGGGACCGCTTCGGCCACCATCTCGGCGACCTCACGCACGCGATAGTTCTCCGAAGTCATTCCGACGTTGAAGGATTCGTTGTGCACCAGCTCCCGCGGTGCCTCGAGCACTGACACGAACGCGCGCGAGATATCCTCGATGTGCACCAGCGGCCGCCACGGCATGCCGTCGCTCTTGATCAGCACCTGCCCGGTGGTCAGCGCGTAGCCGACGAGATTGTTGACGACCAGATCGCCGCGTAGCCGCGTCGAGGCTCCGTAGGCGGTCGAGCTGCGTAGAAACGTCGGCGAGAAGCTCGCATCCGCCAAAGGGGCCACATCGCGTTCGACCCATACCTTGCTTTCCGCGTACGGCGTCACGGGATTGAAGGAGGCCTCCTCGGTGAGGAAGTCGTTGCCGGCGGCGCCATAGTTGCTGCACGAAGAAGAGAATACGAACCGCGACACGCCGGCTTGCTTGGCGAGCCTCGCCAGGCGGACGGAGGCCTCGTGGTTGATGGAGTACGTGGCCGCGGGCGCCAGGTCCCCCAGGGGGTCGTTGGAAATCCCGGCCAGATGCGCCACGGCATCGAAGCCGCGCAACTCCTCGAGCTGCACGTTGCGGATGTCCTTGCGAAGGACCGGGATCGTGAGCGGCTGCCCGTCGGAGAAGCCACACCCGTCGTACAAAAAGCTGTCCAGACCCGTAACTTCATGGCCGCGCTCCAGCAGCATCGGCGCGAGGACATGGCCGATGTAGCCGTCGTGACCGGTCAGCAGAATTCGCATGTCATCTCCAGATTTTCCACGGGGCGTCGCCGCTCTCCCAGAGCGTTTCCAGCCGCACTTTGTCGCGCACGGTGTCCATGCATTGCCAGAAGCCGTTGTGTTGATAGGCCATCAACTGGCCATCGCGCGCCAGCTTCTCCAGCGGCTCGCGCTCGAACTGCGTCGCATCGCCTTCGATGTAGTCGAAGATTCCCGGCTCGAGTACGAAGAACGCGCCGTTGATCCAGGCCTCTCCGGCCAACGGCTTCTCATCGAAGCGCGCCACGCGGCTGCCATCGAGCTCCAGTCGCCCGAAGCGCGCCGGAGGGCGCACGGCGGTGACCGTCGCGAGGCGTCCATGGTTGTGATGGAAGGCGAGCAGCTCGCGCAGGTTGATGTTCGAGACGCCGTCGCCCCAGGTCAGCATGAATGTCGAGTCGCCCAGATAGGGCCGCAGACGCTTGATGCGTCCACCGGTATTCGTCGGCTGTCCGGTGTCGATCAGATCCACGACCCAGTCCTCGCTGGGCTGGCCCGCGGGCGCGCCGTTGCGGCGCCCGTTCCCATGCGGTTTGACCGTTCCGGTCGCCAGCGAGATGCGCAGATCCGGCGCGAGCGAGCAGTAGTCCGCCATGTAGCGCTTGATGTATTCGCCCTTGTAGCCCAGGGCGACGGCGAACTCCTTAAAGCCGTAGGTCGAGTAGTGCATCATGATGTGCCAGAGGATCGGCCGGCCGCCGATCTCCACCATCGGTTTGGGCTTCACCACTGTCTCCTCCGAGAGACGCGAGCCCAATCCACCTGCGAGAATCCCGACTTTCATGTGCGCGCTTTTCCGGTAATGTCAGACCCAGACGCCGCGGGAACACAGCCTTGGAACGATGATTCTTCGAATTCAGTGCCGCGAACGGACTGCCATGGGCGGTGAGACCGCAAGTTCCGTGCCCGGGCACGTGGGCGGTCCGTGAGCCGGTTGCGGGTTTTATTGTCCAATCTCGCCGCAGTCATCTCCGGCAAGGCGGTGGCGGCCGTGGCCGGTCTGGCGACCATCATGGTGCTGACGCGCCACCTCGGCCCCCAGGATTTCGGGTACTACCGCACCGTGCTGACCTATGCCGCATTCGCGAGCGTGCTGGCGGATTGCGGCATTTACATGGTGACACTGCGAGAGATGTCGCGTCCTGGCACGGATGCGGCACGCGTCGCCGGCACCGCTATCCCGTTGCGGCTCGCCAGCTCGATCGGCGTTCTGTTGCTTGCGTGCGCCATTGTGTGGGCATTCCCTTATGACCGGATTGTAAAGTGGGGCGTGCTGATTGGCGCAGCCGTGTACACCTGCCTGCAGGCGAGCGAGCTGCTGGTCGCAGTGTTTCAGAGTGTGTTGAAACAAGGGCGCAACGCCATCGCGGAAGGCGGGGGCGCCTTGGTAACCTTAGCGTGTGTCTGGAGTCTCGCGGTGGCGCACCGCGGCACGCTCGCGATGCTCGGTGCGACTTTGTGCGGGAGCCTGGTCGCGCTGGCCGTCTCCTGGCGACTGGCCCGCCGCCTCGTGCCGTTCCGTCTGCATTGGGACGTCGGCCAGTGGCGACCGTTTCTGCTGCTGGGCCTGCCCATCGCCGGCTCCCAGATCCTCACGATGGCGATCCTGCGCGGGGACTCTTTGATCCTGTCGCTGTTTCAGCCGGCCTCTGCCGTCGGGCTGTATGGAGTCGCGACCAAGATATTCGAGCTGGCGACCTCACTGGCTTTCATGTTCGGCGGCTTGATGATGCCCTCGCTGACGTCGGCCTTCGCCAACGATCGCCCGAGTTTTACGCGCGTGCTCGGGCACACGCTCGACACTGCGGCTATCTATGGGGTCGGTGCCGTGGTGGCCCTGAGCCCCTTCGCGCCGCAGGTGTTGAGTTTGATTGCCGGGCCCGATTTTGCCGCCGGCGCTCCCGCGCTCGTCGTCATCTCGTTCGCGATCGGGCTATCGGCGCTCTCCCACGTCCTGCGCTTCGCACTGGTGGCTTACGAGCGCCCGCGGTTGGTTCTCGAGGCGGATGCTGCAGCGTGCGTGCTGGGCTTTCTCGCTTACTTCACGCTCATCCCGCGGTTCTCGCTGCTGGGCGCAGCGGCAGGTACGGTCATTGCGGAGGGCTGCTCGCTGCTGGGCATGCTTCGAGGATTGCGACGCGCGGGCATGGCATTGCCCTCGCCGGTCAATCTCTTGAAAGCCATAGGCGCGGGACTGATCGCACTCGCCGTCATCCGTGCATGCAACAGGCTCGATTGGCCATTGGCGCTGTTCCTCGGAGGGGCGACCTACCTGGCTCTGCTGTCGCTGACGCGCGCCATTCCTCCTGAGCTGATCGCGATTGTGCTTCAGCGCCGCTACCAGAAAAGCGCCTGAGCTTTGATACACTTGCCGCGGTGAAAAAACTCCGTTCCCCTGCGACGCAGCTGATCGCCGTGGCCAGTCTGCTCGTCGCCTGCACGCCGCTCCCGCACACCATGAAAAGCAATGCTCCGCCGGGCTCGCCGGCCAAGACCGTCGCTGCACCCACGCAGTCCCCTGCGCCTGTCTATCCCGTCGCGGCACGCGTACAGGTCTCCGATCGCTACTCCGGTACCGAGGTGAGCGATCCGTATCGCTGGCTGGAGAACCTCGATTCCGGCGTGACGCGCCAGTGGGTCGAGGAACAGAACCGGCTGTCACAACCCCGCCTGGAGGCTCTGCCGCAGCGCGCTTGGGTCAAGCAGCGCCTCACCGAGCTGTGGAACTACGAGCGCTTCGCGGTTCCGGTGAAGGAGGGCAGGCACTACTTCTTTCTCCACAACGACGGCACCCAGAATCAGAGCGTGCTGTTCGTGTCCGATGAGCTCGATTCACCCGGGCGGGTGCTCTTCGATCCCAACACACTGCGCGAGGACGCAACCGTGGCTTTGGCGGGTCTCACGCCGAGTCCGAACGGCGACCTCCTCGCGTATGCGCTGTCGGATGGCGGCACTGACTGGGAGACGTGGAGATTCCGTCGCGTGCAGGACGGCGCAGATCTGCCGGATACCTTGCGGTTCACGAAATTCTGGGGCGTCTCGTGGGCGCGCGACGCGTCCGGCGTGTATTACAGCCGCTACCCGTCATTGCCAAACGGCAAGGGCAATGACGAGGGGAGGCCAGCGATCTATTTTCACCGCCTCGGGGAGCCGCAGCAGCGCGACCGCCTGATCTATGCGGTCACCGACCATCCGACACGCGTGCCCTCGGCGACGGTGACCGAAGACGGGCGGTTTCTGGTCGTCACGCTGTTCGATGGGTATGAGCACAACGGTGTGTATCTGCTGGATCTGCATCGGCCTGAGGCCGCCGCAAGGCCACTGTTTGCCGCGTGGGATGCGCTCTATACGTTCATCGGCTCCCGCGGCGATGAGCTGTTTTTCCTTACTACCCGCGATGCGCCGAATCGTGAGGTCATCGCGATCAACGTGAGCCACCCGGCCTCGCTACGCACCCCATCGATCATCGTGCCCGAGGGCGATGCCGCACTGGAGGACGCGCACTACGTCGGCGGGCGGGTGATCGCCCGGTATGTGCGCGATGCCCACAGCCTCGTGCGTGTGTTCGAGCGCAACGGGCGGGAGATTGGCGAAGTGCCCCTGCCTGGCTCGGGCAGTGTCGACGGCTTCCACGGCGAGGGCAGGCAGCGGGAGACGTTCTTCTCCTACACGGACTATCTGACACCATCCCGAATCTACCGGTACGATACCCGTACCAACACGTCGAGCCTGTGGCGCCAACCGCGTGTGGCTTCGAATTCGGAAAGCTACGTGACCGAACAGGTCTTCTTCCCCAGCAAGGACGGGACGCGCGTGCCGATGTGGATCACGCACCGTCGCGACATGGCGCGCGACGGGAATCAGCCTCTGCTGCTGTACGGCTACGGCGGCTTCGATATCTCCCTGACGCCGCAATTCAGTCCTCCGGTGCTGGCGTGGTTGGAGCTGGGGGGCGCCTACGCCGTGGCCAATCTTCGTGGGGGCGGTGAATACGGCGAGCAATGGCATCTGGCAGGGACGCTGGCCAACAAGCAGAACGTGTTCGATGACTTCATCGCGGCGGCGGAATTCCTGATTCGGGAACGCTATACGCGATCCGCCCGCCTGGGAATCTATGGGCGCAGCAACGGCGGGCTCCTGGTAGGGGCCGTCATGACTCAGCGGCCGGATCTGTTCGGAGTCGCGCTTCCGGCCGTGGGCGTGCTGGACATGCTGCGGTACCAGAACGCGAGCGCGAACGCGCGCCAATGGTCGTCCGACTATGGGTTGAGCGAGAACCCGCAGCAGTTCAAGGCGCTCTACGCCTACTCCCCTTATCACAACGTGAAGCAGGGGGTCTGTTATCCGCCCACTCTGGTGACCACCGCGGATCACGACGACCGTGTCGCTCCGTGGCACAGCTACAAGTTCGCCGCGGCTCTCCAGGCGGGGCAGGGCTGCCCCAACCCGATCCTGATAAGGGTCGAGACGCGGGCCGGGCACGGCGCGGGAAAGCCGCTGTGGATGCAGATCGAGGACTACGCCGACCAGTGGGCGTTCGCGGCGAATGCCCTGGGGATGTCGGTTCCGGCAGGCGGTTAGCAGACGCGACGTGCCCGGCGCAGGGCCGCAAGCCCGTGTGATTTGTGTCGCAAAGTGATGCATGAATGCGCCGGATCACTTAACACGGGGCAAGCGAGTTTGGAACAATACGAGCCCCTATGCGCTTCCGTCTCAAGGCGTTCGCCATACACATCGGTGCCAGTGCGTGCGCACTTGCGGTTCTGCTGGGCATTCTGTATCTCGGCTGGTATCGCTGGCCCGGCTGGTATGTCACAAACTTCCTGCATGTGATGAGCATCCTGGTCGGCGTCGATGTCACCATGGGGCCTCTGTTCACGCTCCTGATCGCCAACCCAAGCAAGCCGCGGCGCGTTCTCGCCAGGGATGTTGGAGTGATCGTGACGCTGCAGGTGGTGGCCCTGGCCTACGGCATCGTCACGCTGTGGGGCGGGCGCCCGCTGTATTACGCCTATTCGCAGAGGGAACTGGAAACGGTCGCGGCTTCGCAGGTGCCCGCGAGTGAGGCCGAGCTGGCTCGGCAGCAGAATCCGGATTTCGCACCGCACTGGTACAGCCTGCCGCGCTTGGTTTATGCGGCGCTCCCCCGCGGGGCTGCGATGCCGGCGGACAGCCGGGTCGACATCACACAGATGCCGCGTTACTTCAAGTCCCTTTCACAGGGAGGCAGCGCGCTGCGCGCCGACCTGCAGAAGGTCGACAACCAGTTCATCTTCACCCCAGCGGAGAAACGGCTCCTCAAGGAGCGGATGGCGCAGCGAGGCCTGGCCGTCGATCAGCCCGATACGCTGTTCATGATCGGGCACGACCGCCCGGTGCTGGTGGTGTTCGATCTGAAGTCGCTGCATGTCGAGGCCATCATTCGAGCAAATTAGCCCGAGATCGACTGACCCGAACGATTGCCGCGATCGACGCGGGCCGGCGTTCTCGCGCCGATGGTCAGTCAGCGCTCTCCCTTCGTGCTGGAGTCCGGCCCATCGTGCGGCGTCTCCGTCTCCTTTGAGACTGACTCACCGGCAATCGCGCGCTGCTCGGTTAGCCAGGCGCCGAGGTCGATCAAACGGCAGCGCTCACTGCAGAACGGCCTGAATGGAGAGTCCGACCAGTCGATCTCGCGACGGCAGGTTGGGCATTTGACTCGGGTTGCGCACATCGGCGCCTCGCTCGCCGGGAGCTAGGAGCAGCTGCTCAGCATGAAGGGCACATCGGCCTCCGACTGCGTGGGGCGCGTTGCCAGCCCTTGCCAGTGCAGGAAGCGGACGCTGCAGCGGTAGTGACTACCGCTGATCTC
>DATNEN010000242.1:0-2684 GCA_035552975.1 Steroidobacteraceae bacterium
GCCATCAAGCACTCCTCGGGAGGCAAGGGTCGTCTGGTGGTGAGCTATAACAGCCTCGATGAGCTGGACGGCATCCTCGCTCACATCCGCTGACGGCACTTCCGGGAGACACGGTGTTCATCTTCCGGGACACCCATTTACTCGGCACTCACGCGCCTCGCCCTCCGGGCCGCCTGAATCGCGCGCGCTGCGCGCTCCCAGTCGGACCAGGGTTCGGCCTCGCGGCCTCCCCCGTGCCCCGCATGCGGGGCACCCCTACCGGGCGTTATCGGGGATTTGTCGTACTAATCGGCTTTGATCCGCTAACCGCACGCACGCGCGTGCCGGGTATGCCCTGCAGCCGCCCGCGCGCGCCCAAGTCCCGCAAACAACACGTGTTTTTTGACTGCGCGCGCTGTGGACTCGACGGGGTTCGCTCTCTATAATTCGCCGGCTTTTTTGGCCGGGCTCCGCCTGGGGCGCGACCTCGAGTTGGGAGCCTCACGCGGCCGTGACGATGACGGGCGGGCCGGGGCTTCCCCCGCGGGATACAAGGTGACCGGGACGACACAGCCCTATGTGCGGCGGCTGGCGTTCAGCTTCGTGCTGGGCCAAGCAGCCGTCACTGTGGTCGCCGGGGTGCTCGCGTGGAGCATCGCCGGTGAGCAGGCGGCGCTGTCAGCGCTGCTCGGCGGAGGCATCAGCACCGCGGGTAGTCTGGCGATGGCGCTGGTTGCGTTTCGGCGCCGCACCGGGCTGAACGCCCTGCAGATGCTGATGGCCCTGCTGGTCGGCGAAGCTGCGAAGTTTCTCGTGATTGTGGGGCTTTTCGTGGTTGTACTGACGTTGATGAAGGTCTCTCCCGTCCCCATGTTCAGCGCGTACGTGGCGACCTTCTTTGTGTACTGGGTGGCATTCGCGGGTCAGTGGCGTGGACGCGCGAACGCGATATCCGGACGTGAGATGCGATAGTGGATATGTTGCTGCGATACCTGGCTGAAGAAACTCCGAATCCGAACGAGTACATCCTTCACCACCTGACGTTCCTGACGAACAAGGCCCCGCAGGGCCTGTTTGATTTCGGCACCGTCAATCTCGACAGCGTGTTCTTCTCGGTGCTGCTCGCCGTGGCCTTCTTCGGAACCTTCTATGCAGCGGCGCGGCACGCGGGCACCGGCGCCCCCAGCAAGTTTCGCAATTTCGTGGAGTTCGTCGTCGAGGCCATCGACGAGCAGGTGCAGGGGATCTTCCACACCAGGAGCACGCTGATCGCGCCGCTCGCGCTCACCATCTTCTGCTGGGTGTTCCTCTTCAACGCGTTCGACGTGTTGCCTCTGGATCTGCTGCCGGGGCTCGCCGGCGCCGTCGGCGTCGGCCATCTGCGCATCGTGCCGAGCACCGATCTGAACGTGGTGTTCGGGCTGTCGCTCACGGTGTTCCTGCTGATCATCTTCTACAGCATCAAGATGAAGGGCCTGCTCGGCTTCCTGAGCGAGTTCGTCCTGCATCCGCTGCGCGTGCGCAATCCCATCGCGCAGATTCCGATCTCTCTTTTCAACCTCGTCGTGGAGCTCGCCGGATTCATCGCCCGCCCCGTGTCGCTGGCGCTGCGACTGTACGGCAACATCTTCGCCGGTGAGATGGTCTTCATCCTCATCGCGCTGATGACCCTCACCCACGGGTTCGCGGGTCTGGCGAGCGTCGGCGGCTGGGTCGGAACGATCGGATCCCTGGTCCTGGGCGTCGTCTGGTCGGCGTTCGACTTGTTCATCGGGTTCCTGCAGGCCTTCATTTTCATGATCCTGACGGTCGTGTACCTGGCGCAGGCATCCGAGCACCACTAACGGCGGACCCAGTGTCCGCCAACGGTTTTGTACCTAGGAGAGTTTGATGGAAAACATTGCGCACATCGAAGCGATGACGGTGATGGCCGTCGGCATCATTTTCGGCATGGGAGCGTTCGGCACGGCCATCGGCTTCGGCCTGCTCGGCGGCCGCTTCCTGGAGGGAATGGCGCGCCAGCCCGAGCTCGCACCGGCCCTGCTCGGTCGTGCCTTCATTTTCGTCGCTCTGCTGGACGCGGTCACGTTCATCGGCATCGGCTTCGCCCTGTTCTTCACGTTCGCGAATCCGTTCGTTGCCGCATTGCAGGCGGCCCAGGCCGCGGTGGGGCACTGAAAACGAGCTCGCAGCGGCCGCGCTGCAGGTTCGGGATTCAGATGCCCTAGGTAGGAGACGAGAGTGAACATCAACCTGACGCTCGTCATTCAGATGGTGGTCTTCGCGATCCTCATCTGGGCAACGATGAAATTCGTGTGGCCGATGATCCTCGGTCCGATGGAGGAGCGCTCGCGCAAGATCGCGCAGGGGCTTGCCGCGGGCCAGGAAGGCGAGAAAGCTTTGACGGAAGCCCGTGACAAGTCCGACTCGATCATCCGTGAAGCACGTGAGCGCGCCACGCAGATCATCGACCAGGCTCAGCACCGCGCCAACGACCTCATCGAGCAGGCGAAGGGCACGGCGACGGCGGAGAGTCAGCGCCTCGTGGCTGCAGCTCATCAGCAGATCGAGCTGGACGCGACTCACGCCCGCGAGAGTCTGCGCCGTGAAGTGGCTCAGATCGCAGTGAAGGCGGCCTCGAAGCTGCTCGAGCGCGAGATCGATCCGCGTGCGCACGCCGATCTCATCGACAAGCTCGCGACCCA
>DATNEN010000243.1:0-9104 GCA_035552975.1 Steroidobacteraceae bacterium
CTATCAGGTGGATCGCACCAATGGCATCGTCACGGTCAGCCCCATCGACATCACGGCGTCCGCCGGTCTGACCGCGTTGACCAACGGCCTGACCACCGGGGCTACCGTCAAGGTGTACGCGGTGCCGCAGCCTGACGGTACGCTGAAAGCCTACGTGGTCACTTATTACACAGGCGACACGCCGATGAATTAGCGCCCGGGAGCCTGGTCGATCCGCGACCTCGATCTCGCGAACACCGCCGGCCCTGAAGCTGCACGAGCCTCGGGCCGGCGGTCCTTTTGGGTCCCTGCCATTTGACATAGCCATCGGCAGGCCCCGCAACCCGGGACATAAGGCCTCGCGCGCGACTCCGCGACGACCGCCTGCGACCCTGGCGGAGCCGTTCGTCGGATAGTCCCGCGTCGGTGATCCAGTCCCCACTTTTCGCGCCGCCGCCTTGGGTACAGTGCCCTCGCCCGATGAGGAGCACACGTCGCCAGGGCGCGACGACCTCCACGGGTTGGGAGGCACAGCGGCAATGACACGCGAGGCGGGCTTCACGCTCACAGAGCTGATGGTCACTTTGACCATCGTTGCGATACTGACGGGTATCGGCGTGCCTTCCTACAAGTACATCACGAAGTCCGACCGCGTCTCCACGGAGATCAACGCACTGCTCGGCGACCTGCAGTTCGCGCGCGCCGAGGCGATCAGGGAGGGTCAGACCGTCAACGTGTGTCCGGCGGCGGACACCAACTATACGAGCTGCGCGACGACGGCGGATAGCTGGACCGGCGGCTGGCTGGTGTGGACGGACCTGGACGGTAACGGCACCCTCGACGCGGGCGAGGTTCTGCGGGTAGGACAGGCTTTCTCGGCGCACGGCTCAACGGACACCCTGGGCTGGAACGGCACCGTCACCGCGGTCGCATTCAACCGTGAAGGCTTCGCGTCGGCTCTCGGAGGTCCCACGGCCTACACGCTGCACGACTCGACATCCAACCCGAACTACACACGCTGTCTGACCCTGCAGATCTCCGGCCTGGCAACGACGGCGACGCACACCAGCGACCCGACAAACTGCAACTGACCGCCATGAACCGCATACCAATGAAGCTGCCGCGGGCACAACGCGGTTTCACCCTGGTGGAAGTGATGGTGTCGCTCATCGTCATTTCCGTAGGGTTGCTCGGCATCGTCGGGATGGAGGGCCTGGCCCTCTCGAGCAGCGCCAACGCGCGCATGCGCTCGCTCGCGGCTCTCGAGGCGGCAGGGCTTGCCGCTACCATGCACACGAACCGCGACTTCTGGCTGGCCAATGCGGCCAGCGTGACGATTCAAGGCAGCAGCGCCTGCGCGACAGTCGCCGCCGCCGCATCCTGCATCAAGACGGATTCCACCGGCGCGCTGACGCAGGCGGGCGCGGACTGCACGAGCGCGGGCGATGTGCCGTGCTCGATCAATGAGCTGGCCGCGTACGACACCCAGAACTGGGTGGCCTCGCTGAGCGCGCTGCTGCCCAGTCCCATCGCGAAGATCAGCTGCCCCAACGTCAACACGCCGTTGCAGTGTGCCATCACGATCGTGTGGGTGGAGAACTCGGTGAGCCTGAGCGCGCAGCAGCAGGCAGCCGCGGCCACCGCCGCCGCCACGATCGCCGGCGGCGGTGCCGCCCCCGGTTTCGAGAACAACAGTTACACGCTCTACGTGCAACCATGAAAATCCAACGATCCCCCTGCCGGCCGCGCAGGCGGCAACACGGACTGACCCTCGTCGAGATGACGGTCACCATCCTGATCGCGCTGTTCCTGCTGGCCGGGCTGTTCACCATGGTGCAGAGCACCCGCCATGCGTACACGAACCAGACGCAGCTATCGCAGCTGCAGGACTCCGAGCGCATGGCGATGTCGATCATGACGGATGTCATCCAGTCCGCGGGCTATTATCCAAACCCCGCGGTGAACAGCGCAGCTGTTTTCACGACAGGTGGATCGTGGGTAAACGTCGGGCAGGCGCTGTACGGCACCTCCCCCGGGGCAAACCTGGACACCATCTCGGTCCGCTTTGCGACGCAGCCCGGGGATAACATCGTGAACTGCCTGGGTAACTCGAATCCCCTGGGATCCGGGATCGACCCCGACGTTTACACCAACACCTTCTGGCTCAGCGCCCCGGACGCCGCCGGCAATCGGACGCTGACATGCACGCTGTTCGATGCCGGCACGAATACCTCGACGGACGTGCCGCTGGTCTACGGTGTGCAGAGCATGCAGATCTACTACGGCGTGCAGCGGAGCGCGCCCACCGACGCCAACGACAACAACGTCGATACCTACCTGCTGGGCAGTGAGATGCAGCCGAGCAACCCGAGCGGCAAGAACGACTGGATGTATGTCAGCGCCGTGCGTGTCGTCCTGTGGTTCAACAATCCACTCGTGCCGCCCTCGGCGACCGCTGCCGCCAAGACGATCAAATTCGAACGCGTGATTGCCGTCATGAACCGGACGGGGGCGAACTCATGAGATCCGTCCTTGCCGCAAGCGGCGCCCGACACCGGGGAATGGCCCTGATCACCAGCCTGTTGCTGCTGCTGGTGGTCACCATCCTCGCCGTAAGCATGTTCCGCAGCTTCGGCCTCGAGGGACGAATCGCCGGCAACGTCCGTGAGAAGCAACGGGCGCTGATGGCGGCGGAGGCCGCGCAGCAATACGCGGAATGGTGGCTGGCCCAGGCAAACCAGGGCGCGCTTGGCGGCTCCGGGTGCAGCGCGATGCTCAATGCGAACAACAACGAGTCGCAGGTGTGCACCAATCCGCTCACGTCGGTTCTGACCGCGGGCACTTCGGTCGCCAACGTCAACACGTGGCCGTACTGGACCACCTACACGCCACCGAGCATGACCGTGCAGGCGAACACCGCAGGTACTTACTTTCAGGCTCCCGGCTTCTACATCACTTACCTGGGCACCTCCACCGACGGGACCGGAAGCAACGTCTATCAGATCGATGCCAAGGGCTACGGCGCGGACGCCAATACGGTCGCGGTCGTAGAAAGCACGTTCGAAGTCAAGGTGACAGCCCCATGTTACACAGGCAACCCGGAAAGCCCCACCTGTTGAGCTGTAGGGCGGCGTTCGCCGCGCTGCTGGTGCTCCTGGCGCCAGCGGTGCTGCGTGCGCAGTCCTCCACCAACAATCTCAGTGAGGATTTCACCTCCGGAAGTACCACCAATTCGTGGTTCTACTTCAACGGCGCGTGCCTCACCGCCGGTAGCGGATCTGGCGGATCGAACCCGGGCCAGCAGGTCGGCACCGTCAACGGCGCTGCGACCTACTATCTGCCGGGATGCACGAGCATCCGCAGCTCGTACTACAACGAAACCCTGGTCGGGGGCCAGAACGGCTACCTCGGAGCGACCTCCGCTCCCGCCACGCCCGATGCGTCCGGCCAGGGCGCTCTGCGTTTCACCAACGGCAAGCCCGGTGGCTACCACCAGAACGGCGCCATCGTGGCGGCAAGTCCGTATCCGACCGGACAGGGCCTGCAGGTCACTTTCAAGACGGTGACCTACGGCGGCGACTCCGGAGGGTACGCCAAGGACGGCGCCGACGGCATCAGCTTCTATCTGCTCGATGGCTGCATGCCCATCACGGGCGGGACGGTGCCCGCCGGTTGCGCATCGAATCCCATCTACGGCAACAGCACGTTTCCGGGCATCGGCGCATGGGGCGGCAGTCTCGCCTATACCTGCTCCAACTCGAACCCGCCCTATGATGGCCTGGTCGGCGCGTACCTGGGCCTGGGCATCGACGAGTACGGCAACTTCCTCAATGGCACCGCGCTCACCAATGGTGAGACGGACTACATCAAGAATTCCAACGGCTCGGCCTACAACGCCGGAGACAACACTGCCAGCGGCGGCTATTACCGGCCCGGCCGCATCGGCCTGCGCGGCGCGGGCAGCGTCGCCTTTCAGGCGCTCACCACGGCGTACGGGGTGAATCCGAACAGCGGCTCCAGCCCGTACTATCCGGCCTCCCTGGCGACCACCTGCACCAATGGTGGTGTGTACAGCTCAGCCACCAATTCCTGCGGACCGGTGTGTCCGTCGGGTTACTCCTACAATACCGCCGCCAACACCTGTGATTCGTGTCCTTCGGGCACCACGTTCTACCCGTCGGGGGGCTCTGGCGGCAGCGGCAGCTGCAACTCGTGTCCGGTCGGCGGCACGTACAACGTGACGACCAACACTTGCGACGGATACGGCACCTGCTCGAACGGTGGCACCTACGTGCCGGGTACTCCGGCCACGTGCAGCCCGCCGGGCACGTGCACCATTCCAGCCAACTACATCAGCAGCACCAACATGTGCGGCTCATGTGCGGCGGGTACCTATCTATCAGGCTCGATCCAATGCGCCGTGTGCTCAACCGGTACCTACAGCTCCAGCAACGGCGGCAGCTGCAGCCCGGCGGGAACCTGCTCGACGGGCACGTACAACTCGACGACGAATCAGTGCAATTCATGCGCCACCGGCACGCTCACCATCCTGGGCGGGGCAGGGTACTGCAGCACCGTCTGTCCCACCGGCTACACCTACAAGACGGGCTCGAAGATCACTCCGCCAATGTCGTGCTTCGCGTGCACCAACAGCTCGGGAGGTTCGGGCACGGTATCCGTGAGCAGCGGCAAGGCCACGTGCTCCTCGGGATACTCACTCTCGAGCACCAACCTCGTTTCGGCCACTGCGACGGCGTCCATCGCGAACAACCCGACTTACAACGCGGCGTTGCAGAGTGCTTCCATTCCGGTCACTCCCCAGCCGGTCACGCCCGCGACGACGGCGCCGACGACCGCCTCGGCCGTCACCGGGATTCCGCTGTCGCAGGTCGCCACGCAGAAGACCTGCAGCAGCGGACACCTTTGGAACTACAGCAACGCGACCAGCCCGACGGATGCGGGGACGGCCACGCTGCCGAGCGACCCGACGACCCCGAACGCGAAAAACACCGCCGGGATCCTCGACTACGGCGCGCTGCCGGCTGCCTTCTCCTCGTTGCCGAGCAGCCCGCCCCTCGCGGCGGAGGGCGTCACCACGCGCGCGGCCGCGACGCCGATCTTCTACAACCTGAAGATCACGCAGAACGGTCTCCTGAGCCTCTCCTACAGCCAGGGCGGGGGCGCCTACACGAACGTGATCAACAACCTGGACATCACGAAGTCGAACGGACCGATTCCGAGCAGCTTCCGCTTTGCCTTCGCCGGCTCCACCGGCGGCAGCACCAACATCCACGAGATCATGTGTTTCAAGGCCGCCCCGGATGTGGAATCGGCGAGCTCGGTCGGCATCAACCAGCAGCAGTCCTCCCGCATCGAGACCGGTACGCAGGCGTTCTTCGCGTCCTTCAACCCGGTGGACTCGACCGGCCGCCTTGCCGCCTATGGCATCAGCGTCGACAGCAGCAACAATGTGTCGATCGCCACCGTCGCCAACTGGGATGCCTCCTGCAACCTGACGGGCATACCCACCGGCTCGCAGTGCTCGACGACTCACACCAGCGGGCTGGTGTCCCCCGAATCGCCGACGGCCTCCGGCTCGAGCGGCCGGCAGATCCTCACCTGGAACGGCTCGGCGGGAGTGCCGTTCGAATGGAACAGCCTGTCCGCGGCGCAAGTCACCGCGCTGGGGACCTCCGACCGGCTGAACTACCTGCGTGGCGTGCGCACACAGGAGATCAACAGCCTGGGGTCCGGAACGTTCCGCACGCGCGATGACGTGCTGGGCGACATCATCGACTCGAGCCCGACCTGGGTGGGGCCGCCCGGAAGCGGGTACATCGCGAATTTCAAGGATCGGCTCTATGCCTCCGGCCCGGTGCCGGAGAACAGCGCGACGACGAGCTTCCTGACGTTCCAGCAGAACCATCAGAATCGCGAGAACGTCGTCTACGTGGGCTCCAACGACGGCATGCTGCATGGCTTTCGCACCGAAAGCTCCGACGGTAGCGGCACCAACGACGGCGCGGAAGTTCTCGCCTACATGCCGGGAGCCGTGGTGAATACGATCAACAACACCACGGCCACGCTGAACTTCTCCAGTCCGCAGTACAACCATAACTACTTCGTGGATGCCACGCCCGGGTTCGGCGACGTGTTCTTCGGCGGCACCTGGCATACCTGGCTCGCCGGCGGGCTCGGCACCGGCGGCGCGGCGGTCTACATACTGGACATCACCGACCCGGCCAACTTCGCCGAAACCAATGCCGGCTCGCTGGTCATCGGCGAGTGGATCGCGGGTAACGATGCGACCCCGGGAGCCATCAGCTGCGTCGGCAACGGACGCACGAACGCTGCCAATTGCGGCGTCAACCTCGGCAATGTCACCGACGTGCCGCAGATGCGCAGACTCCACAACGGCACCTGGGGCGTGGTGTTCGGCAACGGCGTGGGCAGCTCCACCGGGGATGCCGGGATCTACATCCTGAGCATCAATGCGACCACGGGCGCGAAGACCTGGTACTACCTGAGCACCGGCAGCGGCAGCCTGGCTTCGCAAGGCAGCGACGGCATCGCCGCCAGCGCGACCGCGGATCTGGACGGTGACAGGATCATCGACTACGTCTATGCCGGCGATATCAACGGCAACCTGTGGCGCTTCGACCTGACGAGCAACGACCCGACCCAGTGGGCCGCAGGGGCGACACCCATGTTCAAGACGGCGAACGGACAGCCGATCACGACGCCTCCGGTGGCTGGAGGGGGCGCCACCTCGCCCGACGGGCTCAATCGCGTCATGGTGTCCTTCGGCACGGGGCAGAAGACCCCGATGACGAGCACCAACCCCGCCACCTACTTGAAGACGCAGCAGAGCATCTATGGCGTGTGGGACTGGAACCTCGCAGCGTTCAACTCGCTCTCCGGTACCACGTTCGCGGTTCTGTCCAGCGGCGGCACCATCACGGCGAGCTCCACCACCCTGCAGGCGATTCCCGTGACCATCAACTCATCCGGAAATCACGACGTCAATTCGTCTCCGCAGATCTGCTTCATCGGTACCACCGACTGCACCAGCGGAAACACTCAATACGGCTGGTCCATCGCGCTTCCGGAGTCCAATTCGCAGGGCAAGGAGCAGATCGTGTTCGCCCCCGAGCTGCTCTCGGGAGTGGTGATCGTGGACTCCACGCTACCGGCGGATAACCAGCCCACCACCTGCACGCAGAATCTGGATGAGGGATGGACTTACGCCATCAACATTCTCAGCGGCCTGCCGGTCCAGAATTTCTTCACCCAGTATCACGACGCCAACGAGATCGGTCACCACACCGACGCGACCGGCACGCCGTCGGTGTTCGCCAACGGCACCTCGGACTTCCTCATATACCAGAAGACCGACGGCGGCGGCGGCGGGACTCCAGTCAAGGGTCCGGCTCCCAACTCCGCCAAGCGCCTCACCTGGATCCAGCTGCGATGAGGATCTCCATGTTGACCCAACACTCGAGCAAGGCCCGCCGCGCGGCGGGCTTCACCCTGGTCGAATTGATGGTGACGGTGATGATCGTCGCCGTGCTCGCGACCATCGCCGTTCCGTCCTATCTGAGCTCAGTCCGCAAGTCCCGACGCACGGAAGCGCGCCAGGCGTTGCTGGACCTCGCCGGCCGCGAAGAGCGCTATCTGGCGACGAACACGACGTACTCCCAGACCGCCACCGATCTCGGTTACTCCACGTTTCCCTCCACGACGCAAAGCGGGTACTACACGATCAAGATCGATTCAGCGACTTTCACGGCGCCGAGCGCCACGGCGGCTGCCTATTTCAAGGCCATCGCCAGCCCCGTTGCCGGCAAGGGACAGGATAGGGACTCCACTTGCGCCAGCTTCTCGGTTGACTCACAGGGAGTTCAGAAGTCAGCGGACGGTTCGGGCACGGACACCACCGCTACCTGCTGGCAGCAATAGCGCATCGCTCTGCCGGTCGCGAGTCGCGTGACGCCGCCTCTGGCCCGCATGCCACGCCCGTGGCGGATTTGCGCGGCCAGCCCGTGGACAGGTATAGAATGGACACCGCACGGCGACCCGCCGTGGTGATGTCCGGATCTCAATGCGCCTCGCGAATAGCCAATCGCAAAAGGCAGTGCTGCTGGCCTCCCTGCTGCTCTACCTCGGGGGCCTGCTGTTTCCGGCGGTTGAGTACGACACCATGAGCTCCCAGCCGGCGGTGCATTCCACTCACCTCTGGCACGAACCGCTGGGGCGGGTGGAGATGGTTCCGGGCTATTTCCATCTGGCGCTGGGATGGATCGGCATGCTCGTGCCCCCGCAGATCACCCCGATCGGCTGGCTGGCAAACCCCTGCTACTTCCTGGCCTTGCTGTTCGCGCGCTGGCGAAGAATCACTCTCACGCGATCCCTGGCGGGCCTGTCGCTCGCCTTGGCGGCCTCCAGTCTCATCGTCGTCAATCTGAGTCCGCTGCGCGTGATGCTGCACGACCCCGTGCCCCAATTCTGGTCGGCGATCAGCCCCCTGGCCGGGTTCTGGCTGTGGCTGGCGGCGATCGCCGCCCTCAACGTCTACGGGTTCCTGCTCAGCCGCCCCGCCTCCGGCTCAGTGGAGCTCGCGGTTCGGCCGGGGAGGCCCGGCCCCCCCTCACGGACCGAGACAGGCGTCTCCTAAAGAAAGCACCGGCCGGTCTTCCTTCAGGCCTCTCCCCAGACCTCGCGAGCCACTTCGACGATCCGGGCAAGCTTCGCGGTCTGCTCTTCCAGCGTGAGAGGATTGCCGCGCTCGCCGCTTGAGAATCCGCACTGGGGGCTGAGCGCCAGCTGCTCCAGCGGACAAACTTTCGCCGCCGCCTCGATGCGGCGCTTGAGCTCGTCCTTGGACTCCAGGGGCCCGGATTTGCTCGTCACCAGCCCCAGCACGACGCGCTTGCCGGGGGGCACGAAACGCAGCGGCGCGAAGCTCCCGGCGCGCTCGGAATCGTATTCCAGGAAGTAGCCGTCGACCTCGATGGCGTTGAAGAGGGTCTCGGCGATGGGCTCATAACCGCCTTCGGCCATCCAGGCGCCCTCGAGGTTGCCGCGGCACAGATGCATCGTGACGGCCATGCCGGGCGGGCGGCTCC
>DATNEN010000244.1:0-7726 GCA_035552975.1 Steroidobacteraceae bacterium
CTCGGCATCGTGTTCAGCGCGCTGATTCTTACCGTGATGCTCGGTCGCGGCAGGTCCTTCGGGGCCAATCCCTGGTTCCATGCGATCGGATGGTGGCTCATCCTGGCCGTGCTGAATCTGCATTTCACCGGCACTGCGTTCGTGTATTCGAAGCTTCTGAATCGCAGCGTGACCTCCGCTCGGCAAAGGGCGCTGACGGCCGCTGCAGTGTTGGTTGCGGCGTGCGGACTCCTTGCGTGGGGTTGGAGCACGCTGAGATTGCCGGGACCCGGCGACCTCCAGGGACTGCACGCGTTCACGAGCTACGGGGTGTCGCAGCTCCACCTCGGTCCGTTACCCTGGTTGCTGGCGATCCCGAGAGTCCTGCTGGCCCCTTACTTCGCCGGGAGCGGGCGCGCGTTCCTGCTTGCACTTGGGCCGGCGCTGGGGGTGCTCGCCGCGCACTACTTCTGGGTCGTGTACACCGAGGTGTCTTTCGAAGAAGCTTCCATCGCGCGGGCAGAGAAACGGGCTACGCGAGTCCGGCGTGTTCAGCAGGGCGACTGGCGCGGGCAGAGCACGGCGCGCAAGGCGCAGCGTGCGCCGTTCAACCTCTCGCACAGAGGACGGCCGGAGGTGGCGTTCCTGTGGAAGAACCTGTTGTCGACCAGTGCTTTCTACAGGGCGCGCGTTGCCGTCGTAATGGTGGCGGTCGTCCTGATCGGGTCCGAATGGCTCGTGCATCAGCCCTCGCTGGAGGGTCCGCGCTTCGCGGCCATGGCGGCCTGCGGCTTCCTGCTCGTCGCGACCCTGCTGTTCGGACCGATGACGGCGCGCCAGGACCTGCGGGCAGACCTGCCGAACTCCGATATTCTCAAGACCTACCCGCTACGCGGTTGGCAAGTCGTGATGGGCGAATTGCTCACGCCGCTGACGATTCTCACCGTGTCCGCCTGGATTTATCTGCTTGCGGCTTTCCTGTTGTTTCCGGGGGAGCGATTTGCCTGGTTCACGCCTGCGCATCGCGGTGGAGTCGCGCTGGGTATCGCCGTGCTTGCTCCGCCGTTCATCGCGATCCAGTGCCTGGTGCCCAATGCGGCCGCCGTGGTCTTTCCGGCCTGGGCGCAGTTGGCACGAGATCGCACCGAGCGGGGTATCGAGGTGATGGGCCAACGGATCATCCTGATCGCAGGGCAGTTGCTCGTCACCGCGATTGCGGTGGTACCGGCGGTGATCGGTGCGGCACTGGCATTTGCTCTCACGCAATGGCTGCTCGGCGCTTTCGTGGCGGCCGCCCTCGCCGTAGCGGCCGTGTTCATACTCCTCGGCGTCGAATTCTGGCTGGGTATTCGCTGGCTCGGCGCGCGCTTCGAGCGCTTCGATCTGTCAGCGGAGCTGCGACCTTGAGTATCGCGGCTATTGGTAACTCATGGTGAACGTAGCCTGCGCGTGAACGCTGCCCGCTGACAGTGTGGCGGAGGCAGTGCCCGCGGGGTTCGTGTCATCACGGTAATACTGCACCGTGAGCGGTACGCCGTTGACGCTAGCGGACGGACCCAGAAGCCATTGATGAGTCGTTCCCGCTTCCGCGGAATCGGGCCCGAAGCTGACCGGCCCCGCGCTGTTGAGAATTCTCAGTTTGACGCCTTGGGCGGTCGAGCTCGAGGCCAGCGTGAGCAGCGGAGTTGTGTTCGCGGGTGTCGTCACGTCGCTCAGAGTGATGTAGACATTGGCGCCCGAGGCGCAACTGAGGCCAATGGGGAAGCGCGTGTCGCCGCCGGTCTTGCCCACGGCACTCAGTGCGCTCAGCGATATGACCGGCAGGTTTACACTGACGGCAGCAGTCGTGACGGTACAGGTGATTGGTACGACAGCGCCATTGCTTGCGCTCGTCGGGAGCGTGTTGACGATTCCGGTACTCCAGCTGCAGCCGCCCGTTGGAGTGAATGTCACGGTGACACTCGGCAGGGCGGACAGCGAGAAGCCGGAGACGACTTGCCCGGTGACCAGCAGGTTTGCCTGAATCCCCGGTAGCGCGCCGTTGCCGGGCGCGGCGATGGTCCCCGAGGTGTAGCCGCCGTTCGTGGAGGTGATCAGTGTCTGCGTCGGGCCATTGACGACATAGAAGCTGACTCCGATGCCGCTCACGCTTGTCTGATAGATGCCGCTTCCGGCGGAAACCTCCGTGCCATTGACGCTCGCCGTTTCGATCAATGCGCAGGTGACTCCGGTGGCAGTGGCCGCGGCAAGCGCGTGAGCCACCTCGCTACCTACGGCGGCGTCCCGGGGGACGGAGTAAGGTCCCGCAGGCGAAAATGACAACGTAGCTGGCGAAAAGCTCACGGTCTGCGCCACGGCCGCAGCGCCCGCCAGGAGCAACAGGAGGCTGGTCGAGCCCCGCGCGAGCAGCCACCGCCGCCAACGGTTCGTTTGCGCCATGGCTACTGCTTACCCTCGCTCTCGCCGCCGCCGCGATGCCCGCTTTGCGCCACCAACTCGGCCCTGCACGCGGCATCGATCCGCACCAGGGGGCTGTCCCCCTTGCGCTTCGGGGGTAGCTGATACTTGAACGCGCACTGCTCATTGGGCGCATCGCCCCAGCGGGCAGTCAAGATGCCGTTCTGCGCAATGCCGCGTACGTAAATCCCACCGTCCTGCCCCGTCAGACCCACCTCGCCTCCCTGGGAATCGTAAACGCTGGCGCCGAACGGGACCACCGAGCCATCGTCCCGATGGGCGGTGATCAGGACGGCCTGCCCGCTCACGGTCTGGAAGCGGATCATCACCACAGAGTTCAGCCGCGGTGCGACCGATTCGCTGGTGCTCTTGAATTCGACGTCCGGCGAGACGGCCTCATCGGGATCGATGTTGATGCTGTTGAGGCGATAGGGCATCAGGAAGGGCAACACGGCGTAACCCGAGCGGTCGATCGTAGTCCCCACGTTGTTGGTTACCCGGGCGCCCTGGGCGCCGATGGCCTCCACGATACCGATGGTGTCGGTCATCTGGTTTGCCAGGGTGACGCCGCCCGGATGGACTACCACACCGCCTGTGGCGCCCACCGATTGCTGTGAATAGCCGCTTCCCGCACTCACGCTGGCGGACAGGCCGGCGTAAGTGCTGCGATACTGGCCGTCGGCGGCGAAGGAGTTGCCACCCGCCGACTGGTTGGCGGAAGCGCTGTAGCTGAGCTGGTTGCTCTCCCCCCACGTGCCGTTGATCAGTTGCTGTCCACCGTGAGTGCGCACCCCTGCAGTCGTGTCCTGGTTGAGGGTGGCGGACAGCATGGGCGAGTGGGGGGAGTGGCCGAGGGGGAGTGAGAAGTTCAGCTGCAACTGGTCGTCGGGCTTGCCGGTCATCACATTTTTCTGGCGCGCAGCCGAGATGCTGTAGCTGAGGCTCGTGCGCCCGAAGCGGATGTGATTGGTGTAGCCGCCCTGATACTGCACCGTCGTTCCCGCGGACTGCCAGTAGTTGCGTACCGAGGCAGACACGTAGAAGTTGCCCCAGCGACCGGGCAGGGTCTGGTTGATGTTGACCAGCCATTGACTGCGCGCGCGACCCACAGTGTCGGGACCGGGTTCCGTGCCTGCGGCCTGTGGAGCCGTCTGCGCGTCGCTGAACGAGTAATAGCCGCTGGAGGAATAGCGGTACGTGGAGAGCGCAATGTTCGTGTGGGTCCGGGTAACGAGCTTGCTGAACGACAACCGCAGGCTCTGGCCGCTGGACGAATGGGTATCCGCGAGGGCCGCCGCCCTGGCCTCGGTCACATCGAGCGCAACCGCGCCCATTGCGGTGTTGACAGCGATCCCCAGCAGCCCGGCGACGTAGTGTTCTGCACCGATCGCCCCGCCGTAGCCGGTGAGATAGTTATTGAAGCCATGCTGCAGCGTCGCTTGAGCGAAACGCTCGGTCCCGGCGAGAGAGGGCTGCTGCACTTCGCCGGCCACCGCAGTGTAGCGCCAGACCCCGGGACGCAGCAGCTGTACCACGGAGGCGTACGGCACGGTGAAGGTGCTCTGGCTGCCATCGGCCTCATAGATCGTGACGTGCAGGTCGCCGCCGTAGCCGGTGGCGTACAGATCGTTGATCTCGAATGCACCGGGCGACACGGTGGTCTCCAGGATGGTGTTGCCGTTCTGGGTGATGAGGACGCGCGCGTTGGTGCGCGCAATCCCATGCACCACAGGTGCGTATTCGAGCTGCGAGTCCGGCAGCATCTGATCGTCGGTGGCCAGGGAGACTCCGCGGAATCCGAAGCTGTCGAACACGGCCCCATCGGTGAAGCTGTCGCCCACCGTCAGGTCGCTGCGGATCGCGGGAATATCGTGAGTCAGGAAGGTCGCGATGTTCTGGTAGCTGGAGGGCTGGTCAGAGGTGACCTCGAGCGAAGATCGCTGGCGCAAGTGCCAGCTTCCATAGTTGATTCCCAGTGCCAGGTCCAGATGGCCCACGGTCGTGGTCAGCTCCGAGCTGGCAGAGCGATAGGCGTTGAGGTTGTAGCCCAGGGTGGCCGACGTCACGCCGGTGTCCCAGAGCTCCGGTCCGACATAGCCACGGGGCTTGTGGAGCATGGCGGCCTGGGGCACGGTGATATCCAGCCGCAGCTGAGAGAGGTCGAATGACACCGTCGCTTCCGGGATCATCGCTGGCAGGTCCACGCAGCCTCCCGAGCGTGCGTTCTGCACCTGGGCGCGTGCCGACTCCGACAGCTTCTGGAAATCCAGGCCCAGGCGCGCGAGAAGCGTGCGCTCGATGCAAGGCAGGGCGATATCGCTGTTGGGCTGGGCAACGAATCGAACCGAGGCGTGGCCTATCCACTTGCCGTTGACCTGCAGGTCGACCAGGTAGTCCCCGGGCAGCACGGGGTTGCCTCGTGAGAAGCGCGAAACGTCGACCTGGGCACCGCCACGCAGAAAGGCCGAGTCAAACTCCACAGGCGCCGCCGCGGCGGCCTGCACCGGCGTTGCAGCGGCCGTCAGCACGGGTGCCGCGGCTGAGATCTGCGCGGGTGCTGCAGTCGCGATTTGCACAGGCGCCGTGGCGGCGGTCTGCTCGGGCGCCGCTGCTGTCGCCGCCGCCGGCGCAGTTGCTGCAAAAAGGGTGGCCGGCGCGCATGCAGCCGCCAGAATAAGGCAAGTCAGCAGTTCCGGAAGACTTCCACGCCCGTCGCGGATCGCCACAGGGCTAGCATCCGGATCAGGGTGCCGCCGACGCAGAAGCCGTGGCTTTTACGCTGCCGCCATAGTCGTTGACGAACCAGTATTCCAGGGCGACCGGCCCGCTGGGCGCGGCGGCCGGCTGGGGCAGAGCGAAGCTGCGGCTCGCGAACGGGTCCACCATATCCGCGTTAATGGTGATGGGCTGGCCCGCCAGCGTCACGATGATCTTGGACATCGAGACATGGTAAGGACCTGGGTTGTTCGCCTGGATGCCGACGAGTTTCCCGTCCCTGGACAGCAGCTTCCATGTCATTCGCCCGGGCGCATCGAGCGCCGAGCCCGACAGACCCGCCGGCCTGAAAAACACCTTCATACGGTGTTTGAAGGCCAGCTCCAGCTGATTGGGTGCATCGGAATTGGCCGCGGCACGCGGGGGAATGTCGAGAACGTTGAGCCAGAAGAGCGATTCACGGTCCGCAGGCAGCGGATCGTGGGTGTAGACCAGACGCAGGCTCTGCACTTTGGTGGGATCGAGCCTGAACAACGGGGGCGTCAGGACGAACGGTACCTTCGAGTCTCCCGGTCTTGCATGCGGGTCTCCTGCATCGAGCCACGCCTGCACGAGCGAAGGAACGCTCCCGGGGTTGTCGATATTGATCGTCACCTCGCGTTTGGCCGCCGGGTACACGACCCGCGTGCCGTCGACGACGACGCCCGCGGCCGCACGAGGAGCGGCTGTGAAGAGCGTGGCAACGAGCAACGCCAGCGGGACGATCTTGCCAGCACGGAGTGCACACATCGACAGGCGTTGCCGCATCGTCATCTTTTTTCAGTCGGGGACACTGTGCGCAGCCGCCGCAGGGGCCGCTGCGCACAGTTGCTCAGGTGTGAGCTCCGGTACTCGTCACTCTCCGATCGCGCTTACAGGTAGACCAGCGAGTACGTGATCGACGTGCTCACTGCACCCGCGGTAGCCGCGGCACCGCCGCCGCCGGCCGTCGAGTACCCGGCATAGAACCAGTGCGTGGCATCCGTCGTGGCGACCTGCGTTGGGGGCTGATTCGTGGGCGTACCCGGCTTGATCTGCGTACCGACCACGGTCGCTCCGGAAGCGTTGTAGAGGTTCACCTCCACATTGCTGCCGCCAACCGCCGTGTTGATGAGACCACCTGTCGTCTCATCGACATTCGGGCCGGCCTCGAAATAGATCTGCACCGTGCTGGGCGCTGCAGTGCCGCCGATGTCCTGCACGGCCGTGCAGGCACTGACGTCGATGCTGAAGAACGTTCCGGCCGCCGTCGTTCTGGGCGCGACATTGGACAGCGCCGCCGTGTCTACGGTGGGGAGCGCCACGGTCGCCGTCGCGCCGGTGACACCGTTGACCTTGAGCGTGCAGCTGTTGGCCGTCACGGCGCCCGTGAAAGTGAGTGTTCCGTCCGAAGCCTGAGTCGACATCGGCAGCGCCATCGCTGTCGCCATGCCGGCGGCTATCAACGCTTGCTTGATCCGAATATTCATGCCGTCCTCCAGAGGTAAAACCCGCTTGCGATCCGTTCTCCAGCTGCTGTGTCGGCGTGAACCACTCAACCTGCTCGAGCGCCCGAGGGCGCTCCGCCGATGTGTGATCCAGGTCGCAACGCTCACTTGCCGCTGCAATGAGCCGTGCCTGCAGAACATGCAGCCAGGAACAACCGCCACGTTGCAGCTAGTTTGGCCTAAGGGTGCGACATAAAGCGCGTAGCGCCGCACAAAATGCGATGGAAATATGTACGCCCGTTGCAGTTTCAAACACCGGCGCGTGTTGGATGTGTTGTGTTGAGAAAGAAGGATGTCGGGTTGAAGCGTGGGTCGATCGGGTGCGCTCCGCGCGCGCATTGTGACGCGCAGCACAGTGCCAGGGTGTCGGCCGCCGCGCGCCGGACGCGCGCGCCCCAAGCTGCAGGGTGCCCGACCCGGATGCGACGTTTTCCATATAGATCAATTAGTTATATGCAGGCCGGAGATTTCCGTACGGCAACCGGCCTAGAATCGGGCACAACTCTCAAAAGGCGCGATTGAAGTGATGTCACCGTCCCGTCCAGCGGCCTCACCGGCCGTCTGCCGCAGCTCGCGGCCGTGCACAGCCCTTGCCGCCGCCCTCATCGTCGCGAGCGCCACTGCCGCCCCGGAGTCGCCTGCGCGCCAGATCAAGATCGACAATGACGATATCGCAGGGATCGTCACGAGCTCCAAAGGCCCGGAGGCGGGCGTCTGGGTCATCGCTGAGACCAACGCTTTCGCAACGCGCTACGCGAAGATCGTCGTCACCGACGATCGAGGCCGCTATCTGATTCCCGATCTTCCCGCGGCAACCTACAAGGTGTGGGTGCGCGGTTATGGACTCACCGACTCCACACCCGTCCAGGGCGCTCCCGGAAAACACCTCGACCTGACGGCTGTCACCGCCCCCGACGCCGCGACGGCGGCCCGCGTCTATCCGGCGGCGTATTGGTACGCGATGCTGAAGTTGCCGCAGCCCTCGGAGACTGCACAGTTGCACGGCGGCCGCAACGAATACCTCATGTGGATAAAGAACATGGGCTGCG
>DATNEN010000245.1:0-13172 GCA_035552975.1 Steroidobacteraceae bacterium
CAAGGTCACGATGAAGCAGCAACGACCGTCTTGTATCACGCATCGCGCCTCACCATGGTGGCGTCGCGCGATCTGGCGTACCAGGGCAAGACCCAGGCCCGCGCCCGAAGCCGAGCTGTCTGCACGTCGGTAGAACGGCCGAAACACGGCCTCGAGCTCCTCCGGCGAAACGCCCGTTCCGCTGTCCCACACGCTCAGCGTTGCGAGCCCCGCGCCGCTGGTGATCCGCACCTGCGTTGGAGGTGCGCCGTGGCGCCGCGCGTTCTCCAACAGGTTGCGCAGGAGACGGCGCAACAGTCGCGGATCGCCGTGAACGAGCACCGGTGTCCCTTCGAGGTTGGCCTCCTCGTAACGCGCGCATTCCTCGGCGGCCAGCGCCAGCAGATCGAGCTCTTCGGTCACCGCGCTCTCCGGGACGACATCCAGCCTGCTAGCCAGCAGGATCTCATCGACCAACTGGTCCAGCTCCGCGATGTCCTGCTCCAGGCCTGCCCGGCGCTTGGCGTCGGTGGCGTCTTTCATCAGCTCCACCGCTAGCCGGATACGCGCCAGCGGGGTGCGCAGCTCGTGTGAGGCGTTGGCGAGCAGCGCTTTGTGGGCTCCCACCAGTTGCTCGATTCGGCCCGCGGCGTGATTGAAGGCCGTCGCCAGTTGCGCCACCTCGTCGCGGCCCTCGACGCTCACCCGGGCGGTGAGATCGCCCGCCCCCAGCGACTCGACTCCGCGTTGCAGCCTCTCCAGGCGCCGGCTGATCTGGCGCACGATCGGAAAGGCGGCGATGCCGATCGCCAGGGCCAGTGTCATGGTAATGACATGGATGCTGAGGCGCGTGTGGAAGGATCGCAGCGGCATACCCGCCGGCCACGCTGTTCCGGTGAAGTGCATCAGCGCCATGATCGACAGGACGAGCATCAACAGGCTCGCCAGCAGTGCCAGGTAGAAGCGCAGATACAGGCGCAGCATCAGTCCTGCACCTTTGCGAACACGTAGCCGACGCCGCGTACGGTAATGACTCGCCTGGGCTTCCTGGGATCCTCCTCGATCACCGCCCGAATGCGCGACATGTGTACATCGATCGAGCGATCGAAGGATTCCAGCGGCTCGCCTTTCACCAGGTCCATCAACCTGTCGCGCGAGAGCACCCGGCCGGCATGCCGTGCAAGTGCGAGCAGCAGATTGAACTGATGCCCGGTCAGCTCGCAGGCGCGGCCATCCAAGCGCACTTCGCGGGCGGCAGTGTCGATTTCCAGGCGCCCGAACCGCAGTGGCGGTTCCGGCGACTCCCGCGCATGGACTCTGCGCCGCAGGATGGCCCGCAAACGGGCAAGCAGCTCACGAGGCTCGAAGGGTTTGGGAAGGTAGTCGTCAGCCCCCAGCTCCAGGCCGATGATCCGATCTATCGCATCGCCGCGGGCGGTCAGCATCAGCACGGGAGTGTCGGAGCAGGCACGTACGCGCCTGCACACCTCCAGCCCGTCCATGTCCGGAAGCATCAGATCCAGCACCAGGGCATCGTACCCGGCCCCGCCCGACAAGCGCTCCAGTGCGCTCACCCCGAGGGGGGCCACGGTGACACGCATGCCGCTCTGGCCGAGATACTCGCAGAGCATCTCGGCCAGGCGGGGGTCGTCTTCAACCAGGAGAATGCGCTCACTCATCTCGAGGCGGACTGTAGGGCCTGCGCGCCCCGCCAGCCAGAGGTCCTCAGAACGGGTGGATCTTTGCCACGTGGGCGGCGAACGGTTTGCGCTGCGCCGGAGTGAGAACGTCACCGACGTCGGCGATGAGTTGTACGAAGCGCCTGGACACCTGGTCGGCCAGCTGCAGGTGGGCGGCCCGCGCCGCTTCCAGGGCCGCACGGTCGACCGGGCTCTGCAGCAGCGCCTGTGTGACCTGCGACTGTGAGGACTGCATCTGGGCATGCAGCGACTGCAGATCGCTCAGAGCCTGCTTCACCAGCGGGTCGATCTGCGCCTTCTGCTCGTCGGTGGCTTCGATGTCCACATACAGATGCTGCAGTCCGTGCTGGAGCTGGGCGGAGAAGTCCGCGGCACTGTGTCCGCTGCCCATCATCATGCCGTGATGCATGCCGGTCGCACTCTGCGCCAGCACGCCCACTCCGCCGGCGAGGGCTGCTCCAGCAACGAATGCCATCAGCGTGTAGCGAGTCAGCAGCGAGCGCACTGCGCTGCGGGGAGAGGAAGTGTTCATGGTCGATCCTTTCATCGCGTGAGGGGGACGGATGAAAGCTTGCAGTTCGACCGTTAGCCGCCTTTGTGCGGCGGGTAAAGTTTTGTAAACCCTGGCCGCCCATCCGACGGGCGTCTAGTGATCCTCACCTTCGCTCGTGCACGCCTCCAGCCAAAGCAGGTGGCATTTGGAGTGGAAGCGCACGCTCGCGGCGGCCTCGACTCCTTCCAACTCGATCTCCACGTCATTGAAGCCGATCAGTTGGCCACACAGGCTGCAGGGCTGGCCGGAACCACGGCCTCCCCAGACACGTGAGCTCGCGCCCGGCGGGAGCTCATGGTCGGCAATGGCGCGTCGCGCTCGCTCGAGCAGCGCGGCGGTATCGGGTTTTGGCCGGTTTTTCATCAGTGGCACGCCGCAGGCATCGGCGGAATCGCGGAGCGATCGGCGGGAAGCGAAGCGTCGCCAAACGGGATGGTCGCCGATCACTTGCGCGAGCCCGAGCGCTTCGCGGCGCGCTCACGGGAGCCGCCTTTCTGGATCTCGATGCGCAGGTGACGCACACCGGTCGCGTTCAGCGGATCCTCCTCCTCCATGTTGACATCCAGCGTGCTCACTTTCAGAGCCTCGACAGTGTCCTGCAGACTGGGCTCGGAACGGCGCGCCTCCGGTCGGTATGGCCTTGGCTCCGCAGCTTGCGGAAGTCGCGCCTTCGCGATGCGCGGAGGCTGCGCCGTGACTTCAATCGGAACGCTGCGCACAGGCAGCGCGGTCGATGTCGATGCCGGTTGATCCAGGAGCGACACGATCTGCGTGTTGGTGAGCATCTCAGCCTCGGGCGCCGTGCTCACGAACGCACTCGGATAGATTCTGCGCAGCGTGCCCAGCCACTTGTCCGCGTCCGCCCGCGCTGCGAAGTAACCCATGTAGAGGCGATGCCGCCGCGTGCCCTCTTCCCAACAGGTGTGCAGAAAGAACCGATAGCGCATCAGCTCCGGCGAGCGCGGCTGCGGAATGGTGATGGGCACGGCTACTGTGCACAGGCTGATGACGAACTTCCCTGCCTGGGCGCTTGCTGAGATCATGTTGTTTGGTCCCCGGAAAATCGCTAACCGTTCGGGACCATATATGAGACTAGTTGTCTCACCTAAAGCAAGACGTCGGCTTTTGGAGTCACTGCAGCGGTCAAGTCGCCGGCCACCGCGTGAGCCGGCCTCCGGCCGACCAATGCGTCGAGGATCTTGAGTATCAATAAATTACGAGAGATATCTCATCCCAGGTGAGCGCTGGCGAGCTGCGCGATCCGCACCAGAATGAGCCCTCCGGCGACCAGCAGATAGCCGCGCAAAGCGACCATCCCGAATCGCGTCGCGGCGGTCATCCGAGCGGGCGCGAGCGTGCGCAGCGGCGGCATGCGCCAGGTGGCCTGTCCGGTTCGATCGATGCCCGCGCGCCGCTCCGTGCGTGACAGGAACAGTGCGCCGGCTGCGATCATCCCCAAGGCTCCCGTCTCGAGCAGGATCCGCATCGTGTGCGCGCTGAGCTGCGGGTAGAGAACGGAGGCCGTGAGGATGACGGACAACAGCACCAACACGCCAACAATGACAGCTGTGAACAGGTTGACCCAGCGTCCGTTGACCCACGGTCCGAGCACCGCCGGATCATTGCAGAGCAGCAGCAGGAAGACCGTGGCACTGGGCAGCAGAACGCCGGCAAGGGTCTGCACTGCGTTGGTCAACAGCCCCAACGGCGTTCCGGGTGTCAGCACCAACGCCGCCGCCACCAGCACCAGCCCGGCATAGACTGCGTAGAAGGCTTTGGCTTCGGTGGGCTTGCGATGCAGGGAATGCCGCAGCGACAGCACATCCCCCAGCGCGTAGGCGGTGGAGACCGATACGGCCATCGCACCGATGACACTCGCATCGATGAGAGCCACGGCAAAGAAAACGCCGGCCACCGGCCCGACGTATTTGTGCAGACCTGCCGCCACACCGGCCGCGTCCTGGAAATGCGCGAATTCGGCATGCCCGGCGAAGGTGGCCGCGGTGAAGGCGATCATCGCCACCGCGCCGAGGATCGCGAGCCCGATTCCCAGGCACAGATCCGCCCGCTCGTAGCGCATGAAACGCGGCGTAATGCGCTTGTCGATGACGTAGCTCTGTTGAAAGAACAGCTGCCACGGCGCGACCGTCGTGCCGACGATCGCGATGACCAGGAGCATGACCTCGTTCATGTGCGCGCCCGGCGGGAGGTGGGGCACGATGAAATCCCTCGCCAGCTGCGCCGCCGGCGGATGAGCCCAGAGCAGGATGGGCACCAGCAGCAGGCTCCCGAGGGCCAGCAGCAACGCCAGGCGCTCGAACCGCCGGAAGCTTCCCGTGCCTGCCGCCGCGATGATGATCCCCGCCGCCGCGAGCACCCCGATCTGGCGCGGAAAGCCCAGGTAGTCCAGCGCCAGGCTGATGCCGATGAACTCCGTGACCAGCGTGAGCGCGTTGAGCAGAAGCAGGTCGATGACACTGAAGGCGCCCCAGAATTTTCCGAAGCGCTCCAGAATGAGCCGGGCATGACCGACACCCGTGACCGTGCCCAGCCGCAGCACCATCTCCTGGTTCACATACAGCACCGGGATGAGCAGCAGCAGCGTCCACAGAAGAGCCGTGCCGTAGTCCTGGCCTGCCTGGGCATAGGTGCCGAACGCGCCTGCATCGTTGTCGCCCACCATGACGATGAGCCCCGGTCCGAGGATCGCGAGCAGAGTCCTCAGCCGGGCGGACCAACCCTTGCGCGGTCCCAGATCATGGCGGCCGATGGTGCCGAGCGCCCCGCGGATGTCGCCCACGTGGGCGTCGTCCAGAACGGCGCTGTCCCGATGCAGCTCGGGGTCGGTGCAGACATCGGCACAGCCGGCCGCGCAAACCAGTGATTGACGTACGATCGACATACGCATGCTTCCTCACGAGCCAAGCCTTCAAAGGAGCGATGCGCTGCGACGTCGGATCGGCCTGTCAGGCCGGTGTCCGTTGATGCCCTGCGCACGTCCGCTTGCAGCAGCGAGACGGTGGCAGGCGGGATCGAGGAGAAGAACCGCGGTGCTGGAGGTCTCGCCGTTTCAGTCGACGATGGAGCGACTACTAGGGCAACTGTCCAACCGGGTGACTCCCGTGTCTGAAGAGGGCGCGGATTGTTTTCCTGCGTGGCGGGGATGTCAAGGTGCCAGGGCCACATTTTCGTGTGGCCTGGCGACAATCAGCGAGGCGCGCGCACCGTCAGCGCGGCGCCAACGCCTGATAGTACGCGACGTGGCCCACGAGCAGCGAGCGCTCCGCGACAGTCACAGGAGTCACCAATCCCGCCCGTTTCATGAGCTCGAGCATCCGCCCTTCGTTGTTGTCCTTCAGGCGCTTGCTCGAGTGCACCAGATGGCTCAACCGGCCGTGCACGCCGCCCGAGCGCGGGTCGGCGAAATCCAGCATGTGGAATGAGCCGCCGGGCTTGAGCACACGCCGCACCTCGCGCAACGTCGCTTCCTTCTCATCCAGGTGGTGCAGCATGAAGGAGGAGAAAACCCGATCGAACAGATCATCCTCGTAAGGAAGATCGTCCGAGAATCCACGATCGAGCCGGATCGACAACGAGGCTCGTCGCGCCTTGCGTGCGGCCCGCTCCAGTGCGCTCGGGTCAGGATCGAGCCCCGTGACTTCGACCTGGGGGTAGCGGCGCTTGATGAGCACGGCAAGCGTGCCCGTACCGCAGCCGATATCCAGAACGCGCTCACCGGCTCGCAAGGCGGCCTGATCCAGCAGTGCGGCCCTGACCGCGTCTCCACCCATCAGCCTGACCAGCGGGTCATAGAGTGGGAGCGTCCAGTGAAAGCCTGCCGCGGGGAGATACGATCGACTGGGTTGAGACATGGCACCCTCCAGAAGTAGAGGCTGCGCAGGGTAAACCCTGGACGCGGGTCCCGAGTCAACCTGGCACCACCGGGAGCGCCGCAGCCGCCGGTGCGCGGCGGCTGCCCCTAGACGGAGTAGCTCTCGAGCGTGGCTGGATGAAACAACTCCTCCACGCTCACCCGCCGCCTCGACAGTCCCTGCTCATGGTGGTGCCTGAGAAAGGTCTCGAGGGTTTTGCGGTTGGGCTCGACGCCGTACGGCCAATAGTCCTGGCCCAGCAACGCGCGTGCCGCTCGCAGCTGCTCTTCCACGAAGGGCAACGTGACCTTGGTCGCGGACGTGTCGTTCAAGGCCTCCAATGCCAGTGCCTTCGACTGCTCGAAGGCCTTGAGGACAGCCGCCGGCAACCAGGGATGCCGCTCGGCCAGTGAGCGCCGCACTCCGATCAGATGCATGATGGGAAAAATGCCGGTACGCCTGTAGTAGTCCTGGGCCGCCGCCACGGGATCGCGAAACAGCCAGCCGATGTGCGGGTGACCCGAGTCCACGAGCTTCGGCGGACGCGGCGCGATGAAGGCATCGATGGCGCCGGCTTCCAGCAGCTGTGAGATGGTCTTTCCCGGTGGCCCCTCTTCCAGGTGAACGTCCGCAGGGAGCTGGATCGGGATTTTCTCCGGCCGCTGCGCGTGCTCGATACCCGCCCGTACCCACAGAACGTCGGAAGGCTTCACGCCGTGATCGTCCTGCAGGATCGCGCGCGCCCAGACGTTGGCGGTCAGCTGGTATTCGGGCACGCCGATCTTGCGCCCGATGAGGTCCTTCGGCTCCTTGACGCGGTCGGTGCGGACGTAGATCGAGGTGTGCCTGAACGTGCGGGACACGAACGCCGGCACGCCGACGTAGGGGTTGTCTCCCCGAGCTGCCCGGACCGTGAAACTGGAGAGCGACAGCTCGCAGATGTCGAAGTCCACGGTACGCATGGCCCTGAAGAAGATCTCTTCCGGAGAGAGCGTCATGAACACCGGATCGACTCCGTCCACGCGCACCGCCCCGCTGATGAGGGGGCGGTTGCGGTCGTAGTCTCCGATCGCGACGGACAGAGTGAGCTGCGACATGGCCGGGAAACCCTCCTCAGGACGGATCGGCGTCAGAGACGAACGGGCGCAAAGCGAACGTGGCGAGAGCGGCGGCTACGACCGGCAGCGCGAGAATACTGACGTACGTGCCGCGCGCCCAGCCCAGGCCCATGAGAAGTCCGCCGAGGGACAGGCCGACGACTGCACCCGCCCGTCCGAAGGCCAGGGCAACGCCGGTACCGGTGGCGCGGACCTCGAGCGGAAAAATTCGCGCGGCGACCGCGTAGAGCCCGACGGCAGAGCCGAACAGCAGAAAGCCCAGAACGGCACACACGAGCACCATCGACGCCTGAACGTTCGCAACAGCGAACACGAGGGTCATGAAAAAGCTCGCGCACAGATACAGCCCGACCACCCGCACCAGGCCAAAACTCATGCCGAACGCGCCCACGAGGAGCGTTCCAGCCATCCCGCCGAGGGTCAGCATGACCCCGCCCCGTGATGCGGCTGCCAGACTGAGCCCCTCGCGCGACAGAATGGTAGGAGTCCAGGTCACCACGAAAAACTCCGTCAGCCACAGAAGGAAGAAGGCGGCGCTGATCAGGAGCGTGCGGCGTACGAGTTGGGGCTCAAACGGCGTGAGCGGACTGGGTCGGACCGCCGCCTGCCGAGCCGGCAAGGCATCCACGGGAGCGACCTGCAGGCGAATCGCAATAACGCGTGCGCGCTGCAACGCATCGCGCGGTTGCACCTTGAGCAGAAACTCCAAGGACTCCGGAAGCAGCGCGATCACCGCCAGGGTGAGGAGCAGGGAAGCCGCTCCGCCGGCGACGTATACCGAGCGCCAGCCGAAGTGGCCGATCAAAGCCGGCGCCAGCGCGCCACTCAACGCCGCGCCGATCGGATATCCCGTGGCGTAGACACTCACCGCCAGGCTCTGCCACGCAACGGGCGTGTATTCCGAGACGAGCGTGTTCAAGGTCGGAAACAGAATTCCGATTCCCAGCCCGGTCAGGAAGCGCAGACCGCTCAATTGCAGCGGCGTCGCCGTGATCGATACGGTGAGCATGCCGACAGTGATGAGCAGCAGCCCGATCAGGACCGTCGGCCGCCGCCCGAGGCGATCGGCAACGGGCGCCAGCACGAACGAGCCCAGGCCCACTCCCAGCACACCGACGCTGAAGATGGTGAGGCCCATCGCCCCGGTGGCCACGCCCCACTCCGACATGATGCTGGTCGAGGTGAATGCGGCTGCCTGCAGATCGTAGCCGTCCAGGGCGTTGACGAGCAGGCACAGGCCCAGCACGACGATCTGAATCGGCCGTACGCCGCCGGATACCCCAAGAGTGCTGCCCGCTACGCGTATCTGCATGCGGCCATTCTCCCCCGCAGCAAAGCCGACGCCGCTGACTTGCGCCCGACGGGCACCCTATTCCATGCTGCGCACATGCTCGACCGCCCTCCCTTCCGTGCCGACCACGTCGGCTCGTTGTTACGTCCGCCGCAGTTGACGCAAGCGCGTGCCAGGCATCGCGCCGGTGAGCTCTCGCGCGCACAGCTGACCGAGGTCGAAGATGCTGCCATTCGCGATGTGATCGCCCTCCAGGAGCGCATTGGGCTGCGCTCGATCACTGACGGGGAGTTCCGGCGCACCTTCTGGCACATGGACTTTTTGACTCGGTTGGCCAACGTGGAGCGGACTGCCTCACCGGTCAAGGTGAGCTTTCACACCGCGGCCGGCTCGCTCGAGCGGGCACCGTCCGCGACCCGAGTGACCGGCAAGATCTCACGCCCCTCCCCCATTTTCGTGGGGCATTTCGAGTTCTTGAAGCGCCATACGCGTCAGACCCCCAAACTCACCGTGCCCTCGCCGTCTATCTTGCACTTTCGCGGTGGCCGCAGTGCGATCGACTCGCAGGCGTACCCACAGATGGACGATTTCTACGCGGATGTCGCTCGGGCCTACGCCGCGGAGATCGCCGACCTGGCGAAGGCAGGCCTCACCTACCTGCAGATCGACGAGGTCAACCTTGCGTATCTGTGCGATCCGAAGCTGCGCGCGGAGGTGATCGGGATGGGCGAGGACCCGGAGCAGCTGCCCGCCCAATACGCGCGGCTCATCAACGAGTGCATCCGTGCACGGCCTGCCGGCATGGCCGTGACGATGCACTTGTGCCGCGGCAACCTGGAGGGCGCCTGGATGGCGGAAGGCGGTTATGAGCCGGTCGCCGAGACGCTGTTCAACAGCATCGAGGTCGACGGTTACTTCCTGGAATACGATTCCGAGCGTGCCGGAGGCTTTGCGCCGCTGCGCTTCGTGCCCCCAGGCAAGCGCGTCGTGCTCGGGCTGGTGACCAGCAAATCCGGCGCTCTGGAGTCCAAGGACGAGATCAAGCGGCGGATCGACGCGGCGGCAAAATTCTGTCCCCTGGAGCAGCTCGCGCTCAGCCCCCAGTGCGGCTTTTCCAGTGGCGAGCGCGGCAATCCCCTCACGCAGGAGGAGCAGACCGCGAAGCTCACACGCATCGTAGAGGTCGCGCGCGAGGTGTGGGGCGAGGCCTGAAGGCGCAGGTACTGCGCGGCCCTCTCAAGAGACGCCTGTTTCGGTCCCCGAGCGGGCGCCGGACCTCTCCCGCCGAACCGCGACTTCGACTGAGACGGAAGCGGGGCGGCTGAGCAGAAGTCCATAGACGTTCAGGGCCGCAATCGCCGCCAGCCACAACCAGAACCCCGCCAGGGGGGTGATCGCCGACCAGAACTGCGGCACGGGGTCATGCAGCATCACGCGCAGCGGGCTCAGATTGACGATCAGGAGGCTCGAGGCCGCCAGGCCCAGCGACAGCCCCGCCAGGGATCGCGTGAGGGTGATTCTTCGCCAGCGTGCGAACAGCAAGGCCAGGAAATAGCAAGGGTTGGCCAGCCAGCCCAGAGGGGTGATCTGCGGGGGCACCAGCATGCCGATCCATCCCAGTGCCAGATGGAAGTACCCTGGGACTATCTGCACCCGGCCCAGCGGCTCATGCCAGAGATGCGTGGAGTGCACCGCCGGCTGCGAGCTCATGGTGTCGTACTCGACCGCTGGAAACAGCAGGCTCCCGAGGTACAGCAGCAGGGAGGCCAGCAGCACTGCCTTTTGCGAGTGGCTATTCGCGAGTCGCATTGACATCCGGACATCGCCACGGCGGATCGCCGTGCGGCATGCATTCTACACCTGTCCGCCTGCTGGGCGCGTCAATCTACGGCGATTCGCACCCGCTTCTGCCTCGAGAAGCGCAGCGGCCAGGTCACTTCCAGCAGATCGACGTGCTGTCCGCAGAAGCACTGTTCGTTGAGGTCTGCGCTCCGGTCGAGTCCAGTGAGAAAACCTGGCAATCCGTGTCGCCCACCTGAGTGCCGGCGGCGGTTGCCGTGATCGTGAAGGTCGGCACAGAGCTGGTGCCACCGGCGTTCGTGGCAGTCACGTTGAGGTTGTAGTAGCCGCTCGTCGTGGGCGCCGGAAAGCTTGCATATCCCAGGTCGCCCGCGGTACTGCTGTAGTGATTGTTGGTCGTCAGGAAGCGCTCCTCACGCCCCGCGAGATCGAGCAGAGCGTTGCGTCCCTCGGTGCGGCGCGACTTGCGAACCGAGCTGTTGTAGCTGGGGATCGCAATAGCCGCCAGTATCGCGACGACCACGCACGTGATCATGAGCTCGACGAGGGTGAAACCCCTCTGGCGAGCGTTCCGATTCGGCATGCAGCGCGTCATTCCTGAGATCTCCTGTTCGATCATCGCAGCTGAGTCCACGTGAGGCGCTTGGCGGTGCCGTTCGCCGGCGGAATGACCTGCAGCGTGTCGTGCTGGTTGGTGACGGTCTGGTAGACCAGCCACGAGGTCCCGTCGGCAGAATTGAGCAGGAACGAGGAGCCGGAGGCATCCGTCTCCACTCCGCCCGCCGTGGAGTTGCCCGTCTGCGTGGAGGTGTCGTAGTACTGCGGGAAGAACCCCGGCGTGGGCAGGCCCGTAGCCATGTCCGTGTTGTACGTCCAACCCTTGTCGGTATTGTTGGTGCACGAGGTCGGGATGTTGTCGGCAGGCATCTGCGTGTTGAACACGACCTTGCCGCTGACGTACGTGGGATTGGCGACTACCTGCTCTGCCCCCTGCGAGTCGGTTCCGATGAGCGAGTAAGTCCAGCCGAAGTCCGAGCTGGTGGTGCAAGTGGCCGAGGTCGTGCCCTTGTAGCAGGGGGCCGTCCCGGTGATGTCGCGGGTCTTGCCGTCGGCGTCGAGCGTCACGGTCTGGGCGTGCAGGTTCGCAGGCGCGATCGTGCCCGTCGCAAGCCCGGTGGATGCCGCCGGAAGGCTGGCGAACTGCACACTGTTCAGCGCGTTCCAGCTCGACATGTTCCAGTCCCAGACGCCGTACAGGCTCTGGGTGCTGCTGAGCCACTGGTTCTGGCTGGTCGCCGTGAACGGAATCTTCTGTCCGGTGCCGAACACGACCATCACGCGCCGCAGGCCCCCGGTCGTGTCCTGCGGACCGCCGACCACGGCAGTGGTGGTGATCGGCTGCCCGCCCGAGAACACCGGCACCGAGCCCGCTGCCCACTTGGAAGGATCGCCGCTGGAAAGGTCGAAGCGCCAGAGGTTCCCCAGAGCATCCCCGGCATAGACGAAGTCGGTGATCTTGTCGCTGTCCAGGTCGATGCTCGCCGCCGCCGACATGCCGTCGCTGCCGGGCGTGGCGGCGCTGCCCTTGCCGGTGCTGAGGTAGTACCAGGTCTTGACCTGGCTGCTCGGGTCGATGGTCAGGATGTAGATGCCCGCATCCCCGGTGGAGCTGCCGAGCCCGTTGCCGAAGATCACTCCCCAGGTGCCGTTGTGCAGCCTGCGGATCAGCGGCGCGCCGGTGACCTTGCCCAGGTTCAGTCCGCAGTTGGTGTTGTTGCTGAGCCCGTTGCTCGAGCAGTTGATGGCGCCCGTGGTCGTATCGTTGCCCGCGATCCACTCGCCGACCACCAGCGAGGAGGCCTTGCTCTCGGCGAAGTTGGACGGATCGGTGATGTCCAGTACGTAGAAAGCCGCTCCGCCGGCGCCGAGCCCGCCGGCCAGCCACGTGTGCCAGGTACCGTTGTAGAACAGGTCGGCGGTGCCGGGCGTGGCATCGACGAAGAAGTTGTGTATGTACGAGGGGCTGCTGAAATCCAGCGACGAGTTGGTGCTGCCGTCGGTGTTGGTCGTCACCGTGTGGATGGTCTGGGTCACGAAACCGGGCATGTAGGCGAAGGCCTCGTGCCCGTCGTTGCTGCCGGTGCCGTCGGATGCCATGGTGCGGAAGGCGTGCAGCATGCCGTCGTTGGCGCCGTCGAATACGTAGTTCTGGCGCGTCAGCCAGGTCGACTTGAACTGCACGTAGGTCTGCGCGGTGGTGGCGTTCTCGTACAGCGGGTCGGATGAGTTGACCCGGTCCGTGAAGGTCGTCGTATACGTCTGGTTCGGAGCGCCGACCCACGTCGGGCTGGAATTGACCACATCGCCGAGCACGTTGTCACGCGCGCGGAATGTGCCCACGCCCTGGGAGTTGACCTCCTTGGTGCGCACGCCGCGCAGATAGTCGACTTCGTCGGACGTGCCGAGCGCCGTCTGCTGGGCGGAGGAAATGCTGGCCCACTCGAACGCCGTCCCAGCGGAGCCGTTCCAGGTGATGATCTGCCGCCCGGTGCTGGTGGGCGATGGGGATTCCGCGGCCGTGAAGCCCGCGGCCGTGGTGGTCGCACACTTGTCGCCTGTGGCCACGCCGGTCAGTACGCACGAGGCATCCCAGTTTGCCGTCCCGTTCACCGCCAGCTTGTTGTTGCTGTCGAAGCCGACCGTGAACCCGGCGACCCGCCCGGTCGAGTCGATCGGATTGTAATAGGCGAAGAACGCCTGGGTGTCCGAGCGGATGTCGCTCGACTGCTTCTCGTTGACGCCCACGGAGCTGGCGGACAGCGTGTCGGGAGCGGCCTTGAAGCACATGATCTCGTGAAT
>DATNEN010000246.1:0-24852 GCA_035552975.1 Steroidobacteraceae bacterium
GTACCGCTTGCAGCCAGGCGTAGCCCTGCATGGCCGCTTCCTGAGAGCGAAAGAACCGCTCCTGCGACTTGCGGTAGGCGTCACGCGTCCGGCGCATCTGCTCCCCGAGCCAGATGATCAGGCCGCAGGTGGCCGTGTACAGAGCCAGGCCGACGGAAGTATGGATGCCATCGACCGGCAGAGTCCCCAGGGGGCGTCCGATTGCGAGCCCCGTGCCGATGAGACCCAGCAGCGCCGTCACTCCTGCCGGGCCCCACCCTGAGAGCCAGACGGTCAGAGCGACCGCTCCCATGACTGTCGCGTAGGGAGCATCCGGCCCTACGAACGGAATCAGCAGCCAGCGGATGGCAATAGCCACTGCGGCGATGCCAATCGCGCTCGCATACTTCGCTGCCACGGACATGAGGGGGCCGCCTTGCCCACAAACAGAGGTGAAATCAGCTTGGCCGCTAGGGTGGCCAAAGGTCTCGGTATTGGCAAGTCTCGGGCGCGTGCGTCGCCGGGAGACGTGCCGGCCTCAAAGGGGCCGCTCGGCGCGGTCGCCTCGTGCTAATCCCGTTTGGTCCAGGCGCGCTTATCGCCGACCCATGGGACCTCCGTGCCCCGCCAGATCTCCACGTGCAGCGACTTCAGCCGCCATTCCTGGTCCACATCGCGGGCGGCCAGGGCGTTCCACAGTCCCAGCCCGAATACGAAGTTATGGTCGGTGAACACATCGTGCTGCAGGATCGACCAGAAGGCGCGGATGCGGACACCGCCTGCCTCGGGTGTCATCAGCACCTGGCTCATGCGGTGCTGGCGGCCGAGATAGTTGTTCGGGTGCTGGTACCACAGAAACTCGGTGAGCTTGCGGATGGCGTCGCGGCCCTTGCACAAGCCCGGAGGATCGTGCTGGATCCAGCCATCCTCGAAGAAGCACCCGACATACCCGTCCACATCCCCGGTATCGAGCGCCCACGCATACCGGGAGATCAGGTCCTGCAGATCCAGGCGGTCTTCGACGGGTACCTTCGCTCGCATGGCGTTCAGCTCCCTCGTGGCCGCCGGGAAGCGCCCGGGGCACGATTGGCGAGTGCGGGAGCGCGACTCCTCTGAGCTGCGGTCCGCTGCATCCGCGGTGTTGCAAATGCATCGAGGAGGATCGGTCCCACCTCGTTCATCCTTCCTATCGATCGTGCCGCGGGCGTCGTGCCCGCGACGAAGCCGTGTCGCTCGAGGGATTCGATCACCTCCGGCGCCCGGGTGATCACGTGTACCGGCACATCCCACGAAGCACCTTCGCCGCTCACATTGGCGGCAGGCTGGTGATCTCCGATCAGGATGAGAACCATGTTCTCATCCTCGCGCGCTGCGAGGTAGCTGGCAAACATCTCGAAGGAGTAGCGGAGCGAGGCCGCGTAGCTTCCACCCATGTCCGTCCAGGCGGGCGTCTGCGTGACCGAGCGCCTGACATCCAGTGCGTCGAACGGCGTGGCGCCCAACACACGATTCCAGTCGCTCTGCAGGGGTGGGGTCGGGCGGAAGGGCATGTGAGTATTGATGGTGGGAAACAGGACGAATACCGGCCGCCGCGGTTGCGGGCGGATCTCGTGCGCATCCAGGCTGGCGAGGGAGAATTGATCGGGAATGCGCCACCACCCGAACGCAGGTCCGTGATAGTCGAGCCGGGCTGCGTCATATAGAGCGTCGAACCGGTAGAAGGACCCTTCGGGCCAGCGGCCACGCGTGCCGGGCATGTCGGCGACCACGCGATAGCCGTGCTGCTTGAAGAAGGAGGCCAGCGTGGGCCGATCCTGGGTGAGCAGCAGGGCATAGCGGTCCGGGTCGGCGATGTCGATGCCGGACATGAGGCTGGAGTGGGCCAGCCAGGAGCCGCCGCCGAACGTCGGAGAGGTCACGAACGCGGAAACCACCGACCGCCCGGTGCGCCGTGCCGCCTCGGCAAGCTGCTCTCTCGCGGGAGCCACTTCGCGCGCCACATCGGGGCGGTCGTAAGTCACTCGTCCGTAGGACTCCACGAAAACCAGCAGGACGTCGCGGTTGGCGAGCGCTCCCAGATCGGACTGGAAAGGCGGGGATGGCGGTAGCGCGCGCGCCGCGGGGCTGATGGCAAGCGTGTCGAAGACACGCTTCGCCTGCATTGCGTAAGTGTGGCTCACGGGAGTCGCGAACCTCGGGACCTCCGGCCACCGCTCGAAAGCGGATTGGGCGATGAACAGGGCAATGCACGCCGCCGCCGCGCATCCGAGCACACGGCGTGTCCGGGGAGAACGCAGTGCTCGATCGACGCGGGTCAACGACCAGAGTGCGCCCGCATACAACGAGGCCAGCACGGATACCAACACCAGGGCGGCCGCCGCGATGATCCACATCGGCGCTGCCCGGGCGAGCATGGCGGCCACCGAGCCTATGTTGGGAAGGTCCCAGTACAGGTTGATCTCGCGGCCGTAGAGCGCCGGCGCGGTCACGTCCGCGTAGCGTCCGAGCGCAAACAGAACGACGACCCCGGCCAGCAGCCGTAACATTCGCGGGGAGGTGGGCCCGAAGCGTGCATTCGCGCTCGCCAGGGCGAGCAGCAGCACGGCCAGCTCGAGCGACAACTCCCAGTCCCACCGGATAGCCGGCGTGGGCCAGACGTTCTCGAAAGTGACGATGAAGTTGAGGAACAGGAGTGCCGCAACAACGGCGATCCAGCGCTTCGAGAGGCTAGCGTTCAAACATCGGCTCCGGGGGCTCAGGTTCGGGGCGCAGCAGCAGCCAGCGCGTGTCGAGGAGAAACGAGATCGTCAGGGCGGCCAGCGCGAGCGCCGCGACGAGTGCGCTCACGAGTACCGGCACGAACGGACAGATGACGATCAGCAGCGCCACCATCTGCAGCGCGGCGATCGTTTTTCTCCGGAAGCTGTCAGGCAGCGGGCCTCGCAATCGAGGTACGAGCGCGCCGGCAAGCACGAAGGCATAACGCAACAGTCCACCTGTGACGACCCACGCACCCGCCTTGTCGAGGTGCCAGGCCCAAAGACACAGGACGAGGATGAACACGGCGTCGGTTTCCATATCGAAGCGCGCGCCGAACACACTGACCATATGCGTCCGGCGGGCCAGCCAGCCGTCCACTGCGTCCATGACAGCCGCCAGGATCGCTGCCCCCAGCGCGACGTACTGCACGCGAGTGTCGACAGTCTCCAGCAGGAGTGCCGCGAGAAACGCCACCAGGGCGCCGCGCGCCACCGTCATATGGTTCGCAGGGCCGAAACGATGATGCGGGCCGTGCGCCGGCAACCCGTAGAGGATGAGGAGGGCACCAGAGCCCAGCAGGGCCAGCAAGCGGGTGGGAAAACCGGTGCTCAAGGCGAGACTGCGCGCAGCCCACATCGCGGCCATCACGGCTGCAAGCGTTGGCGCTAAGATCGCGGCCAGGGCGCTGCGCAGCAGCGGCCGATACTCCAGCCGAGCGATAGCGGGCAACACCATCGATTTGCGCATGATCATGCCGTCAGACGAAGCACTGGCCTTCTGGGTCACGGGTCCCGGGAGCTCACAGCTGCGGCGCGAGAAGCTGCCGTCCCCCGCTACGGGAGATCTCCGGGTGCAGGCACTTTACAGTGGAGTCAGCCGGGGCACCGAGACTGTCGTGTTCAACGGCCACGTGCCGCCCACGGAGTACGGGCGCATGCGCGCGCCTTTTCAGGCGGGCGAGTTCCCGGCGCCGGTCAAGTACGGCTACGCGAGCGTCGGGCGGGTCGTGGAAGGTCCGGAAAACCGAATGGGTGAAGTGGTCTTCTGCCTCTATCCGCATCAATCTCAGTACCTCGTGCCGCTGAGCGAAGCACATCCGGTTCCCGGTGGGGTCCCCCCGGGACGGGCGGTGCTCGCTGCCAATCTGGAGACTGCCATCAACGCAGTCTGGGACGCAGGATTGGGACCTGGCGATCGGGTGACGGTAATCGGTGCCGGAAGCGTGGGGTGCCTGGTAGCGTGGCTGGCCGCGCGCACCCCGGGATGCGAGGTGCTGTTGATCGACAGCAACCCGGCGCGGGCAGACGTGGCCGGAACGCTGGGAGTCCCGTTTTCCTTGCCTGGCGGAGCCAGGGAGGATGCGGACCTGGTCGTGCACGCGAGCGGCTCGGCCGATGGGCTCGCGCTCGCGCTGCAGGTGGCGGGGTTCGAGGCGACGATCCTCGAGCTCAGCTGGTACGGTGATCGCCCCATCACTGTGCCGCTGGGCGACACGTTCCACTCACGGCGACTCACCCTCAAGTCGTCTCAAGTGGGCGCCGTCTCGCCGTCCCATCGTGCGCGCTGGACTCATGCGCGGCGGTTGCGGCTCGCACTCTCCCTTCTGCAGGCCCCGGAGCTCGACGTGCTCGTGAACAGCGAGAGTCGCTTCAGCGACCTGCCGGCGACGATGGCCCAACTCGCACGCGGGGGCGGGAATGTCATCATGCACCGCGTGATCTACGACTGATTTCAGGAGCGTGGCGATGTACACCGTCTGTGTTCGCGATCACATGATGATCGCCCACAGTTTCTCCGGCGCCGTATTCGGGCCTGCTCAACGCATGCACGGGGCGACTTACGTGGTCGATGTGGAGTTCCGCCGCTGCGACCTCGATGAGAATGGCATCGTGGTGGATATCGGTCGCGCGGGTGAGGCACTGCGCGAGATCCTCGGTGCCTTGAACTACCGCAACCTCGACGAAGAGGCTGACTTCCGCGGCCGCAACACGACCACGGAGGTTCTTGCGCGCACCGTGTTCGAGCGATTGGCACGGAAGATCGGTGCCGGCGAGCTGGGCCCCTCGGCACGTGCCGTGCAGTCACTGCGCGTGACGCTGCATGAATCCCACGTGGCCTGGGCAGCCTTCGAAGGTGAGCTCGCGTCACAGTGAGCGAACGGGTGTTGCGGTTCGTCGTGCCCGGAAGCCTGACCGAGGTGACGGGCGGCTATCAGTATGATCGGCGGCTCATCGAGGGAATGCGCTCGTTGGGCTGGCAGATCCTCGTCAGCTCCCTGGATAGCGGTTTTCCTTTCCCGACCGACACTGCCCTTGCCGAGGCGGATGCCGCGTTGGCCTCGTTCCCCGACGAAGCGCTCGTGTTGATCGATGGGCTGGCGCTGGGAGCCATGCCGGATGTCGTGGCAGCGCATTCAGCTCGGCTGCGCCTGATCGGTCTGATCCATCATCCGCTGGCCCTCGAGGAGGGTCTCACGCCCGCCATCGCGGAGCGGTTGCGCCGCTCGGAGGTGGCTGCCCTGCGTTCCGTGCGGCACGTGATCGTAACGAGCGTGTTCACGCGTGACGGACTGGCCTCCTACGGGGTGGCGTCCGGGCGCATCTCGGTCGTGGAACCGGGAACCGACGCAGCGCCGCTGGCGCAGGGTAGCCGGGATGACGCTGTTGAGATCCTCTGCGTAGCCAATGTCATTCCACGCAAAGGCCACGACCTGTTGATCGAGGCCTTGGCGGATCTTCGACATCTCCGATGGCGCCTGACCTGTGCCGGCAGCACGCAACGCAGTCAGGAAACCGCAGCGGCGCTGCGACGTAAGATCGCTGCGACAGGCCTCGGGGAGCGGATACGCATGCCCGGAGAGCTCGATGGGGCTGCGTTGGAGCAGTGTTTTGGCGCGGCGGATCTGTTCGTGCTGCCGACTCGGCATGAAGGATTCGGGATGGTTGTTGCCGAGGCGCTGGCTCACGGGCTGCCTGTGCTGGCCACGAGAACGGGCGCGATTCCTGATCTCGTGCTTCCGGACGCGGGTATCGTCGTGCCTCCCAACGACGCCAGATCTCTACGGGACGCGCTGTCCCGCCTGTTGGCTGAGCCGAACGTGCTGGCGCGTTTTGCAAAAGGCGCGCGCGAAGCGCGTGCGCGGTTGCCTCGCTGGTCGCAGGCGTGCGCGGATGCGGCGCGCATTCTTATTGAAGCCGCGAACCGATGAGTGGGTTCAGCCCTGAATGGCTTGCATTGCGGGAGCCGATAGACGCGGAGGCACGGGACATGTCCATCACGAACCGTCTCTGCGAGTTGGTGCGCACGCTCAGTGCGGCTCGTCGCTTCTTCGATCTCGGCTGCGGTACCGGCGCGAATGTGCGCTATCTCTCCCCGCTGATTGCAGGCGCGCAGGAATGGGTGCTTGTGGATTCCGACGAGCAACATCTCCGGTGCGCGCATGAGCTTGTCGCAAGCTGCCGGCGTGTCGGGGTCACGTTCTCGATGCGTTGCCTCGATCTTTATCGAGGTGTCGAAGAGGTGCTGTTCGAGGCAGGTGCTGTCGTGAGCGCTTCAGCGCTGCTGGATCTGGTGTCAGCCGATTGGCTGGCGAGGCTGCTCCAGCGATGCTGCGCGAGCGAGGCGATTGTGTTGTTTGCGTTGAGCTATGACGGGCGCATCGACTTCGAGCCCCGCGACCCGGACGACGAAGCGATCCGCGCCCTCGTGAATCGCCATCAGACCATCGACAAGGGGTTCGGCGCCGCGTTGGGCCCGGCGGCTGCGACATTCGCGTGCCGCCGGCTGGAAGCGCTGCAATACCAAGTGCTGGCGGCGCGGAGCGATTGGCGATTGGATCGCTCGCACGCCCGCATACAGGAATCTCTTCTGCGGGGCTGGGCCGAGGCGGCCATCGAAATCGCTCCCGCGGAGAAGGAGCGGTGCGAACGCTGGCTGAGCACCCGACTCGGCTACCTGGATCGCGGCGAGTCGGCCGTGCGCGTCGGCCACCAGGATGTGATCGGCTGGCCGTCGGCGCCGCGTGGCGCGGTGCGCTGATCGCGCTTCGTCCAGGTGCGAGATCCCCCGGCCGTCGGCGCCGCGTGGCGCGCTGCGCTGATCGGGGGCACGTGCCGGGCTTCAGGCGATACGTCGCACCGGGCCAGCTTCGCCACCACTCGCGGCCCCCGGCGTGCTCGCACGCAGATCGCAGTCGTACAGGATGTCTCGGCCCGTGCGATAGATGCGCGGCTCGACGGCCATGCAGTCTTTGAGCCGTTGCCGGGCGTCCAGCCGGATCGCCGGTCGTCCATTGCCGATCAGCAACGGGGCGACCGCCACATGCAGGCGATCCAACAGGCCTGCTTGCAGGAACGACGACACGGTCACGCCGCCACCTTCCACGAACACCCGCCAACAGCCGCGTGCGTGGAGTTGCTCCAGCAGCTCCTCGAGATCGATCCGACCGCGCTCGGCGGCGACTTCCAGTACATCTTCCCCCCGGGCTCTCGCCTGGCGCACACCGGCGGCGCCGCGGGCGCAGACGCGCAGCGTCGGAGCCTCATCGTCGGCGAATACCTTCAGAGAAGAAGACAGCCGGCACTGCGGATCGATGACGACGCGCAGGGGATTGCGTCCCTGCACCAGCCGCGTCGTCAGCCGCGGGTTGTCTGCTTCGACCGTGAGCGCACCGACGACGACGGCGTCGCACAACGCGCGCAGCCGATGCAGATGCAGGATGTTCTCCGAGCCGGTCACATAGCTCGAGTCGCCCGAGGGAGTGGCAATGAAACCATCCAGGCTCTGTCCCAGATGGCCGACGGTGATCGCCTGCTGCGGGCGCGCTCCGGTGATCGGGAGATACAGGTCGAGCAGCGTCTGCCGGTCATCCTCCTGGGGCAGATTGGACTTCCAGCCGGTCGCAGGGCACCAGGACAGCAGGCATTCCCCGTCATCGGTGACCGGCGGGCTCGGATATCCGGCGGAATTCAGCCTCAATTCCCCGAGGCCCGTGCCGTTCAGGGAGCGCATCGCCCGGCAGGCGGCATGGGCCAGGTCCCAGCCGCTCAAGGAGGATGCGTCGGATCGATCGGTCATGGCCGCTCCGGACAACTGCGCTACTGGCGCCATCTTGCCGCAAACCAAGGGCCCGCTGCAGATCAGATCGACCGTCTGCCGGGCGTCGGCGGGGGAGTTCGTGCCAGTGCCGCGCAAAAACGGGCACCCACCACATCCGCCGGGCCATCGCGCAGGACCTCCGCAGGAGTATCACGTGGACGTCAGCTGGGCCCTGGTGCAAAATCCACGCACCACAGCCTGCGGGGGTCACGGTCGCGGCGCAACGGCGCGCCCGGGCTCACCCGTCCGTATATAAAAATACGAACCTTACGGGACAGGGAACAAGCCGATGTCAACCAGGCTCATCTGCGGGATTGCGCTCGCGCTCATCACACCGCTGGCCCACGCTCAGAAGGGCGAGCCGTTCGATGCGGCAGCTGCATTCGGCGCGCGTGAGAGCGTCATGAACATGAGCCTCTCGCCGGACGGCGAGCACGTTGCCTACGTCGCTCCCGGCCCTGGACAGGGATCGGCGCTGTTCACGCTGAGTCTGGAGAAGGGTGCGCACCCTCGTCAGGCCGCCTTTGTCGATGGCAAGCCTGACCGGCTCGGCGATTGCACGTGGGTTGCCAACGATCGGCTCGCATGCCGGATCTACGGCGTCGCGCGCAACGCCCTGGCCGGCCTGCTGCGCTGGTCGCGAATGGTCTCCCTGGATGCCGACGGCAAGAACCTCAAGCTGCTGAGCACTCAGGAGAACCCGTACAGCCGCGGCTGGGCGCTCGGCGGCGGCGCGATCCTCGATTGGTTGCCGGACGAGAATGGCTCGGTGCTGATGGCACGCGCCTACCTCCCCGATGATCACACCGGCAGCCACTTTGGGTCCTCCGAGAGTGGCATGGGTGTCGACAGCATCGACACCCGCACCCTGCGCGTCTCGCATGTCGAGCGACCCAATCCGAACGCGGTCGACTACGTCACCGATGGCCGCGGCGTCGTTCGCATCATGGGATTGATGAACACCAGCAATGGCGGGCGGGAGGAGACCGGCGTAGTCCACTATCTGTATCGGTCCCGCAACTCGCGCGACTGGCAGGATCTTGCCGACTACAACACGCTGACGGACGAGGGCTTCTCACCGCGCGCGGTCGATCGCGACCTGAACGTCGTCTACGGCCTGAAGAAGAAGGACGGCCTCAAGGCGCTCTACTCAATCTCTCTGGATGGGTCATTGCAAGAGGAGATGCTCTACTCCCGCCCGGACGTCGACGTCGATACCGTAATACGCCTTGGGCGCCGCCAGCGCGTGGTCGGCGTTTCGTACGTAACGGACACACGCCACGCGGTGTACTTGTCGCCGGACGTCAAGCAGCTGCTGGAGTCGTTGGGCCGTGCGCTTCCCGGCAGCGCCGTGCGAGTCGTCGATTCGAGCACAGACGAGAACCGACTGCTGATCTTTGCCGGCACGGATGACGATCCGGGCGTCTACTATCTGTTCGACCGGAAGACGAAACAGCTGCAGACCTTCCTGGTCGTGCGCGATTCGCTGGAGGGCATCCAGCTCGCCAAGGAGAAGCCGATCACCTATCCGTCGAGCGACGGGGTCATGGTGCCCGCCTATCTCACGTTGCCTCCCGGGCGGGAGAACGCGAAAGGGCTGCCCGCCATCGTGCTTCCGCATGGCGGCCCCAGCGCGCGCGATGAATGGGGATTCGACTGGCTCTCCCAGTTTTTTGCCAACCGCGGCTATGCCGTACTGCAGCCGAACTTCCGCGGCTCCACCGGTTATGGGGACGCCTGGTTCGAGGAGAATGGCTTCCACTCCTGGCCGGTGGCGATCGGCGATGTGCTGGCGGCGGGCCGCTGGCTGGTGAGCCAGGGAATTGCCGACCCGGCCAAACTGGGCATTTTCGGCTGGTCCTACGGAGGCTACGCGGCTCTGCAGTCGGCCGTGGTGGACCCGAACGTGTTCAAGGCCGTCATCGCCGTCGCGCCTGTGACCGACTTGCCGGCGCTGAAGGAGGAGTTTCGCAAATACACCAGCTACGCGATGATGAGCCAGATGGTCGGGGATGGCCCGCAGACGCACGAGGGCTCTCCCGTGGAGCACGCAGACAAGATCAAAGTGCCGGTTCTGCTGTTCCATGGCGCCGAGGACACCAACGTCAACATCGCGGAGTCCGAGCACATGGCGGCGCGCCTCAAGGCCGCCGGTGGACGCGTTGAATTGGTGACCTGGAGCAACCTGGATCACTATCTGGACGATTCGGCGGCGCGCACGCAGATGTTGAAGAAGAGCGACGAGTTTCTCCGGCAGGCCTTCGGGCCCGAGGTGCGGTGACATGGCCACATTCGTACTCGTTCACGGCGCATGGCACGGCAGCTGGTGCTGGAAGCGTGTACGCAGAGCCTTGCAGCGGCAGGGTCACGAGGTCTTCACCCCGACTCTCACCGGTCTCGGGGAGCGCTCGCACCTGCTTTCCGAGGCAGTGGACCTGTGCACCCAGACGCTGGATGTGCTCAACCTCATTCGCTGGGAAGAGCTCGAGGATATCGTACTGTGCGGCCATTCCTATGGCGGCATGGTGGTGTCGGGCGTCGCGGACCGCATTCCGGAGCGCATCCGCTCGCTGGTATTTCTGGACGCTTTCGTCCCCGAGGATGGCGAGAGCCTTGCACACTTCGTTCCTGTGCCCGCCGATCAGCTGATCGACGGCTGGAAGAGCCCGCCGATCACGGCCGAAGCCTTTGGGGTGAATCTGGCCGACCGGGCCTGGGTCGATCGACAGTGCACGGTGCAATCGGCCGCCTGTTTCCTGCAGCCCGTGCAGCTCACCGGCGGCCTCGCGCGCATCCAGCGCATCGCCTACGTGTATGCCGCCGGTTGGGCGGGACGTGAGTCGTTCTTCCGTCCGTTCTACGAGAAGGCGCGGGTACGCGGCTGGAAAACTTGCGAGCTCGACAGCGGTCACGACATCATGCTGGACCGCCCCGATGAGCTGACCGCGCTGCTGCTCGACAACCTCTAGGCCGGAGCCGCCCCAACGCGCGTGCCGACCCGCGCAATGGCCGGTGCGGGTGATGGGGCTTGTACTGCGCGCACCTGCCGGGTCACGATCGCTCCGGCTGGGCCACCTCCAGGGAGAAGTCCAACATGAGAACGTCCTGGGCCGTTGCGGCGTTGGCGTCGTTCGCACTGAGCGGTGCGTGCGGCGCGCAACCCCCAAGCGGCATCACGCCTGAGATGATTGCGACGTCATTGCCGGTGGAGGGCGCGCCAAAAGCGGAGCCCGGCCCCTATCAGGTGAAGGCCGAGCCGGCCTTCGGCGCTTCCGGTCTGAGGACGTTCCGACCCGCGAGTCTGGAGCGATTCCCCAAGCGCGACACTCTGCCGGTCGTCATCTGGGGCAACGGCGGCTGCGCCGTCGATAACCCGCGGTACGCGGGGTTCCTGACCACGATCGCCTCGCATGGCTTTCTAGTCATCACCACCGCTGGTGCGGCCCCTGAAGGCGTGCCGCGCCGCCAGGCCACCGCAGATGACCTCGAGGCAGCGATCGACTGGGCCGGGAAGGAGAACGCACGCCCCGGTTCGCCGCTGGCCGGCAAGATCGACATCAGGCACGTCGCCGTCATGGGACAGTCCTGCGGCGGGTTCCTTTCCCTGGCCCTGGGAGCGGACCCGCGCGTCGGCACGATCGGCGTTTTCAACTCGGGCATGCAGGCCGGCAATCCCAACGCGACGCGCGCGGGCTTCCCGACGGCCGATGCGTTGCAGAAGCTGCATGGGCCGGTGTTGCTCATCAACGGGGGTGAGCGCGATTTCATGATGGAGCGCTCCAGGGCCACCTACGAGGCCATCCAGGGCCTGCCGGCCTTCTACGGCTCGCGGCACGGGGCCGGGCATACGGCCACGGCCTATCATCCCGGCGGCGGCGAGTTCGCCAACGTCGCCTGGAAGTGGGTGCAGTGGCAGTTCAAGGGCGACAAGCAGGCCGCCGCGATGTTCGTCGGCGCACACTGCAGCTTGTGCACCGACAGCAACTGGGACGTGGCATCGAAGCACCTGGAATGAGCCCACACCGCAACCACCACGACAGTCAACGGGGGATGATTCAATGAAACGCATCACTCTTGCAGGCCTGTATCTCGCGCTCGGCACGTTGCTGACTCCTGCGCTCTGCCACGCGGAGGTGTCCTGCACGAGGGGAGGCATCCAGGAGGCCGTCGATCTCTATCTCGCCGCCCAGACCAAGGGCGATGCCTCCAGCCTGCCGCTCGCGAAGGGCGTCGGCTACTGGGAAAACGCGGCGTCTGCGGACATCCACAAGGGGTTCATCACCAAGCCGATGAAGATCGAGCATCATCGGACGATCTTCGACACCGACACCTGCCAGAGCTTCACCGAGGTGATCGTGACCGACAAGGCGGCGCCGTATGTCTTTGGCGTTCGGCTGCGCGTCAACCACGAGAAGATCGCCGAGATCGAGATCCTGTGGACCACGACGGGCTACTGGCTCTTCAACGCCGATTCGTACCTGAAGCATTCCTCGGAGGAGAACTGGGGTCCGATCCCGGCCGAGAAGCGCGATTCGCGCAGTACGCTGGTCGCTGCGGCCAACGCCTACCTGGACGCCTTTCTGGAGAAGAAGATCGACCGTGTTCCCTGGGGCTTCCCCTGCGAGAGAACCGAGGGCGGCGCCTACACCGGCAAAAACTCTCCGTCAGACAGTTGCGAGGTGGGAGTGCCCGGCGGGGTCAATATCGTCAATCGCCACTTCGTGGTCGATGAGGTGCTCGGCACGGTGCAGGTGTTCTGCACATTCGGCGCGGGTGGTCCCAACGGCGGCAGCGGTGCACCCGACAGCCATCTGTTCCGTGTCGAGAACGGCAAGTTGCGTTATGTGCATACGCTGACGCACCTGCTGCAAGCCAACTTCCGCGGCAACACCAGGCCGCCCACGAGCTGACGAGGCCTTTCCGAGCTCCAGCAGCACGCCGCGGCTCTCCAGAGCTGCCGCTGGAGAGCCGTGCGCCGTGAGAACGCTGGGCTGATGAGCGTGCGCCGCAGCCGCTCTGCCGCCGCTACTGCGCGGGCCTGAACGCAGCCAGGAACTCCTCCTTGGTGAGCACGCCGTCGTGGTTCGTGTCGGCCGCATCGAAGTTGGCGGCGACGGCCGGATGTGCCTGCGCCTCAGCCTTGGTCATCTTCCCCGTGTGGCTCGTGTTCAACCTGTCGAAGATCTGTCCAAGGTCCATCGCGGGCGCGGCAGAAGGCGCTGGCTGTTGCGTGGCCGCGTTCGGGGAGTCCTGAGGGGGCGGCGAGGGTTGCGGCTGTTGGGCAAGCGCGGCGCTGGAAAGCGCGGCGGCGAGCGTGAGAGCAATCGACGACTTCATGAGCAGTCTCCTTCGTCGGACGGCACGATCAGTCAATGCCATGCGACTAAGCAGACCGGCGGTCGATGGTTCCCTCGGAAAGCGTCGGCTCTTGCCGACAGCGGCGAGTCACGCCGCGCCGCTCGGGCACGATGTCGATGTAACGCATACGGCAAGGCAGGTCCGCGTTCCCGGGCGCAGTCAGGCGTTCCCCGAGTTGTGCCGGCGGCGGTCGCGCTCCGGAATCCTATTGAAATGCCGCGATCCTGTGCGGCACGTAAGCAGCCTCGAGCGAGGCGATCTCCTCGGCAGTGAGCCCCAGCCTCAACGCTGCCACCGCATCCGTGAGTTGGCTCGCTTTGGAGGCGCCGACGATGGGCGCGGTAACCGGAGCCTTCTGCAACAGCCACGCGAGCGCGACCTGTGCTCTGGGGACGGCCCGTTTGGAGGCAACGGCGCCCACGGCATCGATGACCAGGCGGTCCGCTTCTGCGGTCTGGTCGTACAACTGCGGCGTGACGTTGTCAGTGCGATTTCTTTCGGTGGTCTCATTCGCGGCCCGGGCAAGCCGGCCGCGAGCGAGCGGACTCCACGGCAACACCGCGATCTTCTGATCGGTGCACAGAGGCAGCATCTCACGCTCCTCCTCGCGGTAAAGGAGATTGAGATGATTCTGCATGCTGATGAACTGGGTCCATCCGTGAGCACGCGAGATGTAAAGGGCCTTCGCAAACTGCCACGCGTACATGGATGAGGCGCCGATGTAACGCACCTTGCCGGCCTTCACCACGTCATGAAGTGCCTCGAGCGTCTCTTCGATGGGAGTCGAATGATCCAGCCGGTGGATCTGGTACAGGTCGACGTAGTCCGTACCGAGGCGCCGCAGGCTGTTGTCGAGCTCGGCAAAGATCGCCTTGCGGGAGAGTCCTTCCCCGTTGGGACCGGGGCTCATCCGCCCGCGCACCTTGGTCGCGAGCACGATCTCCTCGCGGCGCGCGAAGTCTTTGAGCGCGCGGCCAACGATCTCCTCGGACGTGCCGTCGGAATAGACGTTAGCGGTGTCGAAGAAATTGATCCCCAGCTCGAGCGCCTGCTGGATGAGCGGGCGGCTCTTGTCTGCGGTGAGCGTCCAGGTGTGATTGCCGCGTTCGGGGATGCCGAAGGTCATGCACCCAAGGCACAAGCGCGACACATCCAGGCCGGTGGACCCCAGCTTCACGTACTGCATCATCGGACCTCGAAGCCCTCATAGCCCGCGGCGGCGACCGCCTGACACTTCTGGCGATAGGGACCGACACCGCCGACGTACGGGAGAAATACCCGGGGCTTGCCGGGAATGTTCGCTCCCATGTACCAGGAATTGGCCTGGGGAAACAGCGTTTGACTCGCAGCCTCCGCGACGTGGGCGACCCACGCCTCCTGTGCTGCGGCCTGCGCTTCCACGGACTGCGCGCCCCTGGTGCGCATCGCCGCGACGAGGTCGGCAATGAAGTCCACGTGCTGCTCGATGGAGATGACCATATTGCTGAGGACGGAGGGGCTGCCCGGTCCGGTAATCATGAACAGATTCGGGAAGCCCGCGGCCGCCAGCCCGAGATAGGCACGCGGCCCCTCACTCCATTCGTCCGCAAGGCGCCGGCCGCCGCGTCCCCGTATGTCGATGGCGAGAAGGGCGCCGGTCATCGCGTCGAATCCCGTGGCGAACACGATACTGTCCACGGGAAAGTCCGCGCCGCTCGTGCTCAGGCCGTGCGGTGTCGCTCGGACGAGCGGCGTGGAACGCAGATCGACGAGCGTGACGTTGGGGCGGTTGTAGGTCGCGAAATAGTCGGTGTCGACACACAAGCGCTTGGTTCCGAGCGGATAGTCCCTGGGCAGCAGGCGCTCGGCGACCGCCGGGTCCTTGACGATGTCCTTGATCCGCTCCCGCACGAAAGCGGCCAGCGTATCGTTCGCGGGCTTGCTCACTATGGTGTCCGAGACACAGAACAGCAGGCGGATGCCGCCTTCCTCCCAGGCCGCTCGATAGCGCTGCTCGCGCTCCTGCGCCGACAGCTCCATGGCCGCGGGAAGGGGCTCATCCGCCATCAGCGAAGTGGCGCTCTCTCTCAAGGTCCGCCGAAACTGCGGATAGCTGTCCATTACGGCCTGGCGCGCGAGCGGGTCGAGCGGAGCGTTGTGCGCAGGTACGCTGAAGTTGGGCGTTCGCTGGAACACCGTCAGGTGTTGGGCCTGGGAGGCGATCCGGGGAATGCATTGGATGCCCGAGGAACCGGTGCCGATCACCGCGACGCGCTGGCCGGTAAAGTCGACTGGCTCATGCGGCCAACGGCTGGTCTGATAGAGCTTGCCGCGAAACTCCTCGAGGCCCGGGATCGCCGGCAGACGCGGCTCCGACAGGCAACCCGTCGCCATGACCAGGAAGCGCGCGGTGAGCAAGTCCCCGGCCGTGGTACGAAGCTGCCAGCGTGCACCCGAGGCCTCGAGGGTCGCCTCGGCCAGGCGGGTGTCGAATCGAATCAACGGGCGCAACTGGAACCGCGCCACGACATGTTGAAGGTAGCGCAGGATCTCTGCCTGGCTGGCATAGCGCTCGGTCCACAGCCACTCGCTCTCGAGCTCCCGCGAGAACGAATAGGAGTAGGAGAGGCTCTCCACGTCGCAGCGGGCGCCAGGGTAGCGGTTCCAGTACCAGGTTCCGCCGACATCCTCCGCGGCTTCCAGTCCCTGCACCGACAGACCCAGCTCACGCAGTCGATACAACGCGTAGATGCCCGCAAATCCTGCACCGACGACGACGGCATCGAAATCCGTACCGCTTTGCATGGCTACCCCCGTCGATCGCGCGGTTGAGGCGGGGGAGGGTATGTCACCGGCACGACCGCACCCTCCGGGATCACCATCACGTCATCCAGCACGACGACCGGGAGTTGCTCGCAGACGAGTCCTGGCGTCTTCGGCTGCGACATCGCCTCCTTGAGCAGCGGAAGCAAAATGGAGTTGGATGTCACCGTGAGTGCGGCGACGGCCCGCACCTACAGCCGCTGAAGCTGGGATTACTCGGCCCATCCATGGGCCTCGCCCCTTCGGGGCCGCCGTCGCGGACGACGGCGTCAATGCGCCATGCTCGCCAGGGCGGCCGCGTCGAGGTGGGCGATCGAGCGCGTGTCCTGGAAAGCGCGGACGCCTTCGATGCCCTGTTCACGGCCGATGCCGGAGGACTTCATGCCGCCGAAGGGCGCACGCAGGTCCAGGCGCGTAGCGCCGTGGTCGTTGACCCACACGTAACCGCACACCATCTGGCCGCCAACACGGTTGGCCGTCTTCGCATCAGCGGTCCAGACCGAGCCGGCCAGACCGGCCCAGGTGTCGTTCGCCATCCGCACGGCATCCGCTTCGGTCTCGAATGGAATCACCGGAATGACCGGCCCGAATTGCTCTTCGGTCACGACGCGCAGCTTGAGGTCGGGATTGACCACGATGGCCGGGCGGACGAAGTTGCCGCCCCGCATGTCCCCGCCCGGCAGCTCCGCGAACTCCAACACCTTGGCACCGGAGTCCTTCGCCTCCCGGATGAGATCGTCGACGAACTTCTTCTGCGCCGGCGAGTGCAGCGGCCCCATTGTCGTGTCCTTGTCCAGGCCGTAGCCAAGCTTGACCTTCTGCAACCGCGCGGACAGTCCCTTGACCACCTCATCGACACGCGACTTGTGCACGAACAAACGTTTGGCGTTCATGCAGATCTGCCCGGTAGTGTCGTAGATGGCCGCGAACAGCCGATCCAGGTGCACGTCATCGAGGATCGCGTCCTGCAATACGATAGCGGCGTCGTTGCCGCCCAACTCGAGCGTCACGCGAGTGAGCGTCCCCGAGGCCAGCTCCATCATCTTCTTGCCGCCGTTCACCGAGCCGGTGAAACAGACCTTGGCGACGTCGGGGTTGCGAATCAGCGCGCTCATGTTGGCATCGGGGCCGGTGACGACGTTGAGAACGCCGGGCGGCAGCTGCTTGGCGATACGCTCCACGACGCGTGCGGTCGCCAGGGGAGCCGTCAGCGGCGGCTTCACGATGACGGTGTTGCCGGCGAGCAGCGCGTGCGGCAGGGCAGCTCCGAGGATGGCGATCGGCCAGTTGAACGGCACGATGATGGAGACGACGCCGAGCGGCTGGTAGGACACGGTGGTCTGCACAGGGATGGCGCCGGGAATCGGCGACAGAACTTTCGATGCGTTGACCTCGTCGGCGTGGCTGAGGGCGAGCTTCCAGCGCAGCTCCAGCACCAGCGAATCCACCCAGGCCTCCAAGCGGACCTTGCCGTTCTCCTGCGACAGGATGGCAGCGTCGTCGTCGCGGTTCTCGGCAATGCCCGCCAGCGCTGCCAGCATTTTTTCCGCACGCTGCTGCGGCGACAGGGCGGCCCAGGCCGGGTAGGCGGCCTTGGCGGCGGCGACGGCATCGCCGACGTCCTGTGCACTGGCCGAGGCGGCGTAGCCGACGACGACTCCCGGCTTGGCCGGATCCGCGATCGCCATCTTGTCGGCGGTCTCTCGTTCCTTGCCCCCGATGAACAAGGGAGTGGTCACTGATTTCGATGCCATGGCGAGCTACCTCTTGATGTTTTCCGTCGGCGGTGTCCGTAGGTTCCGGGAGGTTACCCCGAAGAGCGAACGTCGTCTCCCATACCCCCGACCCGGCATCCGCCGGGATTGGACCCGCGGCCACAACGCGGGCAGGGAGGGCGGTGGGGCTGGCGGCGCACCGCGGGCTTAAGTTAATGAGAAATATGAAAAAGTGCTATCCGGGGGGATCTTCCATGAGAGGCAGCAGATTCATACAGCTCACCGCAGCCGCCCTGACGTGCGTCGCCGGTATCGCCTACGCCGGTTATGGTGATGACCGTGCCTTCATCGAAGATCTGCAGGCGCGCTACATGTTCGCCTTCGACTACGGCGATCCGGAGGGCTATGCCGGCACGTTCACGCCCGACGGCGTCCTCGACTACGGCGGCGGCGAGATCAAGGGACGCAAGGCCATCGCGGCGTTCATTGCCGCCGGGCGCAAGCGTACCGAGGAAGCGCGCGCGAAGACTCCGCCAGGCCAACAGCCGACCGTCGGCCGGCACATCATCAACAACATGGTGATCGAGGTCGACGGCAACGAGGCGCATGGCGCGCCCTCCGGCCAGCGCTGAGGCAAGACCGGGTGTCCGATCAGTTAGACTGCCCGGGCGTGGCAGCCCGCGAGGCTTGCGGCCGATGACAGATCTGGGGGAAGGGTTCGACTTCGTGGTGGTGGGCGCCGGGACCGCCGGCTGCGCGCTGGCGGCGCGCTTGTCGGAAGACCCGAGCCGCAACGTATGCCTCATCGAGGCTGGCGGGAGCGGCAGAAGCCTCGTCGTGCGTGTCCCGGGAGCGATCGCACTGGCGCAGCGCTCCGAAGCCATCAACTGGGGATTTCAGTCGGTGCCGCAGCCGCAGCTGAACGGTCGCCGCATTCCTGTGCCCCGTGGGCGCGGTCTCGGGGGCTCTGCACTGATCAACGGCATGGTGTACTTCAGGGGCCACCCACGCGACTATGACGACTGGGCGAAAGCCGGCGCCTCAGGGTGGAGCTACCGCGAAGTATTGCCGTACTTTCGCAAGAGCGAGGACAACGAGGACTTTGGTCCTTCCGAGTTCCACGGCCGCGGCGGGGCAATGCGGATCCGCACCGTCACCGGCCCGAACCCGCTCAATTTTGCCTTCTTCAACGCTCTGTCCGGGTTGGGAATTCAACCTCGCGCAGACCTCAATGGAGCGGATTCGGAAGGGTCGGCGCTGCGCCAAGTCGCCATTCGTGGCGGCACCCGTGAGACGACTGCAAGCGCGCTGCTGCATCCGGCGCTGCGTCGCTCCAATCTGACTGTACTGACCGAGGCCCAGGCTACACAGGTCGTTCTCGAGGGGCGCCGTGCGGTGGGAGTGCGAGTCCGCGCGCCTCAAGGAGATGTCCTCGTGCGCGCGCGGCGGGAAGTGATCGTGAGCTCGGGCTCGATCCAATCACCGCAACTGTTGATGCTCTCCGGGATCGGCGATGGTGAACATCTCGCGTCGGTCGGTATCACCGTGCAGCACCACCTTCCGGGGGTGGGCCGGAATCTTCACGACCACATGGCAAGTCCGGTGCACATGAGTACCGACCGTGCGGTTTCCTACGGAGTTTCCTGGCGCGCCATGCCGCGAAACATTGTGAGCATCGCGCAATATGCGTTGCTCAGAAGCGGCCCGCTTGCCAACAACGTGTTTGAGTCTGCCGCGTTCATCAAGACTGCTCCGGGCCTGGACAGGCCGGACGTGCAGCTCGTGTTTCAGTCCGCCAAGCGACCCTCACCCGGTTTCCCGTTTCCGCTGGGGCACGGGTTTGCGATCAGTCCGGTGGGGCTGTATCCGCGCAGCCGTGGGCGCGTCACGCTCGCCAGCCCGGATCCATTTACCGCGCCGCTGATCGACCCGAACCTGTTGTCGGTGCCGGAGGACGTGCTGCCGCTGGTACGGGGAATCCGCCTGGCGAGGCAGATCTTCGGATCGTCGGCGTTCGAGCCGTATCGGGCGCGTGAGAGTGCTCCGGGACCCTCCGCAGCCAGCGACGCCGAGCTGATCGAGTACATTCGCGCGCAGGCCTACACGGTCCATCATCCAGTGAGCACTTGTCGGATGGGCACCGATTCGATGGCGGTGGTCGATCCACAGCTGCGGGTCATCGGGCTGGAGGGGCTGCGGGTCGCGGATGCCTCGGTATTCCCCTCCTTGATCGGAGGTAACACGAACGCCGCCGTGGTCATGGTCGCAGAGAAGGCGGCCGACATGATTCTGGGGCGTGCGGCGCTAGCGCCCGCTACGATTGATGTGCCCGCGCCGGATCGCAGTGCGACGGCCCGCGCGCAATAACCGTTGAGAACCAGCTTATCGAACCGGGAGAGCTTTCCATGGCCGAGACCCTGAGTGCGGCGGAGCGGATCGAGATCGAACGGGCCTGTGAGCGCCTCGTGTATGCCTACTCACGCGCCCTGGACCTCGGCGACCTGAGTGCAGCCGCAGATCTGTTTGCCGAGAACGGCTCGATGTCGCGGCCGATGGTTCCGGACCAGGTGATCCAGGGCCGGGAGGCCGTGCGCGCTTCCTTGCTGACGCGCCCCAAGACGCTGCTGACGAAGCACCTGGCCACCAACGTGATGATCGAGGTTGAAAGCCGGGATGCGGCCCGCGGCAACTCGTGTCTCACGATGATCGCCACCACCCCGCCTGCCGACGGCAAACCGCCGTTCACCTCGAGTGGACCGGTGTATTTCGGGGAGTTCCAGGATCGCTACGTGCGCGAGCGCGGCGTCTGGAGGTTTCTCGAGCGCCGCGGCTCGATCCAGATGAAGTTTTCAGGCAGTACGCCTGCTGCGTAAGGGGAAACCTCGCATGACTCTCACGCAGCAGGCTCACCGTCACGCGATATTCAACTACGAGAACGGGCTGCTCATTCTGTTGGGCATCTCCTTCGGCTTCGCCTTCTTCGATCGCAACTCCGCGAGTGTCCTCATTCCCTATGTGGCGAAGGACCTCGGCCTCAACAACACTCAAGCGGCGCTGATCAGCTCGATACTCTCCATCATGTGGGCGCTCGGCGCCTACCTGATCGCGCGCTGGTCGGATTCCAGGGGCAACCGCAAGCCCTTCCTGCTGGCCTTTCTCATCATCTTCTCCGCGTGCTCGATTCTTTCAGGCCTCGCGCCCTCGTTTCCGGTGTTGCTCATCTCACGCGCCATCATGGGTGCGGTCGAGGGGCCGTTCCTGCCGGTGTGCCTGGCCATCATGGCGATCGAGTCCTCCCCGAGCCGGCGCGGCGTCAACGCCGGGATCATGCAGAACTTCTTCTCGGCGCTGCTGGGCCAGAGTCTCGCGCCCTGGCTCCTGCCCATCATCGCGGAGGATCATGGTTGGCGGACGGCGTTCTTCGTCTCCGGGGTACCGGGCCTGTTGTGTGCGATCGGAGTCTGGCTCTGGGTCCGCGAGCCGACCAGGGAGGCCCAGGCCGCGCATGCGGCATCGGCGCTGGAGCTTGCGGTCGACGACGGCACGAAGATGGGCCTCCTCGACATGCTTGCCGTGCGCAACGTGCTCGTCTGCTGCTTGATCTCCGTGTTCATGGTGGGGTGGTTCATCATGGGGTGGACGTTCCTGCCCAAGTACCTCATCGAGGTGCGCGGCATGCCGGGCCCGACCATGGGCTCGCTGCTGAGCGTGCTGGGCTTTGCGTCCGCGCTGTCCGGCTTCGGAGCGCCGTGGCTCTCCGACCGGATCGGACGCAAGCCCGTGATGATCGGCTTCTGCCTGGTCGGCGCGTTGACCGCACTGGGGGCGATGTACTTTCAGGGATCCACGCTGGTGCTGGGCGGGCTGCTGTTCGTGGGCTGGCTCGCCAGCGGCACCTTTCCGATCTACATGGGCGTCATCCCCGGCGAATCGATGCCGCGCAAATATGCGGCTACCGCAATGGGGCTGGTCGTGTGCGCAGGGGAGGTGCTTGGCGGCTCGGGCCTGGTGGCGCTCGCCGGCAAGGTGGCGGACCTCACGCAGCTCTCCAGCGCGATCCTGATGATGGCCGGCTCCGGAGCCATCGGCTGCTTGCTGTGTTTCTTCCTGGTCGAGACAGCACCCATCAAGGCACGGGCAGTGGCCGCGCCGCCGCTGGCTGCGAAGGCTTGAGGGCAGGAGAGAGCCGATGAAGCCGGTAACGCTGGGGCAGATGAGCGTTTTCAAGCTCTTCGAGATGGAGAGCGGTCCGCCGATGTCGCTGATCCTGCCGCAGGTCTCGCCGCAGGACCTCGCTCAGCTGGCCGCCTGGTACACCGATGAAACGCTGGGCCCTACGCTCGAGAAATCGGCGTTCATGATGAGCATGCACAGCTACGTGCTGCGTGTCGGTGGACGCAACATACTGATCGACGCATGCAACGGTAACGACAAACACCGCTCGATTCCCGATGTGAACCGCGCGCACACGTCGTATCTTGCCAACCTTGCAGCACTGGGTCTGACCACCGATAGCATCGACCTCGTGTTGTGTACCCACCTGCATTTTGATCACGTGGGCTGGAACACGCGTTTGGAGAACGGGCGGTGGGTGCCGACCTTCGCCAACGCCCGCTATTTGTTCTCGCGCCGCGACTTCGAGCACTTCGGCAATCAGGAGTTGGAGGACGATCATCTGCGCGCCTTTCGCGACTCGGTGCTGCCGGTCTACGAGGCGGGGCGAGCCGAGCTGATCCAGGCGGACATCGAAGTGCATCGCGAGGTCAGCGAGCGCGTCTGGCTCGAGCCTGCGTTCGGCCATTCGCCGGGCAATTTCTCCGTGCTCGCCGAAGGCGGGGGCGAGCGCGCGATCTTCTGGGGCGATGTGATCCATCACCCCATACAGATGATTCGCCCCGAGGTCACGCCGTCGTTCGACGGCGACCCCGGGATGGCACGCGAGACCCGCCTGCGCACCCTCGCCCGGGCGGCGGATGAGGAGCTGGTGTGTTTCCCAGCCCATTTCCGCGACCCTTCCGCCGGGCGGGTGCAGCGCGCCGGGGACGTGTATCGATACCGCTTTCTGGAGAGCTGAGGTCGCCACGCGCCTGTGAGGACACCTCCCGCATGATCACGCAGAAAGCCGGTACCCTCGCCAGCATGAGCGCCGGGGAAATGGCACCGAGTCGCGCTCCGGGATTTGCGCCCGCCGGAACGAAGGCCAGCGGAGTTGGGTTCTAGCGTCACTTCCACGCCGGCTTGGCGTGGCTCTTCGTCATCGTCGCGATCACCGGTTTCGCCCCTCGCTCGGTCGCGATCGTCACCGGCAAGATGGCCGTTCCGCCGCTGGTCGTGCATCTGCACGCCGCCGTCATGGCCTCCTGGGTCGTTCTGCTGGCCATCCAGGCCACACTGTCGCTCAGAGGGCGCATGGACCTGCACCGCAAGTGGGGCCTCGCCTCCCTGGTAGTCGCACCTCTGGTACTGACGAATTCCCCCGGAGCTACGGTGCGGTGCACGCCTATCTGCTGTTGCTACTGGTGCCGGCGTTGCTGTATGACCTGTTCCGGCTCGGGCGGATTCATCGAGCGTGGGTGTGGGGCCTTGCCCTGATCCTCCCATGGGTCATCGCCACCGAGTTCGTCTGGGGGTCGCCGTGGTGGCGCGGATTCGGACCGAAGTTGGTCGGGGCAGGATAGGGCGTGCTGCAAGGGGGGATCGTTCCATGAGCCGACGGTTGGGCTCACTCGGGCTCGTGGCCGGACTGCTGTTACTCGGCGCGAGTCCCTCGATGGCTCTGGCCCAGTGGCTCGGCTATCCCACGCCGGGGATCCCGCGACTGGCCAGCGGCGCACCGGATCTGAAAGCGCCTGCGCCGCGCACCCCCGAGGGCAAGCCGGACTTCTCCGGCATCTGGTTCGCCAACGTCCCCGCCAAGGACTACTGCAAGGAGAAGGACTGCGTCCAGGAAGAGCGCATGGCGCGCGAGCAGATCAACCTCGGTATCAACATGAAGGGCGGTCTGCCGTACACCGAGTGGTCCAGGGAGCAGATGGTGAAAAGGCGTGCCAACGGCGAGCGGGAGGACCCGCACACCTACTGCAAGCCGCCCAACTACCCGCGCGCGTGGACGCTTCCTCAGCACACCAAGATCATCCAGACGCCCAACGAGATGGTCATGCTGCACGAGTTCAACGCGGCCTACAGAGAGGTGTATCTGGATGGCCGGCCGCTGCCGCAGGACCCGAATCCCACCTGGAACGGCTATTCGACCGGGCACTGGGAAGGCGACACACTGGTCATCGAGACCAATGGTATTCGGGATGACATGTGGCTCGATATCCAGGGAAGTCCCATCACCGAATCCGCGCATCTCACCGAACGGCTGAAGCGCATCAACTTCGGTCTCATGCAGGTGGAGATTGCAGTGAACGATCCGAAGGCGTACACCCGTCCCTGGTCGGTCACGATCGAGATGGCCATTCAGGTGGACACCCAGATGCTGGAGGAGATCTGCCTGGACAACGAGCAGGACGTACAGCTGTACAAGTGAGAAAGGTCATGCGGATATCGCGATTGCTGATCGTGGCCACGCTCGCACTGGTGCCGCCCGCGTGGGCGCACCATTCACAGTCGGAGTTCGACTCCAAACTGGTGGTGGAAGTGGAGGGCAAGGTCACCCAGCTCGACTGGCGCAGCCCGCATGCACGTCTGTACGTGGATGTGGTCGATGAGAACGGCAAAGTCGTGAAGTGGAATTTCGAGCTGCCCAGCCCGGTGACCCTGATGCGCCGCGGGTGGAAGCGCACCTCGCTGAAGCCCGGTGATCACGTCAAGGTGAAGGCCTCGCGGGCGCGCAACTTCCCGACCATCGCCTACGCGAACGTCATCAGGGATGCGAATGGCAATCCGCTCTTTACCGGCGTCACGAAGATCTACGAGGAACAACCGGACTCCGGGAGCGCCAAGTAGAGGAGGGCGCATGTCGCTGCGCGTGCCCCCGCGCCCTCACGCCGCCGGCGGTGAGGGCCTGCTCCGCGTTGAACTCTGTCGTCTGGATTCTCTGATCGATCCACGCCGTCACCGTGTCGACGAACGGCACGATCATGAACAGTCCCGGTCCGCGAATGGCGTGGAGTTTGCCGAACCTCAGCACGACCGC
>DATNEN010000247.1:0-15033 GCA_035552975.1 Steroidobacteraceae bacterium
AACTGTGTGGGGTCACTTGGATGTGGGAAATCGTGCGGGCCGGCGGCCCGCTGATGTGGCCGATCATTATCTGCTCGATCGGCGCGGCGGCCATCGTGCTCGAGCGTCTGTGGACGCTGCAGGACCGTCGGGTGCTGCCGCCGGAGCTGACGCAGAAGGTGTGGCAGCTCGTCGAGACCAACCAGGTCACGGACAAGGTCATTGCGGCGCTCGAGCAGAACTCCCCGCTCGGCAAGCTGCTCGCCGCGGGGCTCGCCAACCGGCACCGCCCACGGGAAATCATGATGGAAAGATTGGAGGATACCGGGCGGCACGTGGTGCATGAGCTCGAGCGCTTCCTCAACACTCTGGGCACCATCGCCGGCATTTCCCCGCTGCTCGGCCTGCTCGGCACCGTCACCGGCATCATCCGCTCCTTCAACGCAATCCAGGCCGGTGGCATGGGCGATCCGCGCGCCCTCTCGGGAGGTATCGCCGAGGCTCTGATCGCTACCGTCGCCGGGCTGTGCGTCGCGATACCTTCTCTCATCGCCTACCGCTACTTGCGCGGCAGGGTCGACGGCATCGTCATCGAGATGGAAAAGCACGCCATCCGCATCGCCGACGCGGTCGAGGCCGCCGGGCGCCGCGAGCGGTCTGCGGCCTGATGAATCTCAAGCCTCGCAAGCACGAGGAGCCCGAGATCAACGTCGTCTCGCTGATCGACGTCGTGCTGCTGCTGGTGGTGTTCTTCATGCTCTCCAGTCGGTTCACCGACGAGGGCCGGCTGCGCGTGCACTTGCCACAGGCGAGCGATGTGCCGACGGCAAAGCCGGCCAGCGAGCCGCTCGTCGTTACGGTGACGCAGCAGGGCAGTTATCGGGTCAACGACCGCGAGCTGATCAACTCCAGCCCCGAGACGCTGCGTGCCGCGTTGGTGAAGGAAGCGGGCGCGGCCCGCAACATGCCCGTGACGCTGCGCGCCGACGGGCGCGCCACCCACCAGTCCGTCGTCACTGCGATGGATATCCTCGGCCGTCTCGGCTTCGTCGAGATCAATGTGGCCACGGTCCAGGAAGAGCCGGCGGGGAAGCGTTGAAGGACACCGCAAGACCTGCGCCCCACGAGGCGTCGGCCCTGCCGAGCCCCCTGCAGACGTATCGCCGCCTGCTGACCTATCTTCGCCCGCACCGCCCACAGTTTGCACTGGGCGTGCTCGGGGGCGTGGTCTACTCGCTCGCGATGGTGAGCTTCCCGGGGATGGCCAAGGTCTTCGGCGACACGCTGAAGCATCCTGAACCCGGCGCGGTCGTGTGGATGCCGCTGCTGCTGATCCTGATCTTCTTCTGCCGCGGGCTCGGGGATTTCACCCAGACGTACTTCATGGGCTACGTCGGACGGCAGATCGTGAAGCGCATCCGCGGCGAGATCTTCTCCAGCACGCTGCGGCTGCCGGTGAGCTACTTCGACCGCAGCTCCTCCGCCGCGATGCTCTCGCAGCTCACCTACAACACCGAGCAGATCGGGCAGGCGACGACGGATTCGATCGTCGTCGTGGTGCGCGCGGGTCTGACGATCATCGGCTACATCGGCTACATGGTCTATCTGAACGCGAGGCTGGCAGCGCTTGCGCTGGTGATGGGGCCGCTGGTGGGCTGGCTGATCTCCATCGTCAATCGCCACTTTCGCCGCTACGGCCGGCGCATCCAGGACTCGATGGTGGATGTCACGCGGGTGGCGAAGGAAGGCTTCGAGGCTCCGCGGTTGATCAAGGTCTACAACGCGGAAGCTCAGGTGAGCGGCCAGTTCGAGCGGGTGAACGAGTGGAATCGGCACTCCTTCATGCGGCTCGTCCTGACCCGCGGCCTGTCCAACCCGGTCGTGCAGCAGATCGCTTCCCTGGGGGCGGCGCTGGTGCTGTCGATCGCACTGGCGGATGCCGTGCACGGCCGCATGGAGATGGGTGAGCTGCTCGGCTTCTTCGTCGCCCTCGGCAGCATCACCCAGCCCCTGAAGGAGCTGATCGGCGTTGCCGGTCCGATGCAGCAGGCGGTGGCCGCCGGTCAGAACATCTTTGCGACGCTGGATGCGCCGTCCGAGCCCAACAGCGGCTCGCTGACCGTCGCGCGCGCGCGCGGCGCAGTTGAGATCGAGAAGGTTTCCTTCACGTATGACACCGGAGCCGGCGCCGCGCTCCACGATGTCAGCCTCAGCGTACCGGCGGGCCAGAGCGTCGCGATCGTCGGCCGCTCCGGGAGCGGCAAGTCGACTCTCGTGAGCCTGCTGCCCAGGTTCTACTCCGCGCAACAGGGAGTAGTGCGGATCGACGGGCACGATGTGCGGGATTATGAGCTGCACAACCTGCGTGAGCAGATCGCGGTCGTCAGCCAGGACATCGTCCTCTTCGACGACACCATCCGGAACAACATTACTTTCGGGCGGGAGGTGTCGGACGCGCAGGTGGAGCGAGCCGCCGAAGCTGCGCACGCGATGGAGTTCATCCGCACACTTGCGAACGGCTTCGACACGATGGTGGGTGATCGGGGTGTCCTGCTCTCGGGCGGCCAGCGTCAGAGGATCTCGATTGCGCGCGCCTTGCTCAAGGATGCGCCGATCCTGATCCTGGACGAGGCGACTTCCGCACTGGATGCCGAAGCCGAGCGGCACATTCAGGCGGCGCTCGCACAGCTGGTGCGCAATCGCACCACTTTTATCATTGCGCACCGCTTGTCGACGGTGGAGCAGGCCGATCGGATCATCGTGCTGGATCGCGGCGCGATCGTGGAGAGTGGCACGCATGCCCAGCTGATCGAGCAGGGTGGCATCTACGCACAGCTCTACAAGCTGAACTTCAACGACTGAGAATGGAGCAGCGGCTGACGCGGCTTTGGTACGGCGACGGGACACAGGCGGCGCCCCTGCTCCGTGGCCTGTCGTGGATCTACGGAGCCCTCGTGCTTGCGCGCTCCCGCGCGTACGCGGCGCACTGGCTGAGCGCGGAGCGGGTCGGCAAGCCCGTCATCGTGGTCGGCAACCTCACCGTCGGGGGCACGGGCAAAACGCCGCTGGTCGCCTGGCTGGCCGAGCGCCTGTCGCGGCTCGGACTGCGAGTTGGAATCGTCTCGCGCGGCTACGGGCGATCGTTCGACGAGCCGCACCTGGTAGAGCCCGATTCGAGCTGGCGCGAAGTCGGCGACGAGCCCTTGCTGCTGCGCCGCCGTACGGGGTGCCTGACGATAGTGGGTCGTGAGCGCGTGGCCGCTGCCCAGGCTCTAGTTGCGCACGGTGTCGATGTGATCGTTGCGGATGACGGGCTGCAACATCTGCAGCTGGCGCGCGACTGCGAGATCGTGGTCGTCGACGGCTCGCGTGGCTTTGGCAACGGCCGGTTGTTGCCGGCAGGCCCGCTGCGGGAGCCGGCATCGCGAGCCCAGCGCGTGGATGTAACGGTCGTGAATGGTGAGGCGGAACATCGGTCGCTGGAACAGCAGCGGCCGGCGGCGACTTCCTTCATCACGATGATCATGGTCGCCGGGAACGCCCGCCGCATCGACGACGGTGCACCCGAACGGCCCCTGGAGAGCTTCCGGGGTGAGCGGGTTCACGCGGTGGCGGGTATCGGCAATCCATCGAGGTTCTTTCGCGACCTGCGTCAGCAGGGTATCGACATCGTGGAGCACGCGTTCGCCGACCACCATCCCTTCACGGAGCGCGATCTGGAGTTCGGCGATAGCCTGCCGGTGCTCATGACCGAGAAGGATGCCGTAAAATGTCGCGACTTCGCGTCTGCGCGGCTCTGGTACGTTCCGATCAGCGCTCAGCTCGGCGAAGCCCAGGAGCGAGAGCTGCTCCAATGCGTACTGCGCAAGACCGGGTTGGCTGCCATCAAGAGAGGTTGAGGTCGATGGACACACGTATGCTGGAGATCCTGGCGTGCCCTGTGTGCAAGGGCACGCTCAAGTACCACAAGGACTCGCAGGTGCTGGTGTGCCGCATGGACAGGCTGGCCTATCCCGTTCGCGACGATGTCCCGGTGATGCTCGAGGAGGAAGCGCGCCAGCTCGCTGCGGACGATCCGCTGCTCGATCGCTGAGTCTGGCGTGTTTCGTGTCGTCATTCCAGCCCGTTACGCCTCGGCGCGCCTGCCGGGCAAGGCGTTGCTGCCCATTGCGGGAAAGCCGATGGTGCAGTGGGTGTACGAGCGCGCCGTGCAGTCGCGCGCTTGCGAAGTGCTGATTGCGACCGACGATCTGCTCATCGTCAGCGCAGCTCATTCCTTCGGAGCGCAGACCGTGATGACGGAGACGTCGCACACCTCTGGAACGGACCGCATTGCGGAGGTTGCCCGCCTGCGCCGCTGGCCCGAGCGGGACATCGTCGTCAACGTGCAAGGGGATGAGCCCTTGATTCCGCCGGCACTGATCCAGCAGGTGGCGACGCTGCTCGAAGCCAACAGCGGGGCGGACCTCGCCACGCTGGCAGCCCCGATTCTGAGCCTGCAGGAGTTCCTCGATCCTAACGCGGTGAAGGTCGTCACGGACGCAGGCGGCAGGGCCCTCTATTTCAGCCGCGCTCCGATACCGTGGAGCCGCGACGGAGCAGCCGCTGGCATTTCCAGTCAGAAGAGCTTCGTCGGCGCACGCCGTCATGTTGGGATCTATGCGTACCGAGTGGGCTCGCTGATTCGCCTCGCCGCGCTTGCGCCGAGCCCGCTGGAAATCACGGAGAGACTGGAGCAGCTGCGTGCGCTGCAGAACGGTTTTGAGATCCGCGTCGCAGACACCGAGCAGCGTCCGGGGCCAGATGTGAACACGCCCGCCGATCTGGCCAGAGTCGAGGCACTGTTGCAGCGTTGACACGAGGTCGGGGTTACAATTGTTCACAGCGACTTGCGTACCGAGCTGAATGTCGGCTGAACGGTGACTTGGGCGCTGGCGGAACTTACGCACAGCGCAGTCCGTCGAAACTGAGTAAGCTGGCTGTCAACCGGTCGTGCCGCTGAGGCGTTTTTATCGGCGGGAGCTTCAACTATCCGGAAGCAGATGATGACTACCCACAAGTTTGCCAAAGTTCTGGCCTTGAGTCTTGCAGCGCTGAGCTGCGGCGCGCTGTCCGCCTGCGTGGATGGACCGCCTCCGCGGCCTTACCGCGAGGCGCCACCGCCGCCTCCGCCCCGGGCGGTTACGGATGTCTACGCCTATCCACAACAGGGCCAGACGGCAGAGCAGCAGGACCGCGACCGTTATGACTGCCACCTCTGGGCAGTCAAGCAGACGGGTTTCGATCCCAGTGCTCCCGGCGTTCCTCCGCATGAGCGCGTGCGCGTAGTGTCGGCTCCGCCCTCGGGCGCGGGTACTGCGATCGGAGCGATCGCGGGCGCGATTCTGGGGGCCGCCATTGCCGGACCTCGCGATGCCGGGTTCGGTGCCGTCGCGGGTGGGATCACGGGTGCGGCGGTCGGCAACGCCAGCGACCAGGCGCAGGCTGCAGCCAACTCGCAGGTCATCGTCCAGCAGGATGCGAGACAGGCCGCGGTGATGGAGCAGAAGTCTTCCAACTATCGCCGAGCCATCAGTGCGTGCCTGGAAGCACGCGGCTACACAGTGAAGTAATCGAGCTGGGCCAGCGTGTCAGGTGACTCTATGAGACGAATCTACGGTTTGGCGTGCTGCGCACTTGCCGCGTGTGTTCTGGTCGGTGCCGCGCAGGCGCAACCGCGTCGCGATCATTACGAGCACCATGAGCACTACGAGCACATGGATGGGCGGTACGCGCACAACCATTACTACCCATCCCGAGGGTACGTCGCGCCGGTGCTCCCGCGCGGGTACATAACCGTCGATCACTTCCACGACCACTACTACTACTCGGGCGGTATCTGGTACCGGCCCTACGGAGGACGGTTTGTCGTGATTGCGCCGCCGCTGGGCGTGTTCGTGCCCGTGCTGCCTCCTTTCTACACGACCGTCTGGTTTGGCGGCATTCCGTACTACTACGCCAATGACTCGTACTATGTCTGGCGCGCCAGCGACAATCAGTACGAGGTTGTGGAGCCCCCCGACGGCAGCGGCGATAGCGCTTCCACGCAGGCTCCGCCGAGCGATGACGTGTTCATCTACCCGAAGAACGGGCAGAGTGAGGATCAGCAGTCGACGGACCGATACGAGTGCCACTCCTGGGCTTCCGGCCAGAGCGGCTTCGATCCGACCAAGGCCGGCGGCGGAGTCGCTCCGCAGGATGCCAACTCCAAGCGCGCTGACTACAACCGTGCCATGACGGCGTGCCTCGAGGGTCGTGGGTACAGCGTGAAGTAGCTGATCTGCCGGGCAAGTCGGCAAAGATCACGCTTTTTCACCTGGCCCACTCTTTGGGCGGCCGCTCGCAGAACCCCGTTGCCGAGCGTCGGGCGATTTCTTATTGTTCCGCCCATGAGGATCCTGTTTGTTTGCCTGGGCAATATCTGCCGATCGCCAACGGCCGAAGTCGTCTTTCGTGAGGTGGCCGCGCGCGAAGCGCCGGACCTGATCTTTGAGGTGGATTCGGCCGGCACCGCCGACTATCACATCGGGCAGGCGCCCGATCCGCGTACACGGGCCGCGGCCCTGCGACGCGGTTACGACCTGTCGCCTCTGCGGGCGCGCGTCGTCGAGGATCTGGATTTCGAGGAATTCGATCTGATTCTCGCGATGGATCACGAGAATCTCTCCGCGCTGAAGCACCGCGCGCCCCGCGATGCCCACGACCGCGTTAGGTTGTTTCTCGAGTTCTCCCCGGAGTTGGGTACGGCCGAGGTGCCCGACCCGTACTATGGCGGCGCGAATGGCTTCGAGGAAGTGTTGGATCTGGTCGAGGCGGCCTCGCGCGGCCTGTTGCGGCACATCCGTGAGCGCATTGGCCTGGACCGCTCAGGCCGACGTACGCCGACCTGAGCAGCCTTCAACCTGACCTATTCTTCCTGGCCCCGCCCGGCGGCCAGCTTGTCCGACGGCGCTGACGACCAGACGACATACGGCTTGCTCGGCTGCGTCGAGCTCCCTTCGGCAGGCCCCTTGGGCTCGAAGTGAGCACCGTGCTCGCCGCCACCACCACCGTGCTCGGCGTGACCGGGCTGCTGCGCCGGCGCCCCGGCGGGTTGGGAAGCACTTTGCGGTGACGAGGGCTCGCGCGTCTGCTGCTGGCGCTCACCCCCCTCGCGATGCTGACCACCTTCGTAACGTTCGCCACCGCTTTCGCGCGACTCATGCCGCTCCCCACCGCCGGGCGATTGGTGCCGTTCCCCGCCGCTGTGCGACTCCTGCCGCTCGTGGTGTTGGCCGCCTTCGCCCGATTCGTAGTGCTCTCGCCTGTCGCCGGCGCCGGAGTCTTCGCCTCCATGGCCGCTCGAGGGTGCATAGCCCGGTGACTCGGACGGATGAAACGCCTCGCCGGACTCACCAGCGCCCATCGCTTCACCGCCGCCAGACATTCCAGCATTGCCTTGCTCGCGCGGGCCGCCGCTTCCGCCGCCTCCGCGCCTGCCGCGGCGCCTTCCGCGCCGGCTCCTCCCGCCGCGCTCACCACGCTCGCCGCCTTCGCGTCGCTCACCCATGCCCGCGCTGCCGTTGCGATCAGATCCCGAGAGGGCAGGGCGGTCGCCGCCTGTGTCTTGCCGAGCGGAGATCGCACCAGACTCAACCTGGCTGGCGGCAGCTTCTGTGCGCGAAGGCTGATCGCCGCCATGCTCGTTACGGTCTCGTTGCTCCACGCGCTCGCGTTGCTGCTCTGTGCGTTCGCGCTGGTCTCCGCGCTCACGAGAGCGTTGATCGCCGCGCTCGCGGCTTCGATCCCGATCTCCGCCGCGATCCCTGTTGCGATCGCGGTCTCCGCGGTCGCGCCCCTCGCTCCGGTCTCGCCCTTCACTACGATCGCGTCCGTCACCCCGATCGCGACGATGGCCCGAGTCCGCGTGCCGATGACGCGAGTGATCTCGCCGGCCATCGCGGCGCCGATCGCTATGGTCGCGGCGCTCGCCGTAGCCCGAGGATCCACTCCGCGGCGCTGCGGCCGGAGCAGGCTCCGCCTGTACGGCAACCGGAGTGGGCTCGCCGCCGAACAGCCTTTTCAACCATGCAAAGAATCCGCCGCTGCTGGCGGGCTGCGCAGCCGGAGCAGGGGCCGGAGCAGCAGGCGCTGCCGGTCGCACGGTCACCGGGGCGGGTGTCGAGGGGAGCATCGTGGCCACCGCGGCCGGCTCCGCCTGGGGCTTCTTGTCCTTCGTGCCCAGCGGCTCGGCTACAACGGGAGCCGTCGGCATCAGATAGCTGAGCTGCTTGTTCTCCGGGAGCTCCGCCTCGTCATCGCGCAGGCGCCGGATCGAATACTCGGGCGTCTGAATGCTCTCGTTCGGAACGATGATCAGCTCGGCCTCGCTCTTGTCCTCGAGCGTGCGCAGCCACTCGCGCTTCTCGTTGAACAGATAGGTCGCGACGTCCACCGGCACCTGGGCGATGACGCGGGAGGTGCGATCCTTGCGCAGCTCCTCGCCGATCAGCCGCAGGATCGCGAGCGTCATCGACTCTATGCTGCGAATCGTGCCGATGCCCACGCAGCGCGGACAGACGATATGGCTGGACTCTCCCAGCGAGGGACGCAGGCGCTGCCGTGACATCTCCAGCAGACCGAAGCGCGAGAGGCGTCCGATCTGGATCCGCGCGCGATCCATTCTCACTGCATCGCGCAGCCGGTCCTCGACGTCACGCTGGTTCTTCGTCGATTCCATGTCGATGAAATCGATAACGATCAACCCGCCGATGTCGCGGATGCGCAACTGGCGCGCGATCTCGTCCGCGGCCTCCAGGTTCGTATTGAGCGCCGTTGTCTCAATGTCGCTCCCGCGAGTGGCGCGCGCGGAGTTGATGTCGATGGAGACGAGCGCCTCCGTGTAGTCGACCACGATGCTGCCACCGGAGGGCAGCTGGACCTTGTGTGCGTACGCGGACTCGATCTGGCTCTCGATCTGGAAGCGCGTGAAGAGCGGAATGTCGTCCTGGTAGAGCTTCAGGCGCTTCTGGGCGTCCGCGGGCATGAAGCGGGTCATGTACTCCTGGGCCTTCTGGAAGGCACCCGGATCATCGACCAGCACCTCTCCGATATCGTCGGACAAGTAGTCGCGCATCGCGCGCGTGACCGCATCGCTCTCGCGGAACACCAGGAAAGGCGCGGGCCGGTCTTTCGCGGCGGCGGCAATCTGTTCCCACTGGGACTTGAGGTTGTCGAGGTCCCACTGCAGCTCCTCGGCGGAGCGCCCGACGCCGGCCGTGCGCACGATGGCGCCCATGGTGTCGGGAATCTGCAGCTGGTTCATCACCTCACGCATCTGGTCGCGGTCCTCGCCTTCGATCCGGCGCGACACGCCTCCTGCGCGAGGGTTGTTCGGCATCAGCACCAGAAAGCGCCCCGCCAGGCTGATGAACGTGGTGAGCGCGGCGCCTTTGTTCCCACGCTCCTCTTTCTCGACCTGGACGATGAGGTCCTGACCTTCGGCGAGCAGCTCGCGGATGTTCATCCGGCCGCCCTGAGGTTGCTGGCGGAAGAACTCCTTGGAGACTTCCTTCAGAGGCAGAAAGCCGTGGCGCTGCGCGCCGTAGTCGACGAAGCAGGCTTCGAGCGAGGGTTCGATTCGGGAGATACGAGCTTTGTAGACGTTGGCCTTTTTCTGTTCGCGGGAGGGTAATTCGATGCTCAGGTCGAAGAGCTTCTGTCCATCAACCAGAGCGACGCGCAACTCTTCCTCTTGAGTTGCATTGACGAGCATTCTTTTCATGTGCCCCTACTGTGAAGTGAGGAGCCGACGCGGAAACGACGGGACACCGCACGGGCGGCAAAGCCCCGCGGTAGCGAAGGAGACGTAAAGGCGCTCGAGTCTCGTTATTCACTTCGATGCCCGCTGCTATTGCAGCGGTGCGCCGGAAACCTTCGGTGAACTCTACCGGCGACACAGCCTGCGGACGTCTATGCTTGTCTACGCGGGCAGCGCGATCGCAGTCGGCTCAGTACGATGGCCTTCTGGCGCGCGCGCCAAATAAGCGCGCGTGTCTGGAGGACCAACTAACACGCGGCGGCATTGTTTCTAAGCCGCCGACCATTGGTCGCCCGTTTTGAGGGCGACTGCGGCAGTATACTCATAGGACCATTGTAGAAACAATGTCTTACGACGAGGTCGATGTGTCGGAGCAACAAAATACGGCGGTTCGCGCCGGCGTCCGGCACCTGGAGGTGGAGGAGGCCCAGGACGGGCAGCGGCTGGACAACTTCATCCAGAGGGTCCTGGGCGAGGTTCCCCGTAGCCGCGTGTACCGCATCATCCGCAAAGGGGAGGTGCGGGTGAACGGGCGGCGCGCCGGCCCCGACACCCGGTTGCACACCCACGACAAGGTCAGGATCCCGCCGGTCCAGATCCTGCCGAGGCCCGACCCGGCCCGTCCGACCTCGGACGCGCTCGAGAGTGTGCGCGAGTCGATCATTCACGAGGACGAGCGCGTGCTGGTCCTCAACAAGCCGGCCGGAATGGCCGTCCATGGCGGAAGCGGGGTGAGCTACGGCGTCATCGAGGCCTTGCGGGCGTTACGGCCGGAGGAGAAGCTCGAGCTGGTCCACCGCCTGGATCGCGACACCAGCGGCTGCCTCATCGTCGCTCGCGACACCCAGACGCTGCGCACGCTGCATGCGTTGCTGCGGGAGGGTGGGGTTTTCGAGAAGCGCTACCTGGCGCTGCTGAAGGGCCACTGGAACCTCGGCAAGAAGCGCATCGACGTGCCCTTGCGCACCGATATCCGGGTAGGCGGGGAGCGGACCGTCAAACCGGATCCTTCCGGGAAGCCTTCGATCAGCGACTTTCGCCCAGTGCAATTCTTCGGCAAGCGGGCGACCCTCCTCGAGGTCTCCCTGCAGACAGGCCGAACGCACCAGATCCGGGTTCACGCCCAGCACGCCGGGCATCCCGTCGCGGGGGACGAGAAGTACGGTGACGAGGCCTTCAACGCTGAGCTGCGCTCGGCCGGGCTGCGGCGGATGTTTCTGCATTCCTCCAGCGTGGGCTTCCAATGGCCCAACGGCGGGGAATTCAGCGTCAACGCGCCCCTGCCGGCGGATCTGGCCGCCGTGCTCGACAAGCTCGACGAGGCGGCTACGGCAAAGGGAAGCCGGCGCGGCGCAGGGCGCCCGCCAGCCAGATCAGCGGTAGACCGATGAGGGCGCTCGGGTCGGTACTCTCGATGCTCTCGAACAGGGTCGTCCCGAGGGCCTCCGCCTTGAAGCCGCCCGCGCAGTCGAACGGTTTCTCCCGCTCCACATAGCGCGCAATCTCAGTCGTCGTCAGCGGCCGGAAGTACACGGTCGTCGTGTCGACGTGGGTCAGGCGCACGCTGGCGCTTGGTTTGACGACGGCGCAGCCGGTGTAGAACCGGGCACTCGTGCCACTGAGCGCCGCGAGCTGCGCCCGGGTGGTCGCGGCGTTGCCCGGCTTGTCGAGGATTCGCGAGCCGGCGGCCGCTACCTGGTCGCTCCCGATGACGACAGCGTCCGGGTATCGCTCGGCGACCGCGAGCGCTTTGACAAGCGACAGGCGGGCCGCCCGATCGACCGGAAGCTCTCCGTCCAGATGTCCTTCCGTGATTTCCGGAGCCACCGTCTCGAATTCCAGCTCGAAGCGCTCCAAGAGCTGGCGCCGATAGGGGGAGGTGGAGGCGAGGATCAGCGTGTGCATGGTGAGTTCCCCGATGGTCCGCAGCGGGCCCTGTCAACGGGTCCCCAAGTTGGACAATTCACCTTCGAGAAACAAGAGCTTACGGAACGAAGATCTTTGACTTGCCGCACTTGCCTACCTATTATACGCGCCCCATGTCGCCGCCCGGGTCCGAGCCGCTCGATATCGATCGGTTGGCTGACGGGGAGGCCGACGTCGACTTCTCCGTTCCAGTAACCGAGCTGCCTCGGCTGCGCTCACGGCTCGAAGCTTCGGGCGGAGTCGTGCAGGGGAGCGTGCATTTCAGGCGTGAAGCGGGGCTTGCCGTCGCAGAGCTCACCCTGCGCGGAACGGCCGTTCTTCAGTGCCAGCGCTGCATGGAGAAGCTGGAGGCACCCGTGGAGACTCGGTCGCGCGTGGCGCTGATTCCGAGTGAAGCGGAGGCGGGTCGCGTCCCGGAGGATCTCGAGCCGATGCTCGCACCGGGCGGCCGGATCAGCATCCGGGAGATCGTGGAGGAGGAGCTGATGCTGTTTCTCCCGATCGTCCCATCGCATGAGAATGTCGAGTGCGCACCCACGGGGGCGAGCACAGCCGGGGAACGCGAGACGCCGGCGGAGACACAGAGACCGTTTGCGCAGCTGCAAGAGCTGTTGAAGCGCAAGTAGTTGTTTAGGAGTAATTGCAAAAATGCCCGTTCAAAAAAGCCGCAAGACGCCCTCCAGGCGCGGCATGCACCGCTCGCACGATGGGCTGGCCAGGCCGGCGCTGTCGACGGATCCTCAGTCGGGGGAGACTCATCTGCGCCACCGCATTACGCCGGACGGGTTTTACCGCGGCCGCCGCGTGCTGGAGAAGCCCGCCGACGCTGAAGACCAGGACTGATCGCGGCTCTCCCAGGCTCTTTCTCGAGCCACCGTGCTACCCGTCGCCATCGATGTCATGAGCGGCGACTATTCGCCGCCAGAGTACGTTGCCGGCGCACTGCGCGCGCTGGCGGACGACGGCCAGCTGCGCGCGCTGCTCGTGGGCGACCCCGGTGTGATCGGCGTCCAGCTGCGCTCGGCGTCCGATTTCGTTCGCAACCGGATCGAAGTGGTTCCCGCCGCCCAGGTCGTGGCGATGGACGACTCGCCGCGTGAGGCGATTCGCCGCAAGAAGAATTCCTCCATGCGCGTCTCCATCGACCTGGTGAAGGAACAACGTGCCTCGGCCTGTGTCAGCGCGGGCAACACCGGCGCGTTGACCGCCATGTCGCACTTCGTGCTGAAGACCCTCGAGGGTGTCGACCGTGCCGCCATCATCTCCGCGATCCCCGCGGCGCACGGACACACGCAGATGCTGGATTTGGGCGCCAACACCAAGGCGACGCCGGAACAGTTGCGCCAGTTCGCGGCGATGGGCGCGATCATCGCCGGCGATATCCACGGGCTGGAAAGTCCGCGCATCGGCCTGCTCAACATCGGCGAAGAGGACATGAAGGGCCACGAGGTCGTGCAGGCCGCGCACGCGCTCCTTTCCGCGAGCGGCCTCAATTACGTCGGCTTCGTCGAGGGCGACGATATCTTCTCCGGCGACGTGGATGTGGTAGTGACCGACGGGTTCACGGGCAACGTCGCGCTGAAGACGATGGAGGGCGTTGCGGGCTTGATCACCGATCGCATGCGCAAGGAGTTCCAGGCCTCCTGGCGCGACAAGCTTGCGGGGCTGATCGCGCGGCCGGTGCTTAGAAGAGTCGCAGGGAGTCTCGATCCGCGCCGCTACAACGGCGCGTGCATGGTCGGATTGGCCGGTATCGTGGTAAAAAGCCACGGTCGAGCGGATGGGGTCGCCTTTTCGCGAGCCATTGGTACGGCCGCCCTTGCCGCGCGCAGAAATCTGACGTCGCAGATCGAGCAGGCGCTGCAGGGGAATAAGAGGTTGGCCACTTGATTCATTCTCGTATCGCCGGTACGGGCGGTCATCTTCCCGAAAAAGTTCTCACGAACCACGATCTGGAGAAGGTGATGGAGACCACCGACGAGTGGATCCGCACCCGCACCGGGATCGAGCGTCGGCACATCGCCGCAGATGGCGAGACGACCGTGGACCTGGCCGAGCATGCGGCCCGGCGCGCGCTGGAAGCCGCGGGAGTTCGCCCCACCGACGTCGATCTGATCGCCTTCGGCACGACGACTCCCGATCTGGTGTTTCCCAACTGCGGCACGTTGCTGCAGGCGCGCCTCGGCTGTCGCGGCGGTCCCGCTTTCAGCGTCGAGACCGCGTGCAGCGGCTTCATGTACGCCCTGTCGATCGCCGACAAGTTCGTGCGCGCCGGCGAGGCCAAGCGCGCGCTGGTGGTCGGGGCCGAGACGCTCTCGCGGATCACGAACTGGAAGGACCGCTCCACCGCGATCCTGTTCGCGGACGGCGCCGGAGCGGTGCTCCTGGAGGCCTCCGACGAGCCCGGCATTCTGTCGACCCACGTGCACTCGGACGGCACGTACAAGGATCTTCTCTACTGCGCCGGGGGCGTCTCGCGGGGATTCGGCGAGGCCGGAACCGCGGCTATCGAGATGGTCGGTAGCGAAGTGTTCAGGATCGCCGTGACCACGCTCGGGCGTGCCGTGGATGAAGCGCTCGAGGCCAACCAGATGGATCGCTCCTCGATCGATTGGCTGGTGCCCCATCAAGCCAACATCCGCATCATCCAGGCGATGGCTCGCAAGCTCGAGCTGCCCATGGAGCGCGTCGTCATCACCATCCAGGACCAGGGCAACACCTCGGCCGCCTCCGTCCCGCTGGCACTGGATGTCGCGGTACGCGACGGCCGGATCAAGCGAGGTCAACTGCTGCTGCTGGAGGCCTTCGGCGGCGGCTTTACGTGGGGCTCGGCGCTGGTTCGATACTGAGATGGCAGGGCTGCGGCCGGCCTGCGAAAGCGGTATTTCGCGCGGGCAAAGAAACGCCGCGCGAGTGCGCGGCGTTTTGAGAGCTTTGGACTGAAACCGAGCTCTTTATTTGGAAACCGACCGCTTGAACATCCGGTCGATCTTCTCGTTCGTCGCCTGGTCGGCCGACTGAGCGGCCTGCGCCGCCGCCAACGCCTGGTTGGCTGTGCTCTGCGCACCGCTGGCCGCCTGATTGGCGGCTTGCGCCGCGCTGGCAGCCTGATCAGCGGAGCTCTTCGCACCGGCCACATCGGTCTGCAACTTGGCCACCTGCGATTTCAGATCCGCGATGTCCGCCTGGAGGGGCTTCAGATCCTGACAGCCTGCAAGCCCAACTACGACTGCCGCTACCGCAGCCACCTTCACAACGCTCGCGCACTTCATACAAGTCCCCTTCTGGGT
>DATNEN010000248.1:0-9726 GCA_035552975.1 Steroidobacteraceae bacterium
CCCGATCCAGCAAATACGCGTTTGCCGTCCGCGGTGGTGATGGTGGCCTGGCCGATATGCATTGATTCTTCGTTCTTCGCGCGGAACCCCTTGACTGTGACCTTGTCGCCCACCTTCAGAGAGTCCATGCGCCAGCCGTTACGATAGAGCGAATTGGGAGCTCCTCCCTCGACACGGTAGACCACGGTGTTGCCGTCCGCGGTCTTCACCTCAACGTGGGTGTAGATGTGCGGGTTCATCCATTGCACCTTCTTCACGGTGCCGGTGAACGTGATGGGTTTCCTCGTATCGAACTCGGCGGCAGTCGAATGGTGCGCGGAGGCCTCGCACGAGAAGCCGATACACACGAGGGCAACGGCGAGAACCCTAGAGATCCGGGTGGTCATGGCGGCTCCTGTTCAGTCCTCGTCCTCATCCTGCGGCGGATGCCACACTTTGATGGCGCCGCTCATCATGTTGTCGAGATTGTTCTCCTCACAGGAGTACTCCATGATGACATCCGTGGCCGGCCTGAGGTGCCAGGTGCGAACGTTCATCCAGTCCTGCGTGTAGGCCTTGGGATCGTGCACGGTGACGGTGTGCTCGATCGTGTGCGCATCGATTCGCTTGAACGTGTTGATCAGCTCGAGCTGCTTGCTGTGCGGATGGCCGGCGGTGTCCAGCCGGGTGTAGCCGTTGAAGCCGCTGGTCTCGATGACCAGTGTGTCGCCTTCCCAGTGACCGGTCGAAACGCCGTTCCAGGACGGCGGCAGGTCGGCTGGCCACTTCATCCCGTTGGTCGGTATCCAGTGAAACCAGGTGTTCTGCTCGAACAACAGCGCGACCGCGTCGTCATTCTGCACGATCTGCAGCCCGTGCGGTGAATTGATGTTGCGGGACATGCCGAAGGGCAGGCAACTCCCCGCGTAGTCCCCGTCGTGCACCGGGTCGTAGGCCTTCCAGTGCTTCAGTCCCCACGCGGTGTAGGGCAGGTCGAAGGTGCGCTGGCCGCCACCGACGACCGCCGGCTTGGCGTCCGGCAGGACTGCGCCGGAGAGCTTCAGGGGCTGGCGGGTGTTGGGATCGAGCACGGTGCCCTTCTCCGCCATGTTGGGCGTGTAGGGATTCGCCCAATGGCCGCTCAGATCAGGCTTGCCGTTGTGCAGACGAGGTGCGGGGCCTGCAGGGTGTGGGGTCGGGGGAGCGGGGTGGGCGGAAGAGCTCTGCGCAGGCAGTATCGGCGGCGTGAGGCCCATGAGTGCCCCCACCGCAACGAGGAAGAGCCTGCCAGCCGTCCTCATCGGATCCCCCCTCCAACCTCGAACTAGTCTAGAAGTGCGGGATGCCGGCGGCAACAGCGGCGACCGAGTCGGGTTCCCCTTGGTTACTGTGAACCGCCACGCGGTCAATGCTCGCGACCCTTGACTGAAGACGCCCGACGCGCCAGCCTCGCCGGAGATGCCCACGCAGGCTCTCATCGCCGAGCACAGGAAGGTTCAGGACGCCGCGAAAGCGGCACTCGAGGTGCTGACGGAGGCGATCGGCGCCGACGACACGGAGCAGTCCATAGCAGAGCGCGGACGAGTCACTCGTACTGCGGACAGTGCCGAGTTCACCCGGGGCATGGTTTTCCTGGTCTGTGTGGGACTGCAGGAGTCGTGAAGTTCCTGCCGCTCGTGTGGGCCGGTCTGTGGCGCAGGCCCGTCAGGTCGATCCTGACGGCACTGTGCATCACGATTGCATTCGTCCTGCTCGGCCTGCTCGAAGGGGTCAACGCAGGGTTTGCGCACGCCATTGCTGAGGCGCGTCGCGAGTTCCTCATTACCAACACGCGGGTGCGCGGTGGCGCACCCATGCCCATCTCGGCCATGGGGAAGATACAGAGCCTTCCGGGCGTGAAGGAAGTCGCGCCGCGCGCGTATTTCATCGGGACGTATCGGGATCCGGGCATCAGGAGCTCGGTGGTCGCCATCGCGACTCAGCCGGACGTTTTCTTTCGACAGCTCCCGAATGTGCGCGTCGACCCGGCCGGTCTCGAGGCCTTGCACAAGGACCGCGAAGGCATGTTGGTCACCCGTGGTCTGCTCGATCAGTGGGGGTGGAAGGTCGGACAGACGATCACCATTCACGGGGCGACACCCAAGACGGATGGCAGTCCGGATTGGACGTTCCACATCGTCGGCATTTTCGATACGCCGCAGGCGGCCGGCCCCGCCTACTTCGGTGTGATCAACTACGCGTACTTCGATGAGTATCGCGTGGAGAATCGCGGCACGGCGGAGATCTTCTACGTGCGCATCGCCGACCCGAACCAGGCTGTCGCGATGTCTGCGGCGATCGACCACATCTTCGCCAATTCCCCGCACGAGTCGCGTACGCGCTCGCGGCAGGCGCGCGCCGAGCAGCAGGCCAGGCAGATGGGCGATGTCGAGTTCTTTACCCACGCAATCATCGGGGCAGTGCTGTTCACGCTGGCGTTTCTGACAGGCAATACCCTGCGGCAGGCACTTCAGGACCGTGCCCACGAGTTCGCGGTGCTCGGGGCAGTTGGATATTCGGGCGGCCGCATTCTGAGTCTTGCGTACGCGGAGGCATTGCTGCTGTATCTGCCTCCCGCGCTCTTCGGGCTGCTGATTGCCCGATTGCTGGCCCCGCTGGCCGCAGAGCAGGAGATCGGCAGCATCCTCGTGTCCCCCGGTGTCGCCGCTGCCGGCCTGATGTGCGCCGCCTGTCTCGCGTTAGTGGGTATTGCGATACCGGCTGCGAAGCTGGTCAGGACACCGATCGCCACCACGCTCGGCAAAGGGTAAGCGTGAATCTGGCATCCCAGACTGCAGCGCTCATCACGACCGGCCTGCGGCACATCCCGCAGCGACTGGGCAGCTCTCTGGTCATCGTCGTGGGCATTGCGGGAGTCGTCGCCGTTCTCATACCCGTGCTTGCGATGTACGTGGGATTCGGGAACACCATCCGAGGTGACGGGCGTCCCGATCGTGCCATCGTGTTGTCTCATGAGGCGACGACGGAGTATGACAGCGGCCTCTCACGTGACAGCGTCGCCGTGATCATGGATGCAGCGGGCGTGCGACACGACGCGCACGGGGATCCGCTCGTCTCGGCAGAAGTGGTTCTAGCCGCGCCTGTCGCTCGCAAGCGCGATCACACCGACGTCAATGTGACGTTGCGCGGCGTCAGCGGGCAATACTTCGCGATGCGCCCCGAGCTGAAACTGGTGGCCGGCCGCATGTTCACGCCGGGCAATCAGGAGCTGATGGTGGGCGCTGCCGCCCGTTCACAGTTCGAGGGCCTCGAGATCGGCGACCAGGTTCGGCTGCAGGACGGTGACTGGAAAGTGGTCGGCGTGTTCGCCGGTGCACCCGGGGCTCGTGGCTCCCGGGAGTCCGAGTTGATCGCCGATGCGCGTACCGTCATGTCGGCTTACAAGCTCGACAGCTTCAACAGTATGACGGTCGAGCTCGATTCCGCGGCAGCCCTGCCGAGGTTCGAACAGGCTCTCGCCGGCGATGCGCGGCTGTTCGTCTCGACCCGGGGGGAACCTGAGTATCTGGCGAGCTCATCCAGCTCCGTCAACCGGATGTTGCACCTGGTGGCGTATGTCATCGGCACGATCATGGCGCTCGGGGCGTTGTTTGCGGCGCTGAATTCAATGTACTCGGCCGTCGCCGCGCGCGCAGTCGAGACCGCGACGCTGCGGGCAATGGGATTTGCCGCGAGCGCCGTGGCCATCGCATTGCTGGCCGAGGCGCTGTTGCTGGCGCTGGCCGGCGCCGCGGTGGGGGTGGCGATTTCATACGCCGCGGTTGATGGAGCCACGATCAGTACGCTTGGGGGCGCACTATTTGATTCTCAGCTCGTGTATTCGTTGAGGGTATCTCCCGGTCTGGTGGTGATCGCGATCGCGCTTGCGGCTACGCTCGGGCTTTCCGGAGGTCTGCTGCCCGCTATCCGTGCTGCGCGAGGGAGCATCGCCGCCACGTTGCACGAGAAGTGAGCAAGCTGGTAGAACACAGGTCCCCTCCATCGCAAGCTTAGATCCAATGGGCGTCCCGCGATGCGCACCCTTTCCTGGCGTTTTCATCGCGATCATCGCCTGCTCTGCGGCGGCGCTGTCAGGTTGCATGAGCCAGCCGCCCACGGTAGCGGCCCCCGCGGCCAGCCCCGAAGAGTCTCGTGCACTCATCAAAACACTGCTCCCGGAGTCGGTTCGCGATCGGGACGGGTGGACGAGGGACATCTACGCCGGCTTTGCGGTGCAGTCCATCGACGCCAGCCGCGAGAATGTCTGCGCGGTGGTCGCCGTCATCGAGCAGGAATCCGGCTTTCGCGAGAATCCCATCATACCCGGACTGGGGAAGATGGCCTGGAAGGAGATCGACTCGCGGGCTGAGCATGCCGGTGTGCCGCGCGTGCTGGTTCATGCCGCCCTGCAGGTGAGCTCGCGCACGGGGCGCACCTACAGCGATCGTATCGATTCGGCCAGGACGGAAAAGGACCTAAGCGACATCTACGAGGACTTCATCGACGCGGTGCCGCTGGGGAAGCGTCTCTTCGAAGACCACAATCCGATCCGTACCCGTGGCCCCATGCAGGTCAACATCGCCTTCGCCACTGAGTATGCGCAGATGCGACCGTATCCGTATCCGGTCAAGGTCAGCATCGCCGATGAGTTGTTCACGCGCCGCGGCGGCCTCTACTTTGGAATCGCCCATCTGCTGGCTTATCCCGCCCCCTATGACCGCTATCTCTATCGGTTTGCTGATTTCAACGCCGGGCAGTACTCCAGTCGCAACGCCGCATTTCAAGCGGCTGTCAGTGTCATCACCGGCGTTCCATTGGCGCGCGACGGCGCTCTGCTTCCGCGCGACAGCACGGCAAAGGATGCTGGCAGCACGGAGCGAGCTCTGCGCGCCGTAGCGGGGCGCCTGCGTCTGAGCGAGCGGGAGATTCACAACGCGCTCGAGCAGGAGCGCAGCAAGGACTTCGCAGACACTCGCCTGTATCGAACCGTGTTCGACCTCGCCGATCGAACCCGGCGCGCCTCCCTGCCGCGGGCCATCGTGCCGCGCATCGAGTTGCATGGTCCCAAAATCAGCCGCAAGCTGACGACGGCGTGGTATGCCGAGAGAGTCAACGGGCGCTTCGAGCGCTGCGAGAAAAAACAATGAATACCCACCGGCCGCTCGTGACCGCGCCGAGACCCACGCGGCCGGACCATATAGGTTCCGGCTTCTCATGGCCGCGCCACACTGACACCCACGCTGGCCGGAGCGGCGAAGCCCGGCCAAGTTGGGTGCGGGCCTAGTTCCCGGCGTGCCCGGTCTCCTGCCGCGAGCCCGGCGGTCCCGCCGTGCCGGGGCCCTCGGCCTTGAGTGCGCTTGCGCGTGCGATGAGGTAGTCGCGCACCGCGGCGCTGTCCTCAGGCTTCAAGTCCTTGGCGAAGGACCCCATACCCTTATCGGCGCGGCCGCCGAGCAGCACGACCTGATCGAAGCCCGCTTGCGTCCAGAGCAGCGGGGTGACCGTGAGGTTCGGGAAACTGGAGCGTGCCTGCACACCGTTGGCGCCGTGGCAAACCGAGCAGTATTGCGAATAGACCTCGCTGCCGTGGGCGATGACCTGCGCCGATGCCGTCGAGGGCGGCGGGTTCAGTTGCGGCGGGGTGTAGGGTTCGGGAGTGGGCAAGACGGCCTTGCCGCCGAGCGCGAATACCAGCATCCGAGCGTGCGTCGGCGCGAAGTAGCCGCCCTGTGCGGCGCCACCGACGCTGGCTGCGAGGTACTGCGTACCGTCCAGCGTGTAGGTAATCGGCGCTGCATACACGGCTGTCTGAGCGTCGAAGCTCCAGAGCTTCGCCCCGGTTTTCGCGTCGTAGGCGGTGAGGACCTTGCCACCGCCGTTGCCCATGAATACCAGGTTACCTGCAGTCGCAAGCACCCCGCTCGTCGGGCGGCCGTTGGAGAAAGCCTCGCTCTCCCACACCACTTTGCGAGCAACGGGGTCCCAGGCTTTCAGCCGACCGCTGACGCCCTGCCGGGCGTAGGGCTGCAACTTGCTCGGGTCGACCCGCGCTCCCATGTTGATGCCGAGGCTGAATCCCGGCGGCGGCTTGGAGCCGGCGGCCGGGCCCGCCATGGTGAAATAGGCTTCCCACGCGGGGATGTACACCAGGCCCGTGAGCGGGCTGTACGCATTCGGGTGCCAGCTATGTCCACCCTGCACACCGGGTGCCAGATCCCAAGGTGCATCCTTGTATCGCGCGGCCGGCACGACTTGCGGGCGGCCCGTTTTCATATCGACCCCGGTGGCCCAGTTCACCTCGGTGAACGGGTCCGCGCTCAGCAGCTTGCCGGTCTTGGCCTCGAGCACATAGAAGAAGCCGTTCTTGGAGGGCTGCAGAATGACGTGCTTCTTCTTGCCGCCGATCCTCAGGTCCGCAGTCATCATCGGACTGACCGCATCGTAGTCCCAGGCATCTCCAGGGGTCTCCTGGTAGTGCCAGACGTATTCGCCGGTGTCGGGGTTGACGGCGACGATGCACGCGGAGTACAGATCGTCATCCAGGGTGGGCTCACGCGTGCGCTCGTTCCAGGGAGAGCCGTTGCCGGTGCCGAAATACAGCAGATCCGTCACCGGGTCGTAGACGGCCGCGTCCCACACAGTGCCGCCGCCGCCGGAAGTCTTCCACCACTCGCCGCTCCAGGTCTTCGCCGCCTTTGCCAGCGCCTTGCTCTCGAAGCCCTTCGCCGGATCCCCCGGTACGGTCCAGAAGCGCCAGGCTTGTTTGCCGGTCTCGGCGTCGTAGGCAGCGATCCAGCCGCGCACTCCGAATTCACCGCCCGAGGCACCGATGAACACCTTGCCCTTCGCGGCACGCGGGGCCATCGTGATCGAGTAGTGTTTCGCCATGTCGCCGAGCCCGAGGCTGTCGGGAACCGTGTCGGTCGCCCAGACTTCCTTGCCCGTCCTGGCGTCAATCGCGATCAAGCGTGCATCGAGCGTGCCGATGTAGATCTTGCCGTCCCATGCGGCAATACCGCGATTCACGAGGCCCACGTTGTAGCGAAGGCGCTCGCCGTGGATCATCGGGTTGTATTTCCACAGTTGCCGACCGGTCTTGGCGTCGAAGGCGTACACCACGTCGCGCGAGGTCGATACGTAGATGACACCATCGATATAAAGCGGTGACCCGTGCTGATCCTGGTTGGTCTCGTAATCCGCAAACCACTGCAGGCCCAGCTGGCTCACATTGCCTGAGTCGATTTTTTTCAACTCGCTGAAGCGCTGCTCAGAGTAGGTGCCCCCGTAGGTCATCCACTCGCCCGGCTCGCTTGCCGCTTTGTCGAGGCGCTTGGCCGTGACGTTGGCGGCAGAGGCAGCGACCGCATTTTCATCGAGAGCCCCGCCGGCGAGGATCGCTGCGGACAGCAGCAAGTGCATTCCCACGGTTCGGATAGTCACAGATACCCCCCTCAGAGTCCGTTCTTGCGTTCTTAGCACAAGCCGCCGTAGCGGTGGGACGATTTCCCGCCCGGATCGCCTTCCGGCGACCGTAGGGCGGGCGGGCTGACGCCGACAGCCGCCGGCGCGAATGCAACGCCGCGCATGTTGCGGACGCGGCGCGTTACTCCGCAGAGCCTGCAAACAGCGCCTTCAGATCCAGATCCATGCGGGCGAGGCGGGCGCGCAGGTGCGGCCACTCCTCTTTGATGAACCTGGAGCGCTCGCGCTTCATCAGGCTGGCGCGCACGCCTTCCTTCACTATGAAGCCTTCGCCCCGAACGGTCTCGATGAGCCCCTCGCGCTGCAGCTCGCGATAGGCTTTCGCTGAGGTGAGCGGGTTCACGTCGTAGGCGTCCGCCAGCGCGCGCACGGAAGGCAGCCGCTGTCCCTCCGGATAGGTGCGGTCGAGGATACCGGCAATCACCTCGTCCATCAGCTGCTTATAGATAGGCTGCTCGTTCTGCCACTTGTGCGGACGCCTTTTCACGAGAATCTCCGGTTGGCGCGTGCGACGAATGCTGCGACGAATGGTGCGTAGGGTAGCTTGACGCCTGCAATCTTCCAATGCTTAACTTGCTGTACTGTACTACGTAACTACTACTGTATCAATGTCGGAGCCAGCGCCACGCCTGCTGTCCCGTCCGCGCCTGGTGGCGGAAGAGGAAGCCAAGCTCTCACCGATGGATCGGCCGGTGGAGGCGCAGCCGCGCGCGCGTCGCTGGTTGCTGGTCGGTAGCGCGACGGCGCTGCTGGTGGCCTGTTGTGCGACGCTGTATGTGCGCTACGCTCTCACCAGATCGGTGACCGTGCGCGAGGCCAGCGTGGTCATTGCTCCGGTAAGGCGTGAAGTCTTCACAGAGTATGTGGCGGCCAATGCGGTCGTCGCGCCGCGCAAGACCGCCATCTGGATGCGGTGGAGGGTGGCCAGGTCGCGCAGGTGATGGTGGAAGAGGGCGCATTCGTCACTCGCGGCCAGGTTCTGCTGAAGCTGACGAATACCAACCTGCAACTGGAGATGCTCGGCCGCCAGGCGCAGCTGACCGAGCAGCTCGATCGTCTCAACCAGACGCTGCTCTCGTTCGAGCAGGCACGTGTCGCGCATGAGCGCGAGCTGATCGAGAGCAATGCGCAGATCGAGCAGCTCACCCAGCGTCAGCGGCGGCGCGCTGCGCTGCGCGCCGCCGGAATGATCTCCAAGGAGGAGCTCGGCGACCTCGCCATCGACCTCGCCCGTGCCCGCAAGCTGCAGGCCATCGAAATCGAGGCTCGCGATATCGATGAGAAGTTCCGCAGCGAGCAGGTCACGCAGCTGCGCAGCGCTCTGCAGAAGACGCGCGAGAATCTTTCGGTCGCGGACGAAACGCTGCAGAGCCTGTTCGTCAAGGCGCCCATCAGCGGCCAGCTCACGGCGCTGGATGCGGAGCTCGGCGCGGCCAAGGCACCCGGCCAGCGCATAGGCCAGATAGACGATTCGACGTCCTACAAGCTCGAAGCCATGGTCGATGAGTTCTATCTGGGGCGCGTGAAGCCCGGCCAGTCCGCGAGCGCCGAATCCAACGGCCAGACCTGGAGGCTCGAGGTCGCGAAGGTCTACACCCAGGTGACGGACCGGCAGTTCAAGGTGGATCTCTACTTCACCCAGGGGCAAAGCCCCGAGGGCGTGCGCCGCGGACAGTCGATGGAAGTTCGCCTGGAAGTCGGGGCGCCGAGCCGTGGACTGGTGACGGCCAACGGGCCATTCTTCGAGGAGACCGGCGGCAACTGGGTATTCGTGCTGCCGCCGCGGGGCCATGTTGCGCAGCGGCGCAAGGTGCGCTTCGGCCGTCGCAACCCGGAACAGATCGAAGTGATTTCAGGGCTCGCCGCAGGCGAGCGCATCATATCCTCCGGCTACGAGCAGCTGCGCAAATTCGACCGCATCACCATCGAGCCGGAAAAGAATTCAACGGGAGAATCACAGTGATCACGCTCAGGGGAATCCGGAAGCTGTATCGCGCGGACAATTTGGAAACCGCGGCGCTGGCCAACGTCGGCCTGCAGATCGATGCGGGTGAGTTCGTGGCGGTGATGGGACCATCGGGCTGTGGGAAATCCACTCTGCTGAATATCGTGGGCATGATCGATACGCCCACCGATGGTGAATACCTCTTCTGCGGCCAGGACGTGGCCCGCTATCCGGAGTCGCGGCTGGTGGAGATTCGACGCCGGCACCTGGGTTTCGTGTTC
>DATNEN010000249.1:0-2023 GCA_035552975.1 Steroidobacteraceae bacterium
CAACCCCGGCAACATCCTCGTGGGCCCGACGAGCTACGCCATCCCCAGAGGACAGGACGGCACCCATTTGACGGCGAGCTCGCTGGTTGCGGGCACCCAGAACCTGCAGAACAGGTACCTGGACGCGGACATCATCCCCGCGCAGAAGCGCTGGAGCCTGTACGGCTCCGGCCGCGAGAGCTTCAACGACCGGCTGAGTGTGTTCGCCAACCTCTTGCTGAGCGATCGCGAAGCCACGGAGCGCACCGGCGGCGAGCCCAGTGAATTCCAGGTCCCCGGCAGCAACCCGTTCTACGTCAACCCCGCCGGCGGCACGCAGCCGGTGCTCGTCTCCTACAACTTCGGCCGGGATCTGGGTACGGATGTCAACGATGCGGTGGTGAAGACGGCCAACATCACCGTGGGCGCGGACCTCGATGTCGGCGATTGGCGGCTCGGGTTGTACGGCGGTTTCGCGCGCGAGAAGGAAGACCAGACCCGAACGGGCCTGGTCAGCGGAGCGGCACTGCAGGCGGCCCTGGCGGATGCCGATCCCGCGACGGCCTTCAATCCCTTTGGCGATGGGTCGCACACCAATCCCGAGACGCTCGCGAGCCTCGTCGTGCCCTACCGCTATCGGATGGACTCCCAACTGGAGTCGGCCGACCTGGCCGCCGACGGCCCCGTGGCAAGGCTCCCCGGCGGCGCGGTCAAGCTGGCCGTAGGTGTGGATCGGCGTGTGCAGCTGTACGCTTCCGACACACCCGCGGTGCCCCCCTCTCCCGCGGCCAACATTCGCCTCAACCGGCAGACCACGAGCGCTTTCACGGAAATCGTCGTCCCGCTGTTTGGCAAAGCCAACGCACTGCCGGGGCTGCAGCAGCTCGACCTGTCGGCGGCCGCGCGCTACGAGGACTACAGCACACTCGGCCACGCCACGACACCCAAGCTCGGCTTGCGCTGGGAGCCTTTCGCGGGCGTGGCCCTGCGCAGCACCTGGTCACGGGCGCTGCAGGCACCCCCGCTCACGGAGCTCGACGAGAGCCACAATGTCGTCATACCGCTACCTCTGCCGGACCCGCGCTCCCCGACCGGACAGACGCTCGCGTTGATCTGGTCGGGCAACAACGCCGCACTGCGTGAAGAGCGCGCCAACAGCTGGACGGTCGGCATGGACTTCACGCCGCAGGCCTTGCCGGGGATGTCCATGGGGTTCACCCTGTTCGACATCGCCTTCAAGGATCGGATCGAGGACACGATATTCTCCACCGACATGCTGACGAACCCGCGCTACTCGGGACTCGTGACCTTCAACCCCGCCCCTTCGCTCATCAGCTATGTCTGCGGCCACGCCCTGTTTCCCGCAGGGACGCAAAGCACCTGCACGGCACTCGGCGCGGGGGCGATCGTCGACGTGCGCGCACACAACGCGGAGACGCTCGATACTCGCGGCATCGACTTCAACATCAAGTATGAGCGTGCGGTGCGCTGGGGCACCCTGACGCTCGCCGCCGATGGCACCTATCTGTCCCACTTCGATCTCGCCGAGGGCAACGGCTCGCCCGAGGCCGATCTGCTGAATACACAGAACTACCCGCTGGCCCTGCGCCTGCGAAGCTCGCTCTCCTGGGAGGGCAGGCGGCTCGGGGCCACGCTGGCGGTGAACTATTCCAACGGGTATCGCGATACCGCGAGCGTGCCCAGCCGCCCGGTCGCGGCGTGGACGACGATCGATGCGCAGATCCGCTACCGGCTCGGCGACGGCGCGGGCGGGTGGCTGGATCACACCCGCCTGGAGCTGAGCGCCCTGAACCTGTTCAACCGCGACCCGCCCTTCCTCGACAACGCCCTGGCGGGCCTGGGTTACGATCAGGAGAACGCCGACCCGTACGGACGGATCCTCAGCCTGTGGATTCGCATGAGCTGGTGAGCGGCGGCGCGGTCTGTCCTGCCTCAGTGGAGAGCTCCAGCGAGCGCCTCAGCCAGGCCTCGACACACAGATGCTCGTGCAGGATCTCGGTGTACTGAAAGTCCGCCGGCGAGC
>DATNEN010000250.1:0-10520 GCA_035552975.1 Steroidobacteraceae bacterium
GCGAAGTCGCAACCGAGCTGGCGCAGCAGGCTCCAGGCCTCGGTCTCCTCGATCCCCTCGGCGACCACGCTCAGTCCCATGCTGTGGCCGAGGCCGATGGTCGAAGTGATGATGGTCGCTTCATCGCTCCCGAGGCGCGCATGCGTGATGAAAGAGCGATCGATCTTCAGCTCATCGACGGGCAGGCGGCTCAGCTGTGCGAGCGAGGAATGCCCGGTGCCGAAATCGTCGATCGAGAAACGAACGCCCGCGATGCGCAGCAGCTGCATGTGCCGTGCGGCCAGCTGCGGGTCGCGCATCACCGCGCTCTCGGTTATCTCCAGCACCAGAGAGCTGGCGGCGACCCGATGCTTGCGCAGCAGCTCCAGGATCTCATCGCCCAGGCCGGGATCGAGAATGTCCGGGGCCGACAGATTCACCGCCACTTCGACCTCGAGCCCGCCGCGCCGCCACTCGCGCATCTGGCGGATCGCAGCTTTCAGCACCCAACTGGTGAGGTCGCGCGAATTGCCCGTTCGCTCCGCGAGCGGCACGAACTCTGCGGGCGATACGCTCCCGAGCTGCGGATGAGTCCAGCGCACCAGCGCCTCGAGACTCTTCACGGACTTCGTGGCCATGGCCACTTTCGGCTGATACACGAGCGTGAGGCTGTCTGCGGCGATCGCGGTCTTCAGATCTGTGATCAATGCGAGGCGGCGGCGATGCACTTCGTCGCTGCCCGGGCGGTACGTTGCGATACGACCGCGCGCGTCGTCCGCATCTTCCAGCGCGATCTGCACCCTGCGCAGCAGCTCGTCGGCCGTGTTGCCGTGGTCCGGATGTACGCACACCGAGGCCGCCACGTTCAGATCGAGCGAGGTGCCGGCGAGATGAAAGCCGGAGCGCACCACTCCAGCGAGCTGATCGGCATACAGGACCGCGCGCTCGATGGAGCAATTCTGGGCGATCACGAGGAATTGACTCTCCGCGACGCGCACGACGACGTCTGTCGCGCCAGCGTTCTGCCGCATGCGTCGCGCAGCTTCCCGCATCACGTCATCCCCGACGTGATGTCCCAGCGAGCCGTTGATTTCGCGCACGTTGCGCGCGTCGATCAGAATCAGCGCGCTGCCGACACCGGGTCTGGCGTTGTGGATCAGCTCCTCCAGGCGTTGTTCCGCGAACGCCCGGTTCGGCAATCCCGTTACCGAGTCATGGTAGACGCGATGCGTGATGTCCGCTTCGCGCTCGGCAATCGTGCGCTGCATGGCGTTGAAGGCGGCGGCGAGACTGCGGAATTCCTTGCCCCCGGAGGCCTCGACGGAGACTTCGTACTGGCCTTCCTGAATGCGGTGCGCGGCCTCGACGAGCTGGCCGATAGGCCGCGTCGCGCTGCGTCCCAGCAACGTACCGATGATGGCGGCGAGCGCCAGTGCGATGCCGTCGATCACCAGCAGCGCATCGCGCACGTCGCGGTAAGGGGCAAAGACCTCTTCCATCGGCTCCTGCAGAATCACATCCACGGTCGCGCCGCTCGACTCCAGTCGCTGCGAGACGCTCAGGAACTGGGAGCCGCCGACGCCGACCACGCTGGGCACTTTGTCGGCCACCGGGCGGAGTGTGTCGCTACCGGCCACCTGCAGGCGCTGTGTGTTCGGCAGTGTCGAGGAGACATTTTCCGAGCCGTCCACGCCGTAGGCGATCAAGGTGACGTGCGCGCTGACCAGGGTGCGCAGCTTTTCCGCGAAGGAGTCATCTACGGCGAAGCCCATCGCGACCCAGGCGATCGTTTCCGGGGCACGCACCGGGGCGAGGAAGAACTGATACGTTCGGTTACCGAGCACGGCGAAGTGCGGCAGGTCGCGCGCCGCGCGTGACTCATCGAACAGGCTCGCCAGCGGTGCCGCCGAGTCCGGACCCAGGTGGGCGCTGGAGACGATCGTGCGGCCATGCGTATCCAGGACGAGGAAGATATCCGCGCCGATGCGCTGGGCGTTGTTGCTGGCCGCATCCAGAATGGTGGAGGGATCGCTGCTCTTGGTGGCCACGGCCTCGCGGAACCCAAAATCCCCCGCCAGCACCGCGACGCCGCTGGCCAGCTGAGCGGCGCGGAAGCGGATCAGCTGCTCGACGAACGTTCCTCCGGAACGCAGCCGCTCGGCCGCGCGTGCTTCGACGTTGTGCGCCGTACTGGCAAGCACTGCGGCGAGCGTCACAGTCTGAGTGACGACCACCAGCCCGATGATCAGTACGAGAAGCCGTTTGCGGAAACTACCCATAAAACAGACTCGAATGCGCGAGCCGACATCGTAGGCGCCGCGCGGCTGTGGCCGCGAGAATCCGACTGCAGGAATGAGACCTTCCGCACGCCGCAACACGCGATTGATCCGTGGAATCGACCCCGAGGCCGCGTTCCCGGCCGGTCTGCCCTGGCTGCGGTACGGATACCGCGCGGCGGCTATCCTGCTGGCCGGCTTGCTGACTCTCATCCGCAGTGCCGGCGTGCCGGCGGCCGTTCCCGGTTCTGTTCCCAGCGCCTCCGTCACGATCACCGTGCATTCCGCAGATGGCCGTCCCGTGCCGGGGGCGGTGATCACCGTACGCTCCCTGGCTGCGGATGCCCGCCCGAGCGCCCCGATCAAGGCGGTCATGGATCAGATCAACCGCGCATTCGACCCTGACCTGTTGGTCATTCCGGTGGGCTCCACCGTCGACTTCCCCAACAGCGATACGGTCAGCCATCAGATCTATTCGTTCTCGCCGGCGAAGCGCTTCACTCTGCCGCTGTATCGCGGCAACCCCAATCCGCCCGTGCGCTTCGATCAGCCCGGGGTCGTCACCCTCGGCTGCAACATCCACGACGAGATGGTGGGCTACCTGGTCGTGACGGATGCGCAATATTTCGGGCGCACGGATGCCTCCGGCTCGTGGACCGCGGACATTGCCCGAGGCAAGTACCGCGTGGCCGTCTGGCACCCGCGCATGAACGATGACGCCAACGAGCTCGAGCGCGAGCTGACGGTCGCCGCCGGCGACCGGGTCACCCATGAGCTGCGTCTGACCAAGCCGTTGCGGCCGGCACCGCTGAGCCCGCACCCGCACTCCTGGGACGGCTACTGATGAAACCCCTGGCAGCCCTCATCGCTGTCGGCATGGGCCTGACCTGCAGCGCGCACGCGACGGACTGGGAAGTCGACCTGGACATGCGGCTGCTGAGCTCCGACGGGCAACGCTCCTACCTCGATGGGGGCACCGGGGCACTGCGCTACGGCGAGAATCAGTCGGGGTTGCAGCTCGGACGGTTGCGCCTGGCGCTGGATCAGAACATCGGCGAGCTCTGGTCGGTGCACCTGGATGCCTCCAGCTGGGGCGAGCACGACAAGAACCCGATCGATCTCACCGAGGCGTACCTGCTGTTCCGGCCCTATCCCTTCGACGGACTGCGCGCGCGCATCAAGGCCGGCGCTTTCTATGCGCCGATTTCCCTGGAGAATCGCGGGCCCGGCTGGGAATCTCCGTACACCCTGACACCTTCGGCGCTCAACACCTGGGTCGGCGAGGAGTTGCGCACCATCGGCCTGGAGGGCCAGATCGACTGGCTCGGTACCCGTACCGGCCACCTGTTCGATGTTGGGTTGACGGGGGCGGTGTACGGCTGGAACGAGCCGGCGGGCGTGGCGCTCGCCTCCCAGGGCTTCATGCTGGAGGATCGCCAGACGACGCTGTTCGGGCGCGTCAATCCCACCCCGGGCTTGAACGATCCGCGCGAGGTCTTCCACGAGATCGACGGCCGGGCGGGCGTGTATGCGGGGATCGAAGGCCGGTTCCTGGATCGCCTGGTAGTGCGCGCGTTGCGCTACGACAACCGCAGCGATCCCACGCAGCAGGATGGGGTCACGCACATCTTCGCGTGGCTGACGACATTCAACAGTGCGGGCGCGCGCCTGGAGAGCGGCAACGGCTGGACCGGCATCGCGCAGTGGCTCCAGGGCGAGACGACCATTTCCCCGCACTCTCACCGTCTGGGGTATCCGTTCGATGCGAAGTTCCTGCTGATCTCCAAGCAGATCGGGCGGCACACCTTCAGCGCCCGCTATGACAGGTTCGAAGTGCTGACCCACTTCGTCACGCCGACCGGAGACGACTACGCGCAGTACGGCCATGCGTGGACGCTTGCCTACCTGTTCGAGCCGAACGCCCACTGGCGCTTTGCGCTCGAGTGGCTGGACGTGAGCACGGAATCCGCTCTGCGGGAAGCGATCTTGCCGTCCGAGGAGCTCTCGAGAGAGCGGAAAATCGAGGCCTCGTTCCGCTACGCGCTCGGCTCCGCGGTCCGCTGAGCGCCGGTCGAGCCCGCGCGCGGGTCAGCCTCGCCCCTCACCGGCGCCGGGGAGCCTCACCGCCGCGATTCCAGCCGAGCGTGCTAGACTGCGCGCCCCTCGCTTGGAGTGGTGATTCATGGGTAAGGGCGATCCGAGAAGTCGACGCGGCAAGATCTACCAGGGCTCTTTCGGCAAGACCAGGCCCAAGGATCCCGCCAAGAAGAAAAAGCGGGCGGCTAAGAAATAGCTCGTTTCGCGGCGACGAGGTCCCGAACGATTTCGAGCGCGGACTTCTCACACGGCGGTAGCTCGGCGCGCGACTGTTGCAGCGGTGTGATTCGCTCGCCCCAGCGCACGACGTGCGCCGCGAACGTCAGGCCGCCCCCGAAGCCGGGCATCAGCAGCAATGCGCCCGGCCGCACGCGCCCTTCTTCCAGCGCCTCGCACAACGCGACCGGTACCGTTGCCGAGGACATGTTGCCGTAACGTTGGACATTGACGAACACGCGCTCCATGGGCACCCCGGCGCGCTGCGCCACGGCATCGATGATGCGCAGATTCGCCTGGTGCGGCACCAGGAGGTCCACCTGCGGTGCCTTCATCCCGATCTTGGCGAGAGCGTGCTCGGAGGCGGCGACCATGCCCTGAACCGCGCGCCTGAAGATTTCCTGCCCTTCGAACTGCCAGCGAGTGTCACCGTAGATCATTCCGTGGTTGGCGTAGCGCCCGCCCATGCCGCGCACACGCAGCGTTTCACGGGCTTCGCCGCAGCAGCCCAATTGTTCAGCCAACACCCCTTCCTCGCGCTCGGTGGCCTGCAGGACCACTGCGGCGGCGCCGTCGCCGAACAGCACGGCGACGTTGCGATCGGTCCAATCCATGAACGGCGAGATCAGCTCCGCGCCGATGACCAGGGCGTTGCGAACGACACCGGTGCGAATCAGCGCCGTGGCCGTGGACAGTCCGTAGGAGAAGCTCGTGCACGCGGTGTTGACGTCCATGGCGGCGGCGGCCGCTGCCCCGATTCGGGCCTGGACGCCGGAGGCCATGTTGGGGACCTGGTCGTCGTGGCTGCAGGTGCCGAACACGATGAGCTCGATGTCGCGCCCATCCAGGGCTGCCGCGGCCAGGGCGCGGCTCGCGGCCACGTAGGCCAGCTCTTCCATCAGCACGTGCGAGATGCGCCTTTCGCGAATGCCCGTGCGGCTGATGACCCACTCATCCGAGGTGTCGAGGAAGCTGGCGAGATCGGCATTGGACAGGACTGCCGGTGGCAGGCACTTTCCCCAACCCGTAATTGCCGCGTGTCGCACGGAGGTGCTCCCAGACCGACCGGTGCGTGAGGATAGCAGGTGGTGCCGCGGCCGCGCCGTCGCTTGCGCCGAAGCTTCAGCGTACGCCGGGCGGGCGAGTCGAACGGCGGCGCCCGCCCTGGACGCTGCCCCGTTCACGCTACCCGCACCGGTTACGGAACGCGAATTGCGTCCAAGCGTTGTGCTCGGCCCGGCGACTGACGAGACGGGGCGCTCTCCTGCACCCTGGAATCGTCACCAGCTGGAGGCCGCCGGGCGCTTGTTCAGGACCTACACAGTGAGGTGATCTCTATGAAACGCAGTTTGCTGATCCTGTGCCTGGGTGCACTGGTGGCCCTGTCGGCTTGCTCCAAGCAGCAATCGACGGCGCCGTCAAGCACCCCGCCGAGCGACTCCTCGACGACCGCGCCGCCGGCTGACACTTCGACGCCGCCGCCCTCGGGCACGACGACGCCCCCGGATTCGAGCTCCTCCTCGACGACTCCGCCGCCGGCTGAGCCGAATTCGACGACGACGCCGCCTCCGCCGCCGTCGGACAACAGCGCGCCGAAATAAGTAGCGGCGGCCGCGCCTGAAGCGCGCGGCCTGTGGAGCCTCCGATATTCCCGCGTTGCCAGCGACGGCGGGCGCAGCGAATATCGGGGGTCCTCCACAAGTGAGTCGCTGAGCAGGAGTTCTCGAGATGACGAAATATGTGCTTCCGGATCTTCCCTACGATTACGGCGCGCTGGAGCCGCATATCTCCGCGCGCATCATGCAGCTGCACCACGATAAGCATCACAAGGGCTACGTCGACGGGGCCAACCAGGCCCTGGAGAAGCTCGAAGAGGCGCGCACCAAAGGCGATTTCGCCGCCATCGCAGCCGTCGAGCACGCTCTGGCGTTCAATCTCTCCGGGCACGTGCTGCACAGCATTTTCTGGCAGAACATGAAGCCGGGTGGCGGTGGTGAGCCCACGGGTGAGCTCGCCTCGGCGATCCAGCGCGATTTTGGCGGGTTCAACCCGTTCAAGCAGCAGCTGACCAAGGCCACCGCGACCTGCATGGGGTCCGGCTGGGGTGCGCTCGTCTGGGATGCGACCTCTTCACGGCTGATGACGGTGCAGATCCACGATCATCATTCGCACACGGTGCAGGGTGTCGTGCCGCTGCTGGTCGTCGACGCGTGGGAGCACGCCTGGTATCTGCAGTACTTGAACGAGAAAACGAAATTCTTCGATGCCATCTGGAACCTCTGGAACTGGGACGACGTCGCCGCGCGCTTTGCCTCGGCACGCGCTCTGGATCTGGGGTTGAACGGCGTCACCGATCGTGCCAATGGCGGTGACGCCAAGGGCGCGGGCAAGACCCGGCAGGCTCCGCAGCCTCCCGCCGGCAGGGCTTGACGCCCAGGTCGGCTTCCTCCTCCCGGGCAGCGTCTCGCGACGCTGCCCGCCCGCGGGCTGCCCGGGCTCGCCAGCGGTCCGGGGCGGCCTCTCGCGACCCGGCTCGTAAGAGGCCTTCGGCCTCCTACCCCCCGCTGGCCGACTACGCGCTCATCGGAGACTGTCACACCGCCGCGCTGGTCTCGCGCGCAGGCGTGATCGATTGGTGCTGTCTGCCGCGATTCGATTCGGATAGCTGCTTCGGGCGGCTGCTGGATTGGGACAAAGGCGGCTATTTCGCGATCACGCCCATCGGACCTCACACCTGCACGCGCCGGTATCTGCCTGACAGCCTGATCCTGGTGAGCACCTTCAAGTCGGGCAACAGCCAGGCGGAGGTCATCGACTTTTTCGCCATGCGCATCGGCGGACGCAGCCGGCCGCGCCGCAAGCTCGTCCGGATCGTGCGCGGCGTGCGCGGCCAGATGAGCTTCGATGTCAGGATCGCGCCCCGCCTGGACTTCGGAGAAGTCAAACCGTGGATGAATTCCGTCGGCAAGAATGCGACCTTCGCCTGTGGAAGCAACACGGGACTGTTGATCTACGGCGACAGCCCGCTGGAGATCGAAGCAGGTCACGACCTGCGTGGCGAGCTGCGGGTCAGCGCCGGGCAGCGCCGCTATCTGGCCCTGCAGTTCTACCACCCGGAGAAGAGCGAAACGGTGCGCGTGCGGCACGACGCGGCCAAGCGCCTGCGCGCGCAGTTCGAGGAGACCCGCAGGTGGTGGCGTCAATGGGCGGCCAAGATTCCCCATCGTGACGGGCCGGGACCGGGCATCAAGCGCTCGGCCATCATCCTCAAAGCCCTCACCTACGCGCCGACCGGCGCGATCATCGCTTCGCCCACGACCTCACTGCCGGAGCACATTGGAGGTGAGCGCAACTGGGACTATCGTTTCTGCTGGATTCGCGACTCGATCTTCACCGTGCACGCCCTGAGCAACCTCGGCCTCGAGTCGGAAGCCGCGGGCGTACGGCGGTTCATCCAACGAAGCGCGGCGGGCAACGCCAGCGAGCTGCAGGTGCTGTACGCAGTCGACGGCAAGCGCCGTCTCACCGAAGTGCTACTCGATGGACTGGAGGGCTGGCGGGGCTCCAGGCCCGTGCGCACCGGAAATGCCGCCGAGGGCCAGTTCCAGGCGGATATGTACGGCATGATCCTGGAGCTGTCCTGGCGCTGGAGCGAGCGCGGCCACTGCCCAAAGCCGTACTACTGGCGGTTCCTGGTCTCGATCATCGAGACCACGCTGCAGAAGTGGCGCCTGCCCGATCGCGGGATCTGGGAAGTACGTTCGCGGCCGATGCACTTCGTGCATTCCAAAGTGATGTGCTGGGCAGCGCTCGACAGCGGCATTGCGCTGGCGCGCAAGTTCTCGTTCGAGGCACCGGTGGAACGCTGGGAGCAGGCTCGGGACGAGTTGCGGCGGCACATCGAAGCCCACGGGGTGGACCACCGTCGCGGCATCTTCGTCCGATCCTTCGGGTCGAAGGACCTCGATGCGGCGCTCCTGCTGCTGCCCGCGGTCGACTTCGTCGCTTACGACGATCCGATGATGTTGCGCACGACGGACGCGATCCGGCGCGAGCTCGCACGGCATGACGGACTGATTGCCCGCTACTCCAGTCACGATGGTTTGCGCGGGGCGGAGGGCGCGTTCCTGGCTTGTACCTTCTGGCTCGTCGAGACACTCGCCAAACAGGGCCGAGTCGGCTTGGCACGCAAGGCCTTCGAACGAGCCTGCCGATGCGGGAATGACCTTGGCCTGTTCTCGGAGGAGTATTCCGCTGCGGGCATGCTCGGCAACTTCCCACAGGGGCTGACGCACCTGGCGCACGTATCCGCTGCGGTTGCGCTCGCGAAGGTAGGCACGCCCTCGCGGTGAACGCTCCGTCTGCGCTCGCGAAATGCCACTTCCGGTAAACACACGGTCGAGCTGACAGGTATGAAGCTTGCTCAAACGTCAGCATGGCTGCGGTGTCTGTGTTACGTCCCGGAAGCAATTGCCAGCGGGTCGCCCGTGCCGGCCGCGCTGCGTTGCTCATCGATGCGGAGGCGTATTTCAACGCTTTCGCGCGGGCGGCTTTGCGTGCGCAGCGCTCGATAGTCATCCTCGGTTGGGATTTTCACAGCGCCACCCGCCTGCACCTCGGCAGGCGGCATATGGACGACGCCGATCGCTCCGCGATTGGCAACGCTTCGCTTGCCGCCGATTGCTCCGCAATTGGCAACGCTCCGCTTGCCGCCGATCGCTCCGCGATTCCGGATGTTCTCGGGGACTTCCTCAACTTCCTCGTCGAGCGCAGCAGCACTCTCGAGGTGTACATCCTGACGTGGGACTACCCGTTGGTGTTCGCGCGAGGCCGGGAATCCACGCCGGTGTACAAGCTCGGCTGGCACCCTCACCGGCGTGTGCACTTCCGCTACGACGATCGCTGCCCGATCGGTGCGGCTCTGCATGAAAAGGTGGTGGTCATCGACGGCGCCGTAGCCTTCTGCGGCGGTATCGATCTGACCTGCGCGCGCTGGGATACGACGGAGCATCGGGCTTACGACGCCCGTCGTCTGAACGACGGCGAGTCGCAGTGCTATCCGCCCTGCCACGATGTCATGCTGACCGTGGACGCAGGCGCCGCGCGAGCGCTGCACGACCTGGCGAACGAGCGATGGGCAAACGCAACCGGTCAGGCGCTTCCGGCTCCGCAAGCGCGTGCCGATCCCTGGCCGGTGGGCGTGATGCCTTCGTTCATCGACGTCGAAGTCGGCATCGCGCGCACCGTACCCGCACTCGAGGGGGCGCCGCCGGTGGCCGAGATTCGCCGCCTCTACCTGGACCTCATCGCCTCTGCGAGGCGCTCGATCTATATCGAGAATCAGTATTTCACGGCGCGTGAGCTGGGCGATGCGCTGGCTGAGCGGCTGCGGGAGCCGGACGGACCGGAGGTGGTCGTGGTGCTGCGGCACTTCGAGTCCGGCCTGGTGGAGGCGCCGACGATGGGCGCGATGCGCAGCGCGCTGCTGCGCAAGCTGCAGGCTGCCGATCGCTACGGCCGCTTTCGTGTCTACTATCCGTGCCTGCCGGGCTTGCCGGCGGAGCAGTGTTGCGATGTGCATTCCAAGCTGATGGTGGTGGACGAGCAGTGGCTGCTGGTCGGATCCGCCAACTTCGCCAACCGCTCGATGAGCCTCGACACGGAATGCAATCTCCTCATCCAGGCACGGGATCAGCGCCGCAACGCTCGGGCGATTGCCTTCTGCCGCGACCGGCTGCTCGGCGAGCACCTCGATGTACCCCGGGAACAGGTGCCGCGGGCGATCGAGAAGCACGGGTCTATGGGCGCGGCCGTGGACGCGCTGCGACGGCCAAGCGCGCGCACGCTCGAGCCGTTCGAGAAGGTGAGCGAGCCGTCCGCTACGCTCGTCGCCGTTGCGTCGGTGGCGGATCCGGAGCGGCCGTGGCAACTCGAGTCTGCGGCGGCGGAGCC
>DATNEN010000251.1:0-28361 GCA_035552975.1 Steroidobacteraceae bacterium
GGCTTGACGCTGTCAGGCACGGTCATGGCGTGGCTGGGCGCCCTGATCCTGTTGGCGCTCGTCAACCTGGCGCGACACGGCCACATCCTCTGCGGACGCCGGCAACGTCACGGTCACAGGAAAACATCACACTTTGGAGCAGCCATTCGCCGCGGGCGGAAGCAGAAAGTGACCGGGATGTAACTCCACTTCGTCGCCTTTGCCCCACGGCCTCGAAATCACTCCCACTCGATCGTCGCGGGCGGCTTCCCGGAAATGTCATAGACGACGCGCGAGATCCCCGCGACCTCGTTGACGATGCGCCGCGATACCAGCTCCAGGAACTCGTACGGCAGGCGGGCCCAGTGGGCCGTCATGAAATCCACGGTCTCCACCGCACGCAGCGCGACGACGTAGTCGTAGCGCCGCGCATCGCCCAGCACACCGACCGAGCGAACCGGCAGGAACACGGCGAACGCCTGGCTGGTGCGGTCGTACAGGTCGTGCTTGCGTAGCTCATCGATGAAGATCGCATCGGCGCGGCGCAACAGGTCGGCATATTCCTTCTTCACCGCACCGAGAATACGCACCCCCAGGCCCGGGCCCGGGAACGGGTGGCGGTAGACCATCTCGCGCGGCAGACCGAGCTCGACACCGAGTCTTCGCACTTCATCCTTGAACAGCTCGCGCAGCGGCTCCACCAGCTTCAGGTTCATGCGCTCGGGCAGCCCGCCGACGTTGTGGTGGGACTTGATGACGTGCGCCTTGCCGGTGCGCGAGCCGGCTGACTCGATCACGTCGGGATAGATCGTGCCCTGTGCCAGAAACCTGACACCGCTGAGCTTGTGAGCTTCCTCATCGAACACCTCGATGAAGACTCGACCGATGATCTTGCGTTTGGCCTCCGGATCCTGCACACCTTCGAGCGCGCTCAGCATCCGCTGTTCTGCATCGACGCGGATCACGCGCACCCCGAGGTGCTCGGCGAAGGTATCCATCACCTGATCGCCTTCGCCCAGGCGCAGCAACCCGTGATCGACGAACACGCACACCAGCTGGTCGCCAATCGCACGATGCAATAGCGCGGCGACCACCGACGAATCAACGCCGCCGGACAGTCCCAGCAGAACCTTGCCGGTTCCAACCTGCGCGCGAACACGCTCGATGGCGTCTTCGATGATGTTGCCGACGCTCCACAACGCGTCGCTCCCGGCGATCTCCCGAACGAAGCGCTCGAGGATGCGCGGGCCCTGAATCGTGTGAGTGACCTCGGGATGGAATTGGACGCCGTAGAACTTGCGCTTCTCGTCACACATGGCGGCAAACGGAATCGAGTCCGTAGAAGCGACGGGGACAAAGCCCTTGGGCAACTCTGCAACCCGGTCGCCATGACTCATCCACACATCGAGCATCGAGCGGCCGTGGCCGTCGTGCCGATCGTGAATTCGATCCAGCAGACGGGACGCCCCGGTGACCGTGACCTCCGCATAGCCGAATTCGCGCTCTGTGGAGGGAGCCACACGCCCGCCGAGCTGCTGCGCCATCGTCTGCATGCCGTAGCAGATGCCGAGCACCGGCACCCCGAGAGTGAAAACCGATTCGGGAGCCTTCGGAGGACTGGCGTCGGTGACGGATTCGGGGCCGCCGGAAAGAATGATTCCGCGCGGCTGGAAGGCGCGGATCTCGGCATCCGTCACATCCCACGGATGCAGCTCGCAGTACACGCCAAGCTCGCGTACGCGACGTGCGATCAGCTGCGAGTACTGGGCCCCAAAGTCGAGAATCAGGATCCGGTGGGCATGGATGTCAGGGGCCGTTGCTGCTGCCATCAGGAACCCCTGTAGTTGGGGGCTTCCTTGGTAATCGATACGTCGTGCACGTGACTCTCGCGGACGCCGGCGTTGGTGATACGAACGAACGTCGGACGCGTCCGCATCTCGGTGATGTTGTGGCTGCCCGTGTAGCCCATCGCCGCGCGCAGCCCGCCAGTGAGCTGGATGAGAATCTGAACGAGGCTCCCCTTGTAGGGAACCCGGCCCTCGACGCCCTCAGGGACGAGCTTCTCGAGCGCCGTCGCGGCGTCCTGGAAATACCGGTCCGCGGAAGAATGCCGGTCCGCCATGGCCCCGAGGGAACCCATGCCCCGATAGGACTTGTAGGAAGCACCCTGATAGAGCTCGACCTCCCCGGGGGACTCTTCCGTGCCGGCAAACAGGCTACCGATCATCACCGCGTGGGCACCCGCAACGAGGGCCTTCGCGATGTCGCCGGAAAAGCGAATGCCCCCATCCGAGATCACGGGGACATCTTTGTCGCGCAGAGTGTCTGCGACGTTCGCGACCGCGCTGATCTGCGGCACCCCCACTCCAGCTACGATGCGAGTGGTGCAGATCGACCCTGGACCAATGCCTACTTTGACGGCGTCGGCGCCCGCACTGACGAGCGCGAGTGCGGCTTCTGCGGTCGCGATGTTGCCGGCAATCACCTGCATGTCCGGCCATTTCGATTTGATGAGCTCGACGGTGTTGATGACTCCACGATGATGCCCGTGAGCGGTATCCACGACCACGAGATCAACGCCAGCTTCGCGCAACGCGCCCACACGATCGAGAGTGTCGGGCGTCGTGCCCACCGCAGCGCCAACGCGCAGCCGGCCGCCGTCGTCCTTGCATGCACGCGGGAACTCGGTGGCTTTCTGGAAGTCCTTCACGGTGATCATGCCCACGAGCTCGTGGTCGGCATTCACGACCAGCACCTTCTCGATCCGGTGCCTGTGAAGAAGCGCTTGAACCTCCTCTTTAGGTGCATTCTCGCGCACGGTGATGAGACGCTCCTGCGGAGTCATCACACTGGACACGGGTGCATCGAGCTTCTGCTCGAAGCGCAGGTCGCGATGCGTGACGATGCCAACAGCCTTCTTGCCAACGACCACCGGCACACCCGAGATACCGCGGGAGCGCGTGAGATCCAATACCTGGCGAATGGTCATCGTGGGCGATACGGTGATCGGGTCCTTGATGACACCGCTTTCGAACTTCTTCACGCGGCCGACCTCGCGCGCCTGCGCCTCGATGGTCATGCTCTTGTGAATGATGCCGATGCCGCCTTCCTGGGCGATGGTGATCGCGAGACGCGCTTCGGTGACGGTATCCATTGCCGCCGATAGCAGCGGCACGTTCAACCGGATCTTGCGCGTTACGCGCGTGGAGAGGTCGACCTCGCGGGGCAGGATTTCCGAGTACGCCGGGACGAGGAGGACATCATCGAAGGTAAGGGCTTCTTCGAGGATACGCATGGACTGCCTAGTCGGTTGTCGACCAGGCTTGCGGCCGTGGCCGAGCTGGATAAAGCCCGCGATTGTACGCACGAACGCCCCTCGGGTAAACCTCATGTTAAGGTTCCGTCGATGGCCGCCACCGATCCGAAGAGCGTTGAGCCCGAGCGCAACGTCTATACCGTCTCGCGCCTGAACCGTGAGGCGCGCGTCCTGCTGGAGCGCGGGTTCGGGGTGGTCTGGGTCGAAGGCGAGCTGTCGAACTTCTCGCAGCCGGCTTCCGGCCACTGGTACTTCTCCCTCAAGGACCGCAACGCGCAGCTGCGCTGCGCCATGTTTCGCCGGGAGAACAGCGGCATAGGCTTCACCCCGCGAGACGGAGCGAAGGTGCTGGCCCGGGGCCGCATCAGCCTCTACGAGCCGCGCGGGGAGTTCCAGTTCGTCGCCGAGTACATGGAGGAGGCGGGCCTTGGCGCTCTGCGGCAGCAGTTCGAGCGCCTCAAGACGAAACTGGCGGCGGAGGGCCTGTTTGACCCCCAGCTCAAGCGCAGCCTACCCCGCTTCCCCCGGCGGGTCGGGGTGGTCACCTCCCCGAGCGGGGCCGCCATCCGGGACATCCTGCACATCCTGGCGCGGCGCTTTCCGCCTGCCGCCGTCCTGATCTACCCGACGCCCGTACAGGGCGCTGCTGCAGTACCGGCACTCATTGACGCGCTTCGCGTCGCGGGCCTGCGCCGCGAATGCGATGTGCTGATCCTCGCTAGAGGCGGGGGCTCGCTGGAGGACCTGTGGGCGTTCAACGACGAGCGGCTGGCGCGTGCCGTTCGCGCCTGCCCGCTTCCAGTCGTGGCCGGGATCGGGCACGAGGTCGATTTCACCATTGCGGATTTCGTGGCCGACGCGCGCGCACCCACCCCCTCTGGAGCGGCGGAGCTCGTGGTGCCCGATCGCGCTACGTTCCTCGAAGCGCTGGAGCGCAACGCGGAACGACTGAAGGCCTGCATGCGCCGCGAGCTGCGTTCTCTGTCGGCTCATTTCGAGCACGTGAGCCTGCGGCTGAAGCGGTGTCATCCCGGTGTACGGCTGCAGCAGCAGGCCCAGCGGCTCGATGATCTCGAGCAGCGGCTCGCCCATGCCTTGCGCTCGAACATTCGGCACGATCGCGGCCGCGTGAGCGAGCTCTACGCACGGCTCGTGCAGCGATCTCCGGATCGACTGGTGCGGGACTTCCGCTTGCGTCACGCGGAGCTCACAGGTCGGCTCGAGCAGGCGATGCGCGATCGATTCTCGCTGCTGAGATCCCGCACCGACCTACAAGCGCGCCTGGAACGCGCGGTGCGGGCACGGCTGCTGCACGCACGTGGTCGATTCAGCACCGCCGCACGAACACTCAATGCCGTCAGCCCCCTCGCCACCATCGACCGAGGTTTCGCTGTCGTGACGCGGTCTTCAGACGGGGCGCTCGTAACAGATGCAAAATCGGTCGAGATTGGAGATGAGGTCACCGCGCGCCTGGCACGCGGCAAACTCAAGGCGCGAGTGACGGGAAAAGAGGAATAGAGGGTGAAACGACAGTCTTTGCGCGGGCTGAGCTTTGTGGCCGCGATAGTGATCTCCGGGATGGCCTCAGCGGCATCGCTGGTGTTGCCCCAGGCCAGCCTGGTGCCGGGCGGCGTGCTGCTGCTGCCGATCGAGGGGAGTGCGGGTCAGATTCCCGTTGTCACGTACGACGACCGGCGCGCCATGGTTCTGCGCCAGGACGATCACTGGGTCGCCATCGTCGGCATTCCCCTGTCCACTCACCTGGGACGCGCGGTCGTTCGCGTCCGGGCCGCCGGCAAACCGGAGACCGAGGTGCCCTTCGAGGTGCTGGACAAAAAGTACGTGACTCAATCCCTGAAAGTGGCCCCCTCGAAAGTCGACCTCTCCAAGAAGGACCTCGAGCGCTACAACCGCGAGCGTCCGAAGATCGAGAAGGCCGTCGGCACGTTCTCGTTCGATCCGCCGGCAACGCTGCGGCTGCTGCAGCCGATTCCGGGAATCCGCTCCAGCTCCTACGGCATGCGCCGGGTATTCAACAACGAGCCGCGCAGCCCGCACACCGGTATGGACATCGCCGCCCCGACAGGGACGCCGATCAAGGCGCCTGCGGACGGCGTCGTGATCAATACCGGCAATTACTTCTTCAACGGCAACAGCGTGTTCATCGATCACGGCGAGGGGCTGATCACGATGTATTGCCACATGAGCGCCATCGGCGTGAAGACCGGCGATCATGTAAAGACCGGACAAGTGATCGGCAGGGTCGGAGCGACCGGGCGAGTCACTGGCCCTCACCTGCACTGGGGCGTCGTGCTCAATTCCACGTTCGTGGACCCGGCGTTGTTCCTGCCGCCCGACTCGCAGGCATCGCACTCTGCGATGCGCTGGAAATGATCCGGCTGCTCGCCCCCTCGAGGCTACCGGCGCCGCGAAGCCTTCGAGCGACGCGCACCGGGGGTTGAGGGCTTCCTGCGGCCGGGGCGGTCGTAGGGATTGCCGTCCGAACGAAACTCCATTGCGACCGGCGTCGCGAACAGGTCGAACTTCTTGCGGAAGACATTGGCCAGATAGCGGCTGTACGAATCGGGGACCGAGGCGGATTGGCTCCCGTGGATGATGATCCGTGGAGGGTTTCTGCCACCCTGGTGCGCGTAGCGCAGCTTGATGCGCCGACCGCGGACCAGCGGTGGCTGATGAACAGTGAGCGCGTGCTCCAATGTGCGCGTCAGCTCACGCGTTGGCATTTCACGCATCGCTGCCTGGTAGGCGCGCACGGTTGCCTGGACCAACTCTCCCACGCCAGTGCCATGCCGAGCTGAGATGAAGTGAAGCGGAGCGAATGGCACGAAGTCGAGCTTGAGAGCGAGCTGACGGTGAATAGTCTCACGCTGCTCCGGAGGGATACCGTCCCACTTGTTGACCGCGATGATCAGCGCGCGGCCGCGCTCGAGCGCGACGCCAAGCACGCTGGCGTCCTGCTCAGCGACGGTGTCGTGAGCGTCCAGTACGAGAATGACGACGTGCGCCTCGTCGATCGCCTGCAGAGTCTTGGCGACACTGGCGCGCTCGATGACGTCCTCGACCTTCGATCGGCGCCGCATGCCCGCGGTATCGATGAGCAGGAAGTCGCGGCCGTCGCGCTGAAACGGGACCAGAATGCTGTCGCGGGTCGTCCCGGGCTGATCGCTCGCAATCACGCGCTCTTCCCCGAGAAGGCGGTTCACCAGCGTCGATTTGCCGACATTCGGCCGGCCGATGACAGCGATGCGGATGGCCCGGGAATCGCCGCCCTCCGGAGGCTGCGCCTCGAGGCCTGCGAGCACGCTCTCCATGAGCTCCTCGCAGCCCCGCCCGTGAGCCGCCGAGATCGCGAGAGGCTCCCCGATGCCGAGCGCGTGGAAATCGATCGCCGCCGTGTCCGAGTCCAGCCCCTCGGACTTGTTGAGCGCCAGGGTCACGGGCTTGCCGGATCGGCGCAGCTCGCGCAGGACGAAATGATCCTGTGGGGTCAGACCGGCGCGAGCATCGACCAGAAACACCAGGCGGTCGGCCTCTTCCACGGCCCGCTCGGTCTGGGCTCGCATCTGCGCTTCGATGCCGACGGGATTCTCGACCAGCCCGCCCGTGTCGATGACGACGTAAGGAACCGGACCTACCTTGCCGAACCCGTACTGGCGATCGCGCGTCAGTCCGGGTACGTCCGCTACGATCGCATCGCGCGTGCCGGTCAATACATTGAACAGCGTGGACTTGCCAACGTTGGGCCGACCGACGAGCGCGATAACGGGCAACATCCGACCACCCAGGCTCCGGGTTCAGTCCTGCTTGGGCGGGGTGACTGTCTGATCGGCGGGCGTGCTGGGTGCCTCGACGTTGTCCTTCTGCGCCGCAGGCGCGGGCGGCGGGGGCGGTAAGGCCACCGTCTTCGCACCCGCAATCGGCCTTGTCCGGAAGGCCGTGATGGCGCCGGCGTCGTTGATGACGATCACCATGTTGCCGCTGACGATCGGTGCCTGGCTGATGGAGACCTTGCTGGTGGAGGCACGCGCCTGCAGTCCGCCGGTCGCTTTATCCAGCCAATGCACGTAGCCCTTGTAGTCACCGACGATGATCGACGTGTCGGAGACACCCGGCGCGCTCAGGCGGCGATACTGGAGAGCCTTCTGACGCCAGATCTCCGCGCCCGTCCCTTTCCGCAGCGCGACGACGTTGCCGTCCGCCGAGGCCATGTACAGCGAGTCATCGTCCAGGCCGAGCCCGTGATAGCTGGAGGCGTCGTGCGCCCACCACACCTGGCCCGTATCCAGCTTCAGCATCGCGACGCGTCCCTGAAAGCCGACGGCGTAGACATTGCCGCCGGAGACATCGACCGCCGAGTCGATATCGACCAGTCGCTCCAGCTCGGTGCGCCCGTGCGCCGGCGACACGGTCGTTTCCCACTGAACACTGCCGTCCCCGGCATTCAGTGCAACGACCTTGCCGTTGTCGAAGCCGCACAACACGAGGTCGCCGCTGAATACCGGAGTCGCAGTTCCACGCAGCGAGAGGCGCGGGACCTGCTGGTCCTGAACCCACAGCTCGTGTCCATCCGCAGGCGCCAGACCGTGCAACTTGCCGTCGACGGTGCGCAAAACGATCAGATGCTCGGAAATCGCAGGCGGCGCCAGAATCTCCCCGTCGACGTTGACTTTCCATGCGGTCGCGCCGTTCTTCTCGTGCAGCGCAATCACCTGGCCCTTGCTCGTGCCGACGATCACCAGATCGGCGCCGACACCGGTGCCACCGGAGAGCTGCGTCTTGGTCCGCACGTGCCAGACCTCATGACCGGAGCTGAGGTCGAACGCCGCGACTTCACCCTTGCGGCCCGCCGCATAGACGCGGGCGCCCTCGACACCGAGTCCAAGCCCGAGCCGCAGGACGACACTCTTCTTGTCGCCGACCTTGGCGCTCCAGACCTTATCGACCTTGAGGGTCGCCGAGAACGGCACCAGCGCCGCGGGCTTGTCGACATCCTTGTCCTTCGAGCAGGCGGCCAGGAACAGGAATGCACAGAGCAGCAGGATCCAACGTCGCATGGGTCTACTTCGCTGTCGCAGCGGCGGGGGCCGGTTGCTGCGGTGATTCGGGAGTGTGGGCGTCGGCCAGCAGGTCGGAGATCTTCAGGTCGAGCATCTGCGAGTCCGTCAAGCCGCTCAGGTCCCCGACACGGGCCGCCTGATACTCCTTCAAGGCAGCGCCGTTGTCGCCCTTGGCGTGGTACGCGTCGCCGCGAACCTCGTGAAAACGAGCCGCGAACGCTCCTGGATCGGCGCTGGCGAGCGTGGTGAGCGCATCATCCGGTTTCTGTTGTGCGATCTGCACCCGCGCCAGCCGCAGCCGGCTGATCAGGGCGAGATCCTTGTCCTTCGTGTGCTCCATGACGGACTGCAGCTCGGTATGCGCCTGGGCGAGCTCGCCCGCCTCGACGTCGACGCGGGCGGCCAGCAGCTTCGCCTGGTCCAGATACGGCGAGGAGGGGTATTCGCGCTCGAGCTGCCCGAGCTTCACGAGCGCGGTCGTGTTGTCGCTCTTCTGAAAGGCATCCGCGATCTGATCGTACATCGCCCCGGCGGCCATCCCCTTCTGATCGACGTGGCTTCCGTACCAGCGCCAGCCCCCGACCGCGACGCCGCCCACGGCGATCCCGGCGAGGATCCACGGAATGTTCTCCTTGAACCAGCCCTTGAGCCACTCCCACTTCTCGTGTTCGTCCAGATAATCGTCCATTCGGTCCCCTACATTGTCTGTCGGCTTGCCTCGCCCGCGGCAAGCTTGTGGCTTGCCGGTGCGCGCTGGCCTACGGCAAGCTTATGTTCTGCGTCAGCAGAGCGGCCTCGACACCCCCGGCCAGCTCTGCGATAGGGCACTCGCTCTGACCGAGCTCACGCCGTAAAGGTTTCAACGCCACGACGCCCCGGGCCAGCTCGTCGTCGCCGACGATCAGGGCCAGGGCGGCCCCGCTACGGTCCGCACGGCGAAACTGAGCCTTGAAGTTGCCCCCGCCCAGGTTCAGCTCGAAGCGCCGGTGCGGCAGTGCCTCCCGAAGCCTCTCGACCAGGCCTATCCCCGCGGCGGTAGCCTGTGCCCCGCTGACGACGAGATAGACGTCCGCCACGGCCGGTGGGGGGGCGCGTTCTGCCTGGATGAGCAGCTTCACCACCCTCTCGACGCCCATGGCAAAACCTACCCCCGGGGTCGACTCGCCGCCCAGCTGCGCAATCAGCCCATCGTAGCGGCCGCCGGAGCATACGGCATTCTGCGCGCCCTGAGCGTCCGTATTGACCCACTCGAACACGGTCCGGGTGTAGTAATCGAGGCCCCGGACCAGCCGTGGATCGAGCACATGAGGCACGCCGACCTCGCGCAGCATGGCGCACAGGGCGTCGAAGTGGTCCCTGGATTCAGGGTCGAGATGATCGGGCAGCAGCGGGGCTCCCGCGATCACCTCCTGCATCTCCGGGTTCTTGCTGTCCAGGATCCGCAGCGGGTTGCCCTCCAGGCGCCGCCGGCTGTCCGCATCGAGTCGGGAGTCCTGGCCGCGGAAGTAGGCGATCAGCTTCTCCCGGTAGGCTTTGCGGGACTCGGGGGTTCCCAGAGAGTTGATGTGCAGGGCCACGCGCTCGATTCCGAGCTTGCGCCACAGGCGCGCCGTCAGAGCGATCAGCTCCGCATCGATGTCGGGGCCCGGGAACCCCAGTGCCTCGACATCGACCTGATAGAACTGCCGATAGCGGCCTTCCTGAGGTTTCTCGTGACGGAACATCGGGCCGGTGCACCACAGCTTGTGGCGCGCGCCGCGCAGCATTCCGTTCGAGATGGCCGCTCGCATGATTCCCGCGGTAGCCTCCGGTCGCAGGGTGAGGCTCTCCTCGCCCATGTCGAACGTGTACATCTCCTTCTCGACGACATCGGTGAGCTCACCGATGGCGCGCTTGAAGAGCGAAGTGTGCTCGACGATGGGTACGCGGATCTCCTCGTAGCCATAGGATGTCAGCAACTCGCGGACAACACTCTCCAGGTGCTGCCAGGAGCCTATGGCCTCCGGCAGGATGTCATTCATTCCGCGAACACGCTGGATCTGCTCTGCCAATTCACTCCTCCAGTCGAAAGAAGCGGCGCGATCGGCGCCCGCTAGGGGGTTGTCTGCGACACCCGACCCGCGCGACCGACAACGAACTGTGCGCTGCCGTCCGGGTGTGTCAGGGTGGCAAGATCGGCCAGGCGGCCGTTGACTTCGACAGCGACTCCCGGCGCGTTCCCCAGAACCACACGCAGCGGGGGAGTGCCCTTGAAGGTGCGCACGGAGTCGGCGGAGCCGATATCGTAGAACAGGCGCTCGCCGTTCGAATCGTAGACCTCCGCCCAGCTCTCGGCGCTGAACCGCAACGTCAGCTGCGCTTCACGCGACGACGCGCGCCCCGCAGGGGCCGGCGCGGTCGCGCCCGTGGAGGCCGGTGCCGTTTTCTTCGCCCCCGCCGCCGTCGAGTCTGATGACACGGCCGGTGTCGCGGCATGAGGGGCGCCCGCGGGGTGCCGCGGGACCTCGATAGCAACCGCACGCGGCGGCAGCACCGGCTCAGCGCTTGGCGCCGGAGATACTGGAGTCGCGGGCGGGCTTGCGGGGCTTGCCACGCTCGCCGCCTGCACTGGCTGCGGCTGCTCGCCCCTCGACAGCGTCACAATCCACCACACGCCACCGGCAATCGCGAACACCAGCAAGACCACGGTTGCAGGGACCACGAGCCGCCGCGCCTCGCTGGGCATCTCAGCCTTGGGTATCCGTGTCAGGTCGGGCGGGGTGACGCGAACGCTGTTGGAATACAGAGACTGCAGCTCATCGGCCTTCTCTCCGACGAGCTCGGCGTAGTGCCGCAGGTGCCCGCGCACATATACCGGTGCGCCGAGGGCCTCGAAATCCTCCGACTCGAGCGACTCGAGAATCTTCGAGTCCACATGCATCTTCTCGGCCGCCTGCAGCAGCGTGAGGCTCTTGCGTTCGCGACCGGCGCGCAACCGCGTGCCGATGCCGCAGCGAGTGTCGCCGCCAGCTTGCACGCTCATGAGTTTCAGCCCGGGTTGCGTTCGAGGTCTGAAGCCGCGCGAGCCTGATCGGTGTTCGGGAAATCCACGCGCAGCCTGCGGGAGAAGCGCTCAGCCGCCAACCGATCGCCTTGCGCGTGCGCGACCCTGAAGCCAATGAGCAGCAGGTCCGGTGTCGCATCGAACGAGGCCAGATAGCGATCGACCAGCGAGCGTGCGTCCTTCAACTGGCCGAGCGAGAAATCGGTGTCGGCGAGCTGGAAGGCCGCTTCGGCGAAGTTGGGCCGCACCGCGAGCGCCCTCTGGAACTGCGTCGTCGCCTGGTCGTAACGCTTGGCGGTCCGCAGACACACGCCCGCGTTGGTGAAGGCGACCGCCGGGGTGGCGTAGAGCGCGTTCTGCGCCGCATCCAGGAACAGCTTGACGCCCTCGTCGGTGCGTCCGTTCCTGCACAGATACACGGCGTAGTTGTTGAGAGTGTCGGGATCGCGCGGCGCAAGCCGCAGGGCCTCACGGAATTCCTTGTCGGCCTGCGCAGGCTTGCCCAGCCGCTCGTAGAGCAGCGCCATGCCGCTGTGTACTGCCGGGTTGCTCGGGTCCTCCTTCATGGCCCGATCGAGCTTCTCCTGCGCCACCGCGACATCCCCGCGATTCAGGTACGCGATACCCAGCTGCACATTGAGCGAGGCGGCGTCCTGGCGCTTCTTCTCCTTTTCCTTGCTGGTCTCGGTCTTTTCGGTCTTACCGCGCACATCATTCTCGGTGCTGGTGGTCGAGACACACGCAGCGAGAAAATACGCCACTGCTGCACCGAGCAATATCCCGGATCGATTCATGGCTGCACCGCAACGCCAAAGATCTTGTTCCCGAGCCGCACCGTGGTGCGATCGATCACCCGCCCGGCAAGCTGGCCGCACGCCGCGTCGATATCCTCGCCGCGCGTGCGCCGCACCGTCGCCAGCACGTCGCGCCGGATCAGCTCGTCGCGAAACTGCTGAATCGCAGGAAGGGGCGAGCGGGCATAGCGGGTGCCGGGAAACGGATTGAAGGGAATGAGATTGACCTTCGCCGGGTGACCGGCCAGCAGCCGCGCCAATGCGCGCGCCTGGGCCAGGGAATCGTTGACGCCCTCGAGCATCACGTACTCGAAGGTCACGCTGCGCCCGTTCTGCTCGTCGATATAGTGCCAACAGGCTTCGAGCAGCTCGGCGATCGGATGAATGCGGTTGATGGGGACCAGCTCGCTGCGCAGCTCGTCATCGGGCGCGTGCAGCGACACCGCGAGGGCTACGTTGATCTCCTCCGCCAGCTTGTAGATCTGCGGCACGAGCCCCGAGGTCGACAGAGTCACGCGCCGGCGCGAGAGGTCGAAACCCAGATCATCCAGCAGGATCCGCATGGCCGGCACGACATTGCGGAAGTTCGCGAGCGGCTCACCCATGCCCATCAGCACGACGTTGGTCACTGCGCGCTCAGTCGCGGCGAATTCCCCCAGCTCGCGCTTGGCGAGCCACACTTGCCCGACGATCTCGGCGGTGGTGAGGTTGCGGTTGAACCCCTGCTGTGCCGTCGAGCAGAAGGAGCAATCGAGCGCGCACCCGACCTGCGAGGAGATGCATAGCGTTCCCCGGTCATCCTCCGGGATGAACACCATCTCAAAGGCCTGGGAAGCGTCCGCCCGCAACAGCCACTTGCGGGTTCCGTCGGAGGAGCTGTGCACGCTCACGATCTCCGGCGGACGGACCTCGGCGCAGCCCACCAGCTGGGTACGGAAGTCCTTGGCGAGGTCGGTCATGCTCTCGAAGGAGCCCTCACCCCGCTTGTAGAGCCAGTTCATCAGCTGCCGTGCCCGGAAGGGCTTGCTCCCGAGCCCCGTGACGAACGCCTCCAGTGCCGGGCGTGTCAGGCCCAGCAGGTTCTCGGGGCTCGCAACGGGGTCGGTAGCCATGGGGGAAGCGCGGCCTCAGCCGCGCGAGTGCAGCTCCGTGGTCCGAAAGAAGTACCCGATTTCCTGCGCGGCGGTCTCGGGGGCATCCGAGCCGTGTACCACGTTCTGCTCGATGCTGAGGGCAAACTCGGCGCGGATGGTGCCGTTGGCCGCTTTCTTGGGATCCGTGGCTCCCATGATCTCGCGATTGCGGGCGATGGCGTTCTCGCCCTCGAGGACCTGAACCACGACCGGTCCGGAAGTCATGTACTTCACCAGGTCCTTGAAGAACGGACGCTCGCGGTGCACAGCGTAGAAACCTTCGGCCTCGCGCTGCGACAGGTGCAGCATGCGCGCCGCGATGATCGACAGCCCCGCCTGCTCGAAGCGGCGATAGACCTCACCGATCAGATTGCGGGAAACGCCGTCGGGCTTGACGATGGAGAGTGTGCGCTCGAGCGCCATGGGCAAAACCTTTCTTGGGCCTGAAGGACAGCCGCGAAGTGTACCTTGACGCCTGGCCCCCTGTGGCCTGGGCAGCCGGCAAAAACCACGCTTTTTGCCGGCGGCAACGAAGCTGATGTCCGACAAACGCAGTTTGGGCGACCGGAAGGTCGCCCCGAAGGGCGCCGTCCGAGGCCGGACGGCGCAAAAAAGCGCCGTAGGGCGACTTTTTTCCCGTGGACTACACCGAGAAACTCTCTCCGCAGCCGCACTCCCCCTTCACATTGGGATTGCGGAAGCGGAAGGCCTCATTCAGCCCCTGCTTCACGAAGTCCACCTGGGTCCCGTCGATGAGCGACAGGCTGTCCGGGTCGACGAACACCTTCACGCCCCGGTCCTCGAACACCAGGTCGGTCGGCTGAATGTCGTCGGCGTAATTGATGACGTACGCGAACCCGGAGCAGCCGGTCTTGCGTACCCCGAGGCGCAGGCCGAGACCATGGCCGCGGGAAACCAGAAAGGTCTTGACGCGATTCGCTGCGGATTCGGTGAGGGAAATGGCCATCGGAGGGGGATCTCAAGCGCTACTGTGCATTCTACCCGTCATTCCCAGCGGCGAACGCATTGCTGCAATGCGTCTTCGACCACCAGCAGACGCCCAAGTTTCTCCACCGGCACATCCTGGGCAGCGGCCCAGGCGGTCGGCGTGCCCGGGACCAAGGCGTCCCGGTGCCTGCCTGGCAGCTGGGAGGCCAGCCACGAGGCCACCGCTACAGTATGGGGGCAGCCATACGACTTAAAACGTGCGGCCTTCACAATGCCGTCCTCGACCGCCAGATCGAAGCGGACCCAGCTCTCCTGACCGGGCCCTCCCGCCTCGCAGGAAACGCTGAAACCGGCCGGTGCCGGCTCGGAAGCGGGCGAGAGTGCCCGCAGGCGACGAACTTCCGCGACGATCGCCTCGGCCGCGAGATCGATGTCCGCCTCCGTCGTATAGCGGCCGAAGCTCAGCCGCAGCGAGCTCTGCGCCAGCTGGCTGTCCCGGCCGAGGGCCCGCAGCACGTACGAAGGGTCTGCCGAGGAGGAGTTGCAGGCAGAGCCGGTGGACACGGCGAGTTGCGGCAGGCCCGTTACCAGGCTCTCCCCTTCCACGCCCTCGAACGACACATTGAGGATCCCCGGCAGGCGCGGCGCGCCCGCGCCGTTCAGGTGTACACCGCCCAGGCTCGACAGACGGCTCCACAGCCGATCCCGTAGCCCCAGCAGGCGCTGCGACTCCGAAGCGAGGCGTTGCGCCATCAGCTCACAGGCCTCCCCGAAACCGACGATCTGGTGCGTGGGCAGCGTGCCGGGACGCAGCCCCCTCTCCTGGCCGCCGCCAAAGCTCAGCGGCTGCAGGAATCCCCGCCGCGAGCGGCGCACGTACAGTGCACCGACGCCCTTCGGTCCGTAAATCTTGTGAGCCGTGAAGGTGAGGAAGTCCACCGCGCCGGCCGTCACCGGGATCCTCCCGACGGACTGCGCCGCATCGCTGTGGAACAGAACTCCCCGCTCACGGCAGAGGGCGCCAATGCCGGCCAGATCCTGGATGACGCCGGTCTCGTTGTTGGCGTGCATGAGAGTGACGAGCACGGTGTCGGGCCGAAACGCGCGCTGCAGCGACTCCAGGGAAATGACTCCGTTACCATCGGGAATCAGCCACGTCACGTTGTAGCCTTGCTTCTCCAGTTGCCTGCAGGCATCGAGCACTGCCTTGTGCTCGATCCGCGAGGTGACGATGTGCCGGCCACGGTCGGCATTGGCATAGGCGGCGCCGAGAATCGCGAGGTTCGCGGACTCCGTGGCGCCGGAGGTAAATACGATCTCCTCCGCCGCCGCATCGATGAGCGCGCTCACCTGAGCCCGTGCCCGCTCGATTCGTGCAGCCGCACGCGTCCCGTACGGATGGGTGGCCGAGGCCGGATTGCCGAAATCCCCCTCGACACCCAGACACTCGCCCATCGCCTGCACAACGGCCGGGTCCACCGGCGTCGTCGCCGCATAGTCGAGGTAGACGACGCGCTCCGGGGCAGTCACTTGCCCCCCGCAGGGCGGCGGCGGTTCTGCACCGCAGTGAGCATGCCGCGCAGGATGTTGGCCTCGTTCTGATCCAACTCCGCACGTTGCAGGAAGCGCCGGATGCGAGCCATCAGGTGCGTGCCGCTCTGCGTACGGTCCCGGAAATCGATTTCCTCCAGCACCTGTTCCAGATGGGTGTAGAGGCGCTGCATCTCCACTGCCGTCGCCAATGGCATCTCGCGCTCAGGCGGGGCCACAGTCGCCCCTCGAGCACGAAACAGCTCGTAGGCGACGAGTTGCACGGCCATCGACAGGTTCAAGGAGAGATACTCGCGGTTGGCCGGAATGCGGATCAGGCAGTGCGCCGCCTCGATGTCCGTGTTAGTGAGGCCAGTACGCTCCGCGCCAAAAAGCACGGCGGACGGTCGAGCCTGCGCCTCACTCACAATACGTGCCGCCGCCTCACGCACGTCGACCACACGTATGTTCGGGTCGCGATCCCGCGAAGTCGTGGCCGCAATGAAGCCGCAATCGGCAACCGCATCGGCAACCGAATCGACGACGCGTGCGCGCGCCAGAACGTCGTCCGCGCCGGATGCCCGCGCCGTCGCGTCGTTGTGCGGGAACTGCTTGGGCCGCACGAGAACGAGCTCCTCGAGCGCCATGTTCTTCATCGCCCGTGCCGTAGCTCCGATATTGCCGGGATGGGAAGGCTCGACGAGAACGATGCGGATGTTGGCCGATTTCATCTGCTGGGCTTTAACTCTTCATTCCCGGTGCGTCAAGTTCCTGTACTCTTCGCGCCTATGCACGACTGGCCCGCGCCCGTGGAGATCGTCAATCCCACGGGGACATCTTCCGTAGTCCTTCTGTGTCCTCATGCTTCTAACTATCTTCCTCCCCAGTACGGCACTCTGGGAGTTCCTCCCTCGGAGCTGCAGAGACACATTGCGTGGGATATCGGCGCCGCTTCCGTGACACGCAGCCTGGCGACCCTGCTGGATGCGGTGGCGTTCCTCGGAACCAGCTCGAGACTGCTCATCGATCTGAATCGGCCGGTGGAATCCGTCTCCAGCATCGTGACCCGGTCCGAGCACACGGATATTCCAGCAAACGTGGGCATTACGGCGCAGGAGCGCGCGCTGCGCGCCGCACGAGTGTTCAGGCCACACCACCAGGCTATCGCAGAGCATCTTGCGAAACGCAAAGCCGGGGGCCGCCGCACTGTGATCGTGGCCATTCACAGCTTTACACCGACGTACGACGGTGTTGCGCGTGCCTGGCACGTCGGCGTTCTGTTCGCTGCAAGCAAGCCCTTCGCGCAAGCCACCATCGAGCGGCTACGTGCCCATGATGCCTCGCTGAACGTGGGCGCCAACGTGCCCTACACTGTCGAGCCGGACACCGACTACGGCGTGCTGGTCTACGGTGATGACATCGGCAACCCGGCGCTGGAGTTCGAGCTCCGCCAGGACCTGGTGGCCTGTGCCCAGGATCAACAGCGATGGGCTCGCACGCTCGCCGACGCTCTGGCCGTCGATAAGGTATGATTTTCCCGTGCACGCCCTTCTCAATATCGCGGTGATGGCCGCCCGCCGCGCCGGCGAAGTCATCGTCCGCAGCCTGAACCGCCTCGAGTCCCTGACCGTGACCTCCAAGGGCCGCAACGATTTCGTCTCGGAAGTCGATCGCGCAGCGGAGGCCGAGATCATCGCCATCATCCGCAAGCACTACCCCCACCATGCCTTCCTGGCCGAGGAGAGCGGAGCCTCCGGGGACAATGAGACGGTGTGGATCATCGACCCGCTGGATGGAACGACGAACTTCCTGCACGGCTTTCCCATCTTTGCGGTATCGATCGCGTGTCAGCAGCGCGGACGCCTCGAGCACGCGGTGATCTACGATCCCATGCGCCAGGAATTGTTCACCTCCTCGCGCGGCGGCGGTGCTCACCTGGACAACCACCGCATTCGCGTCAGCAAGCAGCGCACGCTCGAAGGGGCGCTGATCTCGACCGGCTTCCCGTATCGGGCGAATACGCGCTTCATCGACTCGTACATGTTGATGCTCAAGAGCGTGATGCAGCAGACAGCCGGCGTGCGAAGGCCGGGCGCCGCGTCACTGGATCTGGCTTACGTCGCAGCCGGGCGCGCGGATGCCTTCTGGGAGATCGGCCTGTCGCCCTGGGACACCGCCGCGGGAACCCTGCTCATCCAGGAAGCCGGAGGCCGCATCGGCACCCTCGCCGGCGGCGAATTCCGCCAGGGCGGCAACGTCCTGGCCGGCACCCCCAAAGTCTATGAAGCGCTGCTGGAGTTGCTCGCGCCGCACCTGCCTCCCGAGTTGCGCGAGGAATGAAGGTCCCCCATAGTCCGCGCCAACAACTGTTTGAGCCGGGGGCCCCATGCCGAGCCAGCTGCTGGCGACGAAGTCGATCGACGAACTGCAGGCGGACGACGCCTCCGGTGTCAAGCTCAAGCGTGTGCTGTCCGCAACGGCGCTGGTAGCCCTGGGCATCGGCGCAATCATCGGTACGGGCATTTTCGTGCTGACCGGAACGGCGGCCGCCAATCACGCCGGCCCGGGGCTGGCGCTCGCGTTCATCGTGGCGGGTACCGGCTGCACGCTCGCAGGTTTGTGCTACGCCGAGTTCGCCTCGATGATTCCCGTTTCGGGCAGCGCTTATTCGTACTCCTACGCAACACTGGGCGAAGGCGTTGCGTGGTTCATCGGGTGGAACCTGGTGCTCGAGTACCTTGTGGCGGTGGGCACTGTCTCGGTGGGCTGGTCCGGCTACGTCGTGAGTCTCCTGGACCAGCTCGGCCTGCACATTCCTGCAGCGCTCTCGCATGCCCCCCTGGATCAGGGCGCCGGCCATTTCTCGATCGTCACCACCGGAGCGATCATCAACGTGCCCGCGATCGCGATCGTCGCCGTGATCGCCACCATCTGTTACATCGGCATCAGGCAGTCATCCACTTTCAACATCTGGATCGTCGTGATCAAGGTCACCGTGGTGCTGCTGTTCATTTTCTTCGGCGTCTCCCATATCAACACGGCGAACTGGCATCCGTTCATCCCCCCCAACACGGGTGAGTACGGCAAGTTCGGCTACAGCGGCATCATGGCCGCCTCGGGCGTCATCTTCTTCGCCTACATCGGCTTCGATGCCCTGTCCACGGCTGCACAGGAGACGCGCAATCCGCAGCGCGACATGCCGATCGGGATCCTGGGCAGCCTCGTCATCTGCACCATCCTGTACGTCGTGGTCGCCTGCGTCCTGACGGGCATGGTGAAGTACACCGAGCTCGACGTGGCTGCGCCGGTCGCCCTGGCGCTCGACAAATACGCCTCGCTCCATTGGCTTGGCATACCGGTGAAGCTCGGCGCCATCGCCGGGATGACCTCCGTGATGCTGGTGATGATGCTCGCACAGGCGCGCATTTTCCTCGCGATGGCGCGGGATGGCTTGATCGGCAAAGCCTTCGCGACCATCCACCCCCGGTTTCAGACTCCGAGCTTTGGAACCGTGGTTACCGGCATCTGTGCCGCGCTGATCGGCGGGCTGTTTCCCGTCAACGTCCTCGGTGAGATCGTATCGATCGGCACGCTGGCCGCGTTCGTCACCGTCTGCATCGGCGTCCTGATCCTGCGCACCACGCGGCCGGATCTTCCCCGCCCGTTCAAGACCCCCGCACCGGCTGTCACCTGCATCCTCGGAGCGATCATCTGCGCGGCCATGATGCTCTCCCTCGGAATCGAGACGTGGCTGCGCCTGGTCGTCTGGACACTGATCGGCGCGGTGATCTACGCCTGCTACGGCTATCGTCACAGCCGCGTCAGAGCCCACATGAACGGCGGCGCGCCGAACGCGAGCCCCGCGACGACTCGCTAGCCGCCCTCGTCCTCGCCCGGCTTGGCACGCGCATCCAGATGTCGGCGCAGCCGGATGTTGATCATCTCCACCCCCACGGAGAACGCCATCGCGAAGTACAGATAGCCCTTGGGGATCTCGAAGTGCAGGCTCTCGCCGACGAGGGCGACGCCGATGAGAATCAGGAAAGCGAGCGCCAGCACCTTGATGGTCGGGTGATGCTCGATGAACACGCTGAGCGAGCCCGACACCATCATCATGACGATGATGGCGACGACGATGGCCGCGACCATGATCGGCAGATCCTTCGCCAGTCCGACGGCCGTGAACACCGAGTCGAGCGAGAACACGATGTCCACGACCGCGATCTGCAGGACGGTCATGACGAAGTTGGCATAGACACGCCGCCGCGTGCTGACCTCGCTCGCGCCTTCCAGAGTTCCGTGGATCTCCAGCACGCTCTTGCCGAGGAGGAACAGGCCGCCGGCGAACAGAATCAGATCGCGACCGGAGACGCCCCGGTCCCCGATGTGGAACAGCGGCTGAATGAGCCGCGTGAGCCACACGATCGAGAACAGCAGCGCGATGCGGGTCAGCATGGCAAGTGCCAGGCCCGTGAGGCGCGCGCGCCCCTGCCGCGGCACCGGCAGTCGGCTGACGAGGATCGATATGAAAATGATGTTGTCGAGCCCGAGAACGATCTCGAGCAACGACAACGTGAAGAAAGCGAGCCAGCTCTGCGGATCAGAGAGCAGGTCGATCACGGCAGGTGATCGACGGCCGTTTTCTTGACTGTGGGAAAGATGTGCTCAGCGGTCAGACCGCAGTCCAGCGCAATGGCGCTGGAGATGTAGATCGAGGAATACGTGCCCGCGATGATGCCGACCATCAGCGCCTCCGAGAACCCTTTGAGCACCGGCCCTCCGAGGAACAGCAGCGCGACCACCACGATGGAGGTCACGACCTTGGTCATGATCGTCCGCGAGAGCGTCTGGTTGATCGACTGATCGAGCACCGTATCGGAGGGCAGGCGGCGGTTGGATTCGAAGCGCTCGCGAATCCGGTCGAACACCACCACGGTGTCGTTCAGCGAGTAACCGACCACCGCGAGCACGGCCGCCACGACCGGCAGATCGAAGGAGGTCTGGGTAAAGGAGAACAGCCCGAGCACCAGGATGGGATCGTGAATGACGGCGAGGATGGCGCCTAGGGACAGCCGCCACGTGTGAAAGCGAAAGGCGATGTACAGGAAAATCAGCAGCAGCGTGGCGCCGAGTGCCTCGGCGGCGCTGGTGCGCAGCTCGCTGCCCACCTGTGGACCTACCACTTCCAGGTCCGTCACCTGGGCGCTGGGGTCGACCGCCTTCAGCAGCGGCTCGAGCTTTGCACGAATCGAGTTCTCGTTCTCCTTCGGGTCGGGAGGCAAGCGAATGGCGATATCGCGCGAGGACCCGAAGTTCTGCACCTGTGGGTCGTGGAACCCGCCGGCGGCGAGCTTCGCGCGCACCCCATCGACATTGGCGGTCGTGGCGAAGTTGGCTTGCGCGTTGACGCCGCCGGTGAAGTCGATCGCGAGGTTGAGCCCGCGGGTCGCCAGTGCGGCCAACGATGCAACCATCAGCACGGCAGACAGCGTGTACCACACCTTGCGTGTGGCCATGAACGGGAAGTTCGTCTGCTTGTGAAAAAATTCCACTGCAACCTCTGAAGGAAAAAGGATTTTGCCGGCTAGATCGGCAGGTGGGCGATCTTGCGACGGCCGCCGTACATGAGCGTGACCAGCGCCCGGCTACCCATCAACGCGGTGAACATCGAGGTCGCGATGCCGAGGGTCAGGACGATCGCGAAACCCCGTATCGGTCCCACTCCGAAAATCCACAACACCACGCCCGCGATGAGGGTCGTGATGTTCGAGTCGGCGATCGCCGAGAACGCCTTCTCGAAGCCCGCGCGGATCGCAGCCTGAGGCGACACACCCTTGCGCAGCTCCTCGCGGATGCGCTCGTAGATCAGCACGTTCGCATCGACGGCCATGCCGACGGTCAGGATGATGCCGGCAATACCCGGCAAGGACAGGGAGAATCCCATCATCGACAGCAGCGCTGTCAGCAGCACGACGTTCGCCGCCAGCACGGCATCCGCCACCAGCCCGAAGACTTTGTAGTAGATGGCCATGAACACGAACACGCCGAGCATCCCGATCTCGAGGGCGAGAACGCCCTTGTCGATGTTATCGCGGCCGAGACTCGGCCCGATCACGCGCTCCTGCACCAGCGCAACCGCGGTGGCCATCGAGCCGGATCGCAACAGCAGCGCAAGATCGCGCGCCTCACCGCTCGTCAGTCCCGTGATATCGAACCGATCGCTGAAGACGCCCTGGATGGTGGCATCGTTGATGACGTTCTCGTCCGTCACGTAACGTGTCACCTGCTTGCCGTCCACGGTGCTCGTCTCGGCATGCTTCTCGATCATCACCACAGCCATGTGGTGACCGACGTTGACCCGGGTGGTCTTGAGCATCGCCTGGCCCGCGCGCGCATCGAGCTTGATGGAGACCGCCGGCCCGTTCTGCGACTGCGTCGAGGTCGCGCTGGTGAGTTGCTCTCCGGTGGCGATGATCTCGCGCTTCAGCAGGATGGGGCGGCCGATGCGCGTATGCGTGTAGAGCTTCGAGCCGATCGGCACGTGCCCGGTCTGCGCCGCCTCGATGGGATTGTGCTCCTCATCCTCCAGGCGGAACTCCAGGGTCGCGATCTGGCCGAGGAGATTCTTGACCTCCGCGGAGTTCTGCACGCCCGGAAGCTGGACATTGATCCGGTTCAATCCCTGGCGCTGCACGATGGGCTCGGACACGCCCAGCTCGTTCACCCGGTTGCGCAGCGTCGTGATGTTCTGCTGGATCGCATAATCCTGGCGCTCGCGGATCGTCGTCGGACTCAAGGTTGCCACCAGCGCAGCGCCCTGGGTGGAGAAGCTGACACCCTGCAACGCGGTATTGAGAGCCTTGCGCGCGGCATCCGCATCGGCACCCGGCGCCAGTGCGATGCGCACCGAGTCGGCCCCGTTATTGCCGGCGGCCACGACCGTCACGTCCTTGAACTGGATGTTGGCCGCCGTCAAGGCGTGGCGCGCGTCCTGGACGTAACCGTCCAGCAGCTGGCTGACCGCGCTGTTGAGATCGACCTGGTAGAGCAGGTACAGCCCGCCGCGCAGGTCCAGTCCGAGCGCCATCGGCTTCAGTCCCAGGCTGCGCAGGAATGCGGGCGTGCGCGGCGCGAACGACAGCGCGGTAACGTAGTTGTCCTTGAATTGCGGGGCTTCGTTGATGGCATCACGAGCCTTGAGCTGATCGGTCACCCCGCCGAAGCGCACCATCATGTGGCCGCTCTCGAGATAACTCGTCTCGAAGGGGATCGCCTTCTGCTTCAGGTAGGTCTCGATCGTCTTGACGGTGTCCGCCGTCATGTTGGAGTGGTCCTTGGTGGCGATCTGCAGCGCCGGATCGTCACCGAACAGGTTCGGCACGGCGAACAGGAAGGCCAGCGCCAGGACGACGGCGATCAGGATGTATTTCCAGCGTGCGTACTCGAGCATGGTCAGGCGCTTTTCAAGGTGCCCTTGGGCATCAGCGCGGCGACCTGCACCTTCTGCACCTTCAGGCGCACACCGTCGGCCACTTCCACCGTCACGAACGCATCGCCGACCTCGACGATCCGTCCGAGAATGCCGCCCGTCGTGACGACCTCATCGCCCGCGGACAGCTTCGACAGCATCGCCTGGTGCTCTTTCTGTTTCTTCTGCTGCGGCCGGATGAGCATGAAATAGAAGATGATGACGAACGCCACCATCATGAAGATGAAGCTGTAGGGGCTCCCCCCGGGGCCCGGGGCCACGGGAGCCCCCTGCGCCCATGCTTCTGGAATCAGACCATTCATGCTTTCACCTGCGAGACGACCCTCACCGGGCGGTGGGGGGCGGCATTATGCCACAGCACCCGCCGCCGCCCGCCTGTGAGCCAGGTAGCCGGCCGCCCAGGCCGAGAATCCACCCGCGGCAATCGCCTCCCTGATCGAGCGCATCAGCTGCAGATAGAAGTGCAGGTTGTGGATGGTATTCAGACGCGACCCCAGGATCTCATTGCAGCGGTCGAGGTGGCGCAGGTAGGCGCGGCTGAAATGCCGGCAGGTATAGCAGGCGCAGGCCGGATCGACCGGTCCCAGGTCCGCCTGGTGCGCGCTGTTGCGGATGTTGATCACGCCGGTGGAGGTGAACAGGTGGCCGTTGCGGGCGTGGCGCGTGGGCATGACGCAGTCGAACATGTCGATGCCGCGCAACACCGCAGCCACCAGGTCCTCCGGCCGGCCCACGCCCATCAGGTAGCGAGGACGCTCCTGAGGCATGTGCGGCACCAGCTCTTCCAGGATGCGCAGCCGTTCCTCCTCCGGCTCACCCACTGCCAGGCCCCCGACGGCGAGGCCGGGGAAGTCCAGCTGCAGCAACGCCTCCAACGAGGCGAGCCGCAGCGGGGTGTGCATGCCGCCCTGCACGATGCCGAACAGCCCGCCGGGAGGCTCCCGCGCGGCGGCGTAGTAGTGGGCATGGCTCCTGGCCGCCCAGCGCATGGAGCGCTCCATCGATTCCCGGGCCTGCGCCTCGGTCGCCGGATACGGCGTGCAATCGTCCAGCGCCATGGCGATGTCGGAGCGCAGTTGCAACTGCACGTCCATGGAGTCCTCGGGGCTCAGCCGCACCTCCGCTCCATCCACTGGAGAGCGGAAGCGCACGCCCTCCTCGGTGATCTTGCGCAGGCTCTTCAGGCTGAAGACCTGAAAGCCCCCCGAATCCGTCAGGATCGGATGTTGCCAGTGCATGAACGAGTGCAGCCCGCCATGCGCGGCGATGACGCCCGGACCGGGTCGCAGCAACAGGTGGAAGGTGTTGCCCAGAATGATCTGGGCGCCGAGCCCTTCGAGCTCCTCGGGGGACATGGCCTTCACGGTCCCGTAGGTGCCGACCGGCATGAACGCCGGTGTCTCGACCGCCCCGTGCGCCAGGCGCAGAAGGCCGATCCGCGCGGCGCCATCGGTCCTGAGAACCTCGAATGCAGGCCTCACGCGCGCACCGTCACGAACATCGCATCCCCGTAACTGAAAAAGCGATACCGCGAGCGCACCGCATGCTCATATGCGGCGAGCACGGGCTCGCGCCCGCCGAGCGCGCATACCAGCATCAGCAACGTCGATTCGGGCAGATGGAAGTTGGTCAGCAGGGCGTCGATGACCTGAAAGCGGAATCCGGGGCGAATGAACAGGCGCGTCTCTCCAGTCCAGGGTTGCAACGGTAGCCCCTGCAGAGCAGCAGACTCCAATGCGCGCACCACCGTAGTGCCCACGGCGATCACGCGCCCCCCGGATTGCCGGGTGCGGGTGATCGCCTCACAGGCGGATGCACCGACGCAGACGCTCTCCGAGTGCATGATATGAGAATCGAGATCCTCCGTACGCACGGGCTGGAAGGTGCCCGCTCCGACATGCAGCGTCACGAGTGTCCGCTGCACGCCCAGCGCTTCCGTCGCCTCCACCAGTCCCGCGTCGAAGTGCAGGCTCGCGGTCGGTGCCGCCACGGCGCCGCGTTGACGCGCAAAGATACTCTGATATCGCTCACGGTCTTGCGTGTCTGCCGCGCGCTTTATGTACGGAGGCAGGGGAACGCTGCCCCAGCGCTCGAAGAACTCCAGTGCCGCCGCCGGGAGCTCCACCACCCACAGGTCGTCCCGGCGCTCGAGAACACTGACTGTCCCGCCCGCCGTGGCGATGGCCAGGCCGGGGCGGATCGGCTTGCTGGCGCGCAACTGCACCAGCGCCTGAGTGCCCGGCAGCGCCCGCTCCAGAAAGACCTCCACGCGCCCACCGGACGGCTTCTCGCCAACCAGCCTCGCCGCTACCACGCGCGTGTCGTTGAATACGAGCAAGTCCCCCGCTCGGAGCAGGCCGGGCAGATCCCGCATGCTGCGGTCGCTCAGCCCTCCGGTGAGACCCTCCAGCACGAGCAGCCGGCTGGCGGAGCGCTCGGGCAGAGGTGTCTGGGCAATCAGCTCCTCAGGCAGGTGATAGGTGAAGTCGTCGCGGCGCACCCGCGCATGGTAGTGCACGCCGCGACGTAGCGGCGACTCGCTGTCGCCCTACTCGTTCGGCCCCGTGGGGCGCGGCGCCTGAAACTCGCCATAGCTCCACCTCTGCTCCGGCAGAGTGACCTCGAGGTTGAGCGGCTTGCGGTCTCGCATGATGTGCAGCGTGACTTTCTCGCCGGCCTGATAGGACGCGAGGATGCGCGTCGCATGCGCTCCGCTGGTCGGCTCGCGACCGTCGATGGAGAGGATGACGTCGCCGTCCTGCAGCTTGAAATCCGATCGTGTCGGAGCGCGCACCACCAGCACGCCCTTGTCGGTTCCGAAGTAGCGGCCCAGACCCGCGCTGAGCGTCATCAGCTGCATGTTCGACAGGCTGGGAATCCCCAGCTCGTGGAAGGTAAACACCGGCGAATTCGCCGGCGGCCCGGGCAGCAGAGGCATGCCATTCGAATCCGCCGTCGAAAAGACCATGTTGGGCATCTCCCGTGCGGTCACGACGAGGTCCTTGGGCTTGCCCTGGTGCATCACCCGGATGCTCAGCTTCTCGTTCGGAGCCGCCCCGCGAATGGATCGCACGATGCGGTTCACGCCTCCCTCACCCTTCGCATCCGTGCCGTTGACTGAAACGATGAGGTCCCCGGTGCGAATGCCTGCTTCGAATGCAGGCCCCCCCGGACTTACGTTCACCACGCGTGCTCCTTCGGAACGACTCTCGGCGGCGATCTCCACGCCGATGAGCGCATGGGGCGGACTCTCGAAGCGCGTCTCGAAATGCTCCATGAGGGGTTTGCCGACCTGCATGGAAAGCCGGGCGACCTCTGCCGCGTCGGCGGCCAGACGGCGGCGCGCAGCCTCGAGCTCGACCTCCATCCTGCCAGCCTCGCCTGCGGCCCTACCCGCCTCGCCTGCGGCTCTACCCGCTTCAGCTGCCGCCGCAGCGGCAGCTCTGCTCGCAGTCCGGGCTCTCCTCATCGCATCGTCCGTGCTGGAATATTCGTCGGTGGGGAACGCAGGCACTGCCCCCGGAGCCGGTGGCGCGGGAGGCGCCGGCGCCGCCTCTGGCGCGGGAGGAGCTGGTATCGTCGTCGCGGGTGCGGCGAGTGCCTCATACGGGACCAACCCCGCGGCAACCACTGCTGCACTCAGCATCGTCAGCGTTTTCACAGTTTCTCCTTGCGCGAGGCACTCACGGCGCATTCGCCGCCAACGCTTCGGCATAGCGCACCTGCGCCAGCGAATTGACTAGTCGACCCCGCTCCTGTTGGAGCGCCGCGAGACGTGCGGGCTGCACGTCCCCAAAGTTCGCCGCAGTGAGCATGTCATCGACCTGAGCAATGCGATCCTCCAGGCTGCTCACGGCGACTCGCGTTCCGAATCGCACGATGACCGGCTCTGACGGCAGGCTCGCAAGCCAGCGTTCCGCCGCCTGTGTGCGGGCGTCCGCAACACGCGCAGACTCCTCAGGCTCGCTGTGCGTCACCATGGGTGGCGTCATACGCGCCGCACGGATTCCGCGGCTGTGACTCATCAGAGCGATGCTTCCAACAGCCAGAAGCAGCAGCACGGCAGCACCCGCCGCCATGTAAGGGAGTCCCGCGAAGCGCCGCTCGCCGCCGGTATCGCTCATCTGCGTGCGCCGCCGGAACTCCAGCCAGTCATACGGCGGCTGCGCGTCGGTTGGCAGGGCGCGCAGCCGGTCAGCAAGCCGCCGCTGACTGCGTTCTATGTCGGGGTACATGTCTGTCGATCCACGCTTGGTTCAAACCATTCGCGCAGGCGCACATGCGCTCGCGCCAGCTGCGACTTTGAAAAGCTCACGCTGCGTCCAAATGCCCTTCCGATCTCCTCGTGCGAGTATCCCTCGACCTCGTACAGCCAGACGACGGCACGTGCGGTGGGCGAGAGGCAGGCAAGCGCACGTTCGACGTCGAAGACTTCCGCCAGAGGTCCCGGCGTGGCCAGGAGCGGCCTGATGTCCGTTTCCGACTCCGACTGCAGCTCCAGGTACCTGCGCGCGCGGTGCCACGGGGAGCGCAGATACATCAGGCACTTCGTCACCGCTATCTGCCGTACCCACGCACCGAGCGGGGCTTCGCCGCGAAACTGCCCGAGGTGTTGGTAAAGCGCCATCATGGTGTCCTGGAAAAGGTCTTCCGCCTGAGCCCGGTTACCCGAGAGCCGGCGTATCAGCCCGAAGGTGCCCGGAGCGACGGCCCAGTAGATCGCGGCCCGCGCGCGCTCATCGCCCGCCCGGGCCCTCTCCAGGACCTCCTCCGCCACCCTGATCTCGCCCAGTCTGCTCATTGCTCCATTAGATGCGACGGGCCGAAAAAAGGTCGCAAGGGCGCGCCACCGGGGGCGCTCTGGCTGGTGACCTGAGCCCGGCGGACCCCCTATAATCCCGCCCCCCGCAGCCGCAGAAGGCGGCGGGACCCACTCGCTGCCCGAGTGGCGGAATTGGTAGACGCAGCGGACTCAGACGAGACAACTTGAGCCCTCCGGGGAAACCCGGCAGGTGAAGCCCGTCAAAGTCGGTGAAGGCCCCTGAGCGCCC